>NZ_DDGH01000109.1:50479-59949 GCF_002337565.1 Rhodopirellula sp. UBA1907 | reverse complement strand
TAATCAATTCACTCATGGGACACGCAAGTAGACTGGATCGAGGAGGGAGAGGACGAGAATGAAAGTCGATGATGACCAATCGTGATCGCAATGGACCGCTGCGTGGCGAGACATGGTTCACGAGGCTCAGGGGCAGCATCGTACCAGGGACATCGGAATTCGCGTATATTCCCCGCCGAACATTCATTTCTGGCAGCCTTCGCCATTCGCTCGCCACTTCCCGCGTTTGTTTTTCACCATGCTCACTGTTCTTCAAGGAAGCCGGCTGATCGATCCGTCGGCCCCTGGAGCCAAACCGGGCGGCGAGATCGCGGATCTTTGGTGGCGAGACGGTCATCTCATCGAGGCTCCTGAGAAAGGAACCGTCGCGGATCAAACCATTGACGGCAGCGGATGTGTCACGATGGCGGGTGGCATCGATTTGCACACGCACATCGGCGGAGGCAAAGTCACCTTGGCTCGCATGCTGCTGGGCGACCAAATGCCACCCTGGCGTGAAGCCACACGCATCAACGGCGAAGACGCGGCCTCGTGCGAGTTCCTTCCGGCGGCATCGGTGACCGCTTCGCGATACTTGGACATGGGCTACACGACGTGCTTTGAGCCTGCGGTGATTCCATGCAACGCACGATCTGCACACGCGGAGATGGCCGACGTTCGCGGGCTCGACACCGGCGGGTACTGTTTGCTCGGCAACGACGACGTGTTGCTTCGACTGATCGCCGACGATGAACCACAAGAAGTCATCAACGCGTATGTCGCTTGGATGGTTCAAGCGACTCGCTGCATCGCCGTGAAAGTCGTGAACCCAGGCGGCATCAACGCGTTCAAATTCAACGAACGCGAAATGGATGTCGACACCCAACATCCGAAATACGGAATCACTCCCGGCCAAATCATTCGCGTGCTGTGCAGAGCGGTTACGGAAATCGGTTTGCGACATCCGCTGCATGTTCACTGCAGCAATCTGGGTGTACCCGGCAACATCGATTCAACGCTGGCAACGATCCGAGCCGCCGATGGCTATCCCATTCATTTGACCCACGCTCAATTCCACAGCTATGGAACGGAAGGTCCCTACAAATTTTCATCGTCCGCGGCGAAGTTGGCGGACGCACTGAAAGCCAACCCCAATGTGACGCTGGACGTCGGACAAATTCAGTTTGGCCAAACGGTCACGATCAGTGCGGACGCGATGCATCAATACGACAATCGCAATCTGGCAAAGCCTCGCAAGTCAGTATTGCTGGACATCGAATGTGAAGCCGGCTGCGGAGTCGTTCCCTTCCGATACGCTCGCCGCGAATTTGTGCACAGTCTGCAGTGGGCAATCGGATTGGAGTTGTTCTTGATGGTCGACGACCCGTCACGAGTTTTCCTGACGACCGACCATCCCAACGGCGGACCGTTCACTGCGTATCCGCACCTGATCGCCTTGCTGACCAACAAATCGCTTCGCGAAACGGCACTTTCCGAAATCCATTCCGACGCGGCAGCTGCCAGCTCACTGGCGGGCATCGATCGCGAATATTCGCTTGACGATATCGCGGTGATGACTCGGTCCGCACCCGCATCGATTTTGGGTCTGTCTGACCGAGGCCGATTGCAACCGGGATGCATGGCCGATGTGGTTGTGTACGAAGAAAGCACCGACGTCGAAACCATGTTTCGCACTCCGCGAGATGTATTCAAACAAGGCGTTCAAATTCGTTCGCGAGGTCAAAACGTAGAGACTGCAACCCCCGCGAGACGGGACAACACGTTAGCTGCTTCAGTTGAAGTCGACCCCGCATACATCCCCAAGTTCCGTGAGATGCATGCTCGCACAGGAACGTTCGCGATGGACCGATTGCAGATATCCAAAGGTGAAATGGAAGATGTGATCGGCACGCGTTTGATCGAAACACCTCGGTCGGAGAATCAACATGGCTGATTCCACGGCGGCGTCCAAACCATTGTCGATTGCCGGTGTCTCGATCAAAGACACCTTTGCCGAAGCCTTTGACATGAAGGCCACACGATTAATCGTGACCGCGGATGATCGTCGTTGGTGCGAAGAATCGGCCGGGGCGATGTGCGGGTTCGGAACCAGCGTCATCGCCTGCGGACTTGAGATCGCGGTCGAACAAACACTGTCACCGGAGCAGACACCCGATGGTCGCCCAGGCGTCGCGATATTGGCATTTGGAATGTCGGGCAAAGATCTGGAAAAGCAAATTCCACGGCGAGCCGGCCAGTGCGTTTTGACTTGTCCCACAACCGCTTTGTACGGTGGCATCCCCGGCGGCAGCGAGGTACATCCCAAGCGCGTACCGATCGGAAAGTCACTGCGATACTTTGGTGACGGGAACCAAATCAGCAAGCAGATTCATCATTTGGACGCGGATGGAAGGTCCCGGCCTGTGCGTTACTGGCGAATTCCCGTGATGGACGGTGAATTCGTTTGTCAGCACGACGTCGGTCGAGTCGACGCAATCGGAGGCGGCAACTTTATCTTGGTCGGGCGAACGATGCAGTCCGTCACCATCGCCAGCCGCGCCGCGATTGATGCAATGCGAGAACTCCCTGGCATCATCACTCCGTTTCCCGGCGGAACGACTCGCAGCGGATCCAAAGTCGGATCGAAGTACGCCGCATTGTTTGCCTCGACCAATGACGCGTTCTGCCCCACACTTCGAGAAGTCACGCCATCAGAATTGCCTTCCGACGCCAACGCGGCAATCGAAGTGGTGATCGATGGATTGTCGTTTGACGAGATCGCCGAATCGATGCGAGTCGGCATTACCGCCGCATGCGAAGCAGCTGCTTCCGAAGGGCTATTGAGCATCTCGGCGGGGAATTATGGCGGGAAACTTGGCCGGCATCATTTCAAGCTGCATGAATTGCTCGACCGCACATCATCGCCCTCCGATTCGGGGGCCGAACGATGAGTCAAATCACGCTGCGTCTTCGATCCGAGCTCCCATCATCGCTGGATGCATCGCGAATCCGGCTGGATGAATGGGTCCAACTATCAACGCTCGAGATTGAACGATTCCAGTTGCAATCTCGATCTGGCCCGATTGCGATCGGCGATTTTTTAGAGGTCTCCGTGCGATCCGATGTCTCGATGCCACGGCTGGTTTTCGATGGCTGCATGCAACCTGTTTCGGGAATCGGATTCCAACACAAGCTGGGCGAGATCCTTTGCGAGTCCAACGTTGGCGATCACGCGGGCAGTTGTATGTCCGGCGGACGCATCGTGGTGCGTGGCGACGCGGGCGATTACCTGGGTTCGCCAATCGGTTCCCGCAATGTTGGCATGAATGGCGGCCAAATGATCGTCGAAGGATCCGCCGGTGACGACGCGGGTCATCGCATGCGTCGTGGAGAAATCTGGATTGGCGGCAACGTCGGAAAGCGTCTCGCGACTTGGATGGTCGCTGGCACGATTGGCGTGGCCGGTAACTGCGGACCAACCATCGCCTATGGAATGCGGCGGGGAACGTTGATCTTTGGCCGGACTCCGATGCTTGATGAACGTCGGTTCTCAACGCCCATCCCTCTGCGTTCAGCCTTCTTGGGTCTGATGAGTCGGAACAGCGCCGCAAAATGGCTGACGCCCGACGTCTTGCATTCGCTGAATGTGTGCCGTGGCGACCAACTGATTGATGGTCGCGGCGAAATTTGGACGCCAGCATCCGGTACCGAGTCTACGAAAACAGGGGCGTCCAACTGAATGAACACCCCCGCAATCGAACGATCGGTTTGAACCTGTTCGAATCAGACTTCGGCTAGTTCGTCGGCTTCTTCATCGCTCCAGCTTTCTTCGCCTTCGGGAGCGTCGTTCAAGCCCAACTCTTCGAATTGCTCGTCGGACAGCTTCACGTAGTTGAGCGACCGCAAGACTTCCAAGACTTCGCTGCAGGTTGGGAACATGCGGCCGGAGTCACGTTTGTAATCGTCCATCGCTTTCATGAACTCGACTTCTTGATCGCTGTAGTCGCGTTCGCACGTTGTTGGATCAATGTGACGACGACGTTGTTTCTTTCGACGAGGCTGGTCCATCATGCCTGCATCGCTCGCATCGGCGTTGCCATCGCGACGTTCGCTACGACGGCGATCGATGGTCACCACTTCGTCACCAACGTTCTTGCTCTTGGAGCGGTTGGCGGCGGAAGTTTTTGGCGATGATTTGGCAGTCGTTGGCATGGGTTTCCTCGTGCATTAAGAAACAGTGCGAAGTCGGGAAGTGGACTTTCAGTCCGATCCCTCAAAGATCCAGAAGCGTGTGACCGAGAGTTCTTGGCCGTACAATGAGTAGCACGCGGGTTAGGTTCGGGCTGAGCATTCCGGCGAGTTTGCCGACCAGGCAAACTGAAACGCCGCGAATGCGTGCCGGATGTACGGGTTATGCGGCCTACGATTCACCGCGGCATCTTTTCTTACGGATTTGACTTCAGAATGCGGCAAGGCAGTCTCTCGACTCGGCACCTGACGGAACTCCCCAGCCGACAGCCGTTGACGATGTTTGCCGCCACCGGGCTGGCCGGCCTGACTCTCAACCATGTTTGGCCTCAATCTCCGCGAGTCTGGTTCGGGGCGATGATCGCGATGGCGATTGCCTGGGTCCTGGCTTGGTTGGTTGTCACGCCAGGCCGTTCCGACACCGCCGGTAGCCGCACGCGATCCCAAATCAGATTGCAATCTCGATTCAGAACAGTGTGCTGGTTCGGTTTTTTTCTGTTCGCTTTCGCGGGAAGACACGCGTTGGATGAATGGCAATACGCTTCGGCGACCATCCGCGAAATACTGACCTACGAGGAAGAGCCGACGGTCATGGTCGCGGTGGTCGATGAGCCCGTTCGTTTGCAAAGAGATGCCCTGGAGAACACCGTCGCGAGGACATCTGGGCTCGATGGTGCTCGCGGAAACAAAACGGTTGAATCCGATGTTCAGTATCAAACACGATTGATTGTTCGAGTACTGACGATGCGGCGTGGCACTCGGCAAGTTCCGTTCACCGGCCGAGTGATGGTGATGGTCGATGCGGAACGCGAGGACTTGCGACCGGGTGATCCGGTTGAACTGTATGGTCGGATCGCTGCGATTCCCCCACCGAGCAACCCAGGTGAAACCGATCAGCGAATCGCAGCACGCCGGCAAAACATTCACGCACGTATGCGGGTGGGCTCGGCCGATCAAGTTCAACTGCTTAGTGGCAACGAAGTCACCAAAGGTGCATTGCCTTGGGACAATGCTCTTCAGCGATGGTTGGCCGATCGCGCCGCTTCGGCTCGGGACACGATTTTGAAACAGATCGAACCGTCGCAACGTGGGCTCGCGTTGGCTTTGACGCTCGGCCAACGAGATTTCCTGGATCGTCCAACGAACGAACGGTTGCTAGTCACCGGCACGGCCCACCTGCTGTCGGTCAGCGGACTGCACTTGGGGATCATTGTTTTGTTGACTGGTGCGGTGGCTGGTTTGTTGCGTCTACCCATCGCCGGATCAGTGACATTGATTGTGATCGTGATGCTGTTTTATGTCGCCATCACCGGTGCTCGACCGCCTGTCACACGAGCCGCGATCCTGATGTCGACGGTCATTCTCGCCCGACTCTTGGCTCGTCCACATCACCCGCTCAACTCGTTGTCTTTGGCAGCCATCATCCTGATGGTTTGGATGCCAGCGGAGATCTTTGGCATCGGTGTGCAGTTGTCTTTCTTGGCCGTCGCCACCTTGTTGATGTGCGGACGTCCTTTCTCAAGTGCACTGACGCCCGCGGCGGAAACGATTCGTGTCGAAGAACGCTTTGATCAGTTGGCCCAACAATCCCAAGCCGCGTGGCGACGGTTGTTTTCGTTTTGTCTTTCATGGACCGGACGCGTGCTGTGGTACAGCGGCGCGGTCACTCTCATGGCTCTGCCTTTGGTTTGGTCGCAATTCCATGTGGTCTCACCGATCAGCGTCATCGTCAATGTCATGCTTTCACCATTGATGGCTCTCGCGTTGTCCGCCGGAGTGATGACGATCTTGCTCGGCTGGTGGTTGCCATCTCTGGCGTGGATTCCCGGCGGAGTCTGCGGCAAGTTGCTTTCGATCATGCAGTGGATGATCGATTCAGCGGCGGGCTTGGCCGGAGGTCACTTTTGGTTGCCGTCACCACCGACGTTTTGGATCGTGATCTTCTACCTCGGTTTGATTTCGTGGGCTGCGATTCGGCCAATGGTGACCTCCCAGGGCATTCGTCGCCGTATGATCGAAGCCGGTTTGTTGGTCAGTTGGATCGGGATTGCCTACGGGTTGGCCACCAACTCAGCGGATCTTCCCAATCAAACGTTGGAAGCTACCTTCGTCGACGTGGGACACGGGACCGCAACCATCTTGCGTCCCAACGAGCGGGAAGTGTGGCTCTATGATTGCGGCTGGATGGGCAACGCCAACGCAACCAGTCGGAATATCGAGGATGCGTTGTGGGCTTTGGGAGCCACGCACATCGACGGGATTTTTCTGTCGCATGCCGACACCGATCACTTCAATGCGTTGCCGGGTTTGGCCAAACGATTTTCGATCGGAGTGATCGTTGTTCCGCCCAGTTTCTTTGATGGCGACGGTTTCGCGTTGGCTCAGGCTTCGGAAACGATCCGCCGACACCGAATTCCGGTGTTGGAAGTTCATCGGGGTGAGCGGGTTCGACACGCCGGCCCCAGTTGGCTGGATCGGGTCACGGTGCTGCACCCGCCCGAAGAACGAATCGAAGGCAACGACAATGCGAATTCGCTGGTGCTAAGGATCGATTCGGGAAATCGCGTGCTCTTATTGCCGGGTGATTTGGAACCACCGGGAACCGCGGTGCTGACCAACACACTTCGGCCGCCACCCGGCGGGGTGATGATGGCACCGCATCACGGCAGTTTGCAAATGGACGCCGAGGCGGTTCTGCGTTGGGCACGACCATTGGAAACGATCGTCAGCGGTGGCCGGAGGGCTGCCAAACCCGAGGTCACCGAAATGCTGTCCGCGGCGGGAGGCGGCGTGCACGTGACATCGCGTGAAGGAGCCATCCGAGTGCGAATGGGTGCCGAAGGTGCTCTTCAAATCCACGCATTCTCCGAACAACCGTGGTGAGCGATCCCTTCCAGGCTGACAATTTTCCAGGTCGGTGTACGATAAAGCCATGATGGATTTCTTGCGTCAAATTTCGGTCACTTGTTTCTCGGCCAGCTACCTCGTGGTGCTGGTCTTAGAAGCGTTGCGCTTTCTCGGCCGCGTCCCCGGCCGCGGCCTGGCAGTGATCGTGATGATGGGTCTGGGTATTTTCACCCACGTCACCTACCTGACGCTGCGAGCCGCGTCGATTGCCAACGAAGCCAACGTCGGGCGTCTGGCCACATGGACCGATTGGTCGCTGATGGTCGCATTGGGATTGGCAATCGCCTTTTTCGCGTTCTATCTGAGACGGCCGGACACGGTCATCGGCCTGTTCTTTCTGCCGGCAATCCTCGCGATGATCGCACTCTCGCGAGCGGTCAGCCACATGCCCGCGTTTGAACGCAGCGAAGCCGTCGAGGTTTGGCGAGGCGTCCACGGTGCATCCATGATGCTGGGTTCGGCTGCCGTTCTGATCGGCTTTTTGGCCGGAGCGATGTATCTGGTCCAGTCGTGGCGTTTGAAACGCAAGCAAGCCGGTTCATCGCTCCGTTTGCCAACCCTGGAAACCCTTCAAAACCTTAACCGAAGTTGCTTGATCATCAGCACCGCCGCCGTCGGGGTGGGACTCGTCTCCGGTGTCGTCATGAACTGGAACCGTCTGGGCGTGATTCCATGGACCGACGGCGGAATCGTCCTCTCCGGCGTTCTGTTCCTGTGGTTGGTTTCAGCCACGTTGGTCGAGTACTTCTACGCACCCGCCAGCCGCGGCCGCAAAGTCGCTTATTTGACTCTGGCCAGCTTTGGATTCTTGGCACTCGCCATGACCGGTGTGCTGTCCAGTTCCCACGGTGCCGATCAATCCGACGGACCCGCGGAAACGCCAATCCAAAACATCGACTCAGAGATCGAGTTGCCCGAAAACGAAGTGGCACCGGAAATGACCACGCCGCGAGGCCAGTCATGACCCTGAAGATGATCGGGTGCAGCCATCACGATGCTGCCGTTGAAATCCGCGAGCAGTTGTCGTTCACCGAGAACGAAATCAATCGCACCTTCGAACTGTTCGGCCAGCGCTTCGCCGATGCCGAACTGGTTCTCCTGAGCACCTGCAACCGGGTTGAGTTGTATGGAGCGGGCAACAATCCAGCTTCCCTGCAATCCGACGACTTGATTGATTTGGTCGCCGATTGCCTGAACCAATCGCGTGACTTCGTCGCCAACCACATGATCATCCGGGAAGGCCGCGAAGCCGTCGAACACTTGTTCTTGGTCGCCGCCAGTTTGGACAGCATGGTCGTCGGCGAAGCCCAGATTTTGTCGCAGGTCAAACAGTCCTACGACTTGGCCAACGATGCCGATCGCACCGGCCCAATCACCCACGGCGTATTCCAAGCCGCGAACCGAACCGCCAAGCGAGTGCAAACGGAGACCAGTATTCACCGTCGCCGGTTGAGCGTTCCCAGTGTTGCAATCGGCGAAGTTGTTCCCGAAGTCTTCAATCGGCTGCAGGGCAAACGCGTGGTGCTGTGCGGTGCCGGCGAGATGGCCGAAGAAACGCTTCGATATCTAAAGAACGGCGGTGCGAACAATTTATGCGTCGTCAACCGAAGTCTCGATCGAGCACAGAAGCTGGCCGAAGAATTTGGCGCCGACGCTGAATCGATGGACAGTCTGCACGACCAGATTGTGCAAGCGGATCTGCTGATCGGCACCACCTCAGCCGAAGAACCGATCGTCGACGCATCCACTTTCGCGGCTCTGAATGCCAAACGAGGTGGCCGCATCATGTTGGTTCTCGACTTGGCCGTTCCGCGAGACTTCGATCCGATCATCGGCGACGAAGCCGGTGTGTACCTGTACCAGATCGATGACCTGCAGGCTGCCTGCAATCGAAACCGCCGCGAACGCGAAAAGCAGTGGCCGAAAGCGAAGAAGATCATCGATGAGGAAGTCGATGGCTTCTTTCAATCACTGCAACAACGAGCGACCGGACCGGTCATTCGCCGGCTTCGTGAACGGGCTGACAAAGTCAAAGCGGAAGAACTGCAGCGGCTGTTTGGAAAGCTCAATGGTTCCACCGACACGGCCATGCAGAAGGAGATCGAAAAATCTTTCGATCGACTGACCAACAAACTGCTGCATCCGCCGATGGCCTCGCTGCGAGATGACGCTGCGGACGGGCATTCACGCGGACTGCTGGAGGCGTTGCGACACCTGTTCAACCTGGGCGAAGACTCTTAGTCAAACGTCCCGGAAATCGCTCCGATCGACGTACAGCCGTAGGATCTCTCGGCCCCGCAGTGGCGCACCGGGTGGCTTGCCCGTATCAGCGGCGA
>NZ_DDGH01000109.1:0-50313 GCF_002337565.1 Rhodopirellula sp. UBA1907 | reverse complement strand
GGCTTGCCCGTATCAGCGGCGAGCCGTTTGTCACCAACAGGATTTTGCCGTCCGAGCCCCATCCATAGATTCCTCCGGTTAAACTGCCCTTCCCGGCATTCTCTTGCCCGAAACACACCTTCCCGCCCCACCTCATGAGCTCAACCGTGAACCGTGTTCTTTGCATCCTGACTCTTGCCGCCACCTTCGCGGCTTCCCCCGCCAACGCCCAAGACAGCGATAAGGCTGTTCTGGCCAAAACAATGAAAGGTGCCAAAACCGTCACCTTGTTCGATGGCAAAACCCTCGACGGCTGGCGTGGGCGTGAGGACCTTTGGTCGGTCGACGACGGTGCGATTCACGGTCAAACGACCGATGAGGAACCGATCAAGCAAAACACGTTCTTGATCCTCGATCGCCCGGTCAAAGGCAGCTTCGAGCTGACTCTGCAGTTCAAGATGATTGGTGGCAACTCGGGCATCCAGTACCGCAGCAAAGTCCTCGACGAAGAGAAATTCATCGTCGGTGGCTACCAAGCCGACATCGATGCGACCAATCGTTTCGCAGGGATCCTGTACGAAGAAAAAGGCCGCGGAATTTTGGCCACTCGCGGACAACAAACCACGATTTGGGCGACCGGCGAAAAGACGACCGAACAATTCGCGACCGCCGAAGAACTCGCCAACAGCATCCATCTGGGCGAATGGAACGACTACCGAATCTTGGTGAGAGACAACCACTTGGAACAATTCATCAACGAAACGCTGATGATCCGTTTGGTCGACCAACAACCCGGCAAAAAAGCCGACTCGGGAGTCATCGCGTTGCAATTGCACCGAGGCCCCGCCATGAAAGTTTGGTTCAAGAACATTCAAATTCGCGAATGGAAGTGAGCCAGGGACGATTGCCCTATTTCCAACACGCTACCATGTGATTGGAGCGTGACCATGACCAAATCTTTATGGCCATCGGGCGACAACACGGAAGTGCTGATCAAAGCAGCACGCCAGGGCGACCCCGAAGCCGTCAATCAACTGCTAGACCGACACCGCGGCCCGATCCGTCGATTGGTGGAGGTCCGTTTGGACCGAAAAGTCCAGCGACGCGTGGACGTCAGTGACGTCGTCCAAGAAGTTTTGGTCGAAGCCAGCGGACGTCTCCAAAAGTACCTCGACGATCCGGTGATGGCGTTCCATTTGTGGCTCCGGCAAATCGCCTGGGACCACATCATTGACACCTACCGCCGCCACCGTGTCAGTGCCAAACGCAACATGGACCGCGAGCAACCGATCGCCGGCGGCGGCCGTGTGGATGAATCATCCGTCGATCTCGCGATTCAATTGTGCGACCCCGCGATGACTCCCGCCGCCGTCGCGACCCAGCGTGAAATCGCGACGCAAGTCGAGGCGGCCATTCAGAAGCTGGACGAAGGCGACCGCGAAGTCATCCTAATGCGTCACTACGAGCACCTTTCGAACCTCGAGATCGCTGAAGTTCTTAACCTCAATCCACCCGCCGCCAGCATGCGCTACCTGCGTGCGGTTCGTCGCTTGAAAGCGGTGCTGGAAGAAGACAAGGAAAACTTCGGCGTCGACAACGACTCGCAGGGTTGAGGCTTCGATGGCCTCTTCGCCAGACCCGTCGCACACCGGCTCATCCGACGAAGTTCGTTCGCACGATCAGTACCTTGCCGATGTGCTAGCGGAGATCACAGACAAAGTTTGCCAGGGCGAAGCCGTCGACTTCCACGCCATTTGCGAACAACACCCAACACTTGCAGATGATTTGCAGCAACTGTGGGGTGCCGTATTGGTCACCGACACCGCCGGCACCGCCCACGATGAAGCCCCGGTGGTTCCGGATGTCCCCGACGTTTCAGAAGACTCGTCGGCTCGTTGGCGTAGCCTTCGATTGCCGACAACCATCGGCGACTTTGATTTGCTGGAAGAAGTTGGCCGAGGCGGCATGGGCGTGGTCTTTCGTGCCCGCCAACGATCGCTCGACCGAGAAGTCGCGATCAAGATGATCCTTCGGGGCCGTTTGGCCAGCGACGCCGATCTGCAACGCTTCATGGCCGAAGCCGCGGCAACTGCATCTCTGGATCACCCCAGCATTGTGCCCGTGTACGAAGTCGGTGACATCGAAGGCCGGCCATTTTTCAGCATGCAATTCATCGAAGGACAAACCCTTTCCCAGAGAGTTGCGTGCGGTCCCATGGCACCTCGCGAGGCGGCACGAATGGTCGCCCAAATCGCTCGCGCCGTCGCGGTGGCTCATCAAGCTGGCATCCTGCACCGCGACATCAAACCGGGCAACATCCTGATCGCCAAAGACGGGCGACCGATGATCACGGATTTTGGATTGGCCAAACAGGTCGGTGCCAAGATGGACCTGACCCGAACCGGCATGTTGGTCGGCACCCCCGCGTACATGTCACCCGAACAAGCCGGTGGTCGTCGCGGTGACATCGGTCCCGCCAGCGACGTCTATTCGCTCGGCTGCGTTCTGTATTTCGCTTTGACCGGACGGGCCCCCTTCGTCGCCGAATCACCGATGGAACTGGTGATGTTGGTCACGGAACAAGATCCGACGCCGCCGCGAGCGCTACGTCCAAGTTTGGATCGTGATCTCGAGATGATCACGATTCGTTGTTTGCAAAAACCAGCCGACCTGAGATACCCGACCGCGGAAGCACTCGCCAGCGACATCGAAGCCTACCTCGCCGATGAACGCGTCTCCGCTCGCAGCGGCCGTTTCAACCAAGTCCTCGCGAGAGTCTTTCGCGAAACCCATCATGCGGCCGTGCTTGAAAAGTGGGGGCTGCTTTGGATGTGGCATTCGCTGGTGCTGTTGGTGGCCAGTCTGATGACTTGGCAAATGGCGCTCGCTGGGATCAATGAGCGTTGGATTTATGTCTTCGTGTGGGTGATCGGACTGAGTGCCTGGGCCGCCGTGTTTTGGAAACTGCGTCAACGCATGGGACCGGTCACGTTCATTGAACGACAAGTCGCCCATGTGTGGGGCGCCAGCCTGATTGCGACCGCCCTGCTGTTTCCGTTGGAATGGTGGATCGGACTGGAACCATTGCGATTGGCACCGATGCTGGGCGTGATCACCGCCATGGTCTTCCTGATCAAAGCCGGGATGCTGAGCGGAGCGTTTTACATTCAAACAGTGCTCTTGCTCGCAACCTCGGTAGCGATGGCGGTGTTCCCATCCGCCGCTCACTTGATCTTTGGCATCGTCGCAGCGGGATGCTTCTTCATGCCCGGCTACAAGTACGAACGCCAACGATCCCTGCTCGAACAACGCTGAACAGATAAACTACTTTGCAATTTCCCTTCGCATTTTATTCGTAGTCCAGGTTCCACCTGGAATCCCAACCGATGCTTTGGAACAAAGCGAGGCGTCAACAGCACGATCCATCACAAGCTTCCGACGGACCAGCGAATCACGGTCGCTAGGTAGAACCTAGCCTACGGTGTCCGGCTACGTGGTTGTGGTTCGGTCCGCCTTCTTTGGAACCACCAAGCACGCCACCGCAACGGCCAACATCGGAATGACCGGCGAACGCATTCGTGGGTTGCTCCAGTACACACTGTGCACCGCGGTCAGCGTGATCACCAACGCGAACACAGGCCAAGCATTCGGGCGTCGCCACTGACGCCAGTGCCGACCAACTCCAAGCACAGCGAACAACAGCATTCCGCTTTGATAAATCCCGATCAGAAGGATCACCATCATCGATCGATCGGGCGTGCGAGCGGGAAACGGATGCCATAGACTCGTCGCCCGAACGACGCACGACCAAGCAAACATCGCCGGCCGATTCGAGATGGTGGACCTGGCCATTTCATAGGCAACCCGATCATCCGACACCTCGTCGTCGCCTCTTTCTCGGGCCTCGTACTCAGCGAAGAACTCGGTCGGATCCCACGGCGTACGTTCCCAAGGTTTCCATCCAATCGATGACTCATTCAGGGAGTCATAAAACGATTCATTGTTCGCCAGCAACAATGTGTAGCCACCATGCGTGGTTGCCCAAATCGGGTGACCAAGTTGCGTAACATTCCGCAACGTCCAAAGACCAACAGTCGCAACGAGAATCAAACCCACGACGCCGACGCGAGCCACTCGCCGTATCCGACAACTTGGACCGACGAAGAACAAAGCCGGAATCAACATCGCCGCCCAAACCAAGAACGTCGGCCGGCACAAAACAGTCAGCGACAACAATCCGCCAAACACAACGGCATCGATGATCGGCCGCGAAGGTGACAGATCACACGAATTGATTCGTTCGTCGCCGTCCAATTTGACGGCTCCCGGCCTGGGGTTCAGCCTCGCCACCCACCACCACCAAACCATCGCCGTCAACGCAGTGGCAATGGTTTCCGTCATCACCAGTGTGGATTGCCACAATAGCATCGGATCTATGGCCACCAGGCTCGCTGCGATCCAAGCAACTCGATCGGACCACCAACGGCGAGCGATGTCCCACGTCAAACCAATCGTCAGAACACCCAAACACACATGCAACATGGCCACCCAACCGGATGCCAAATGGCCATCGTTGTCAACAAAGAATGAGAGCAACCACGGATACAGCGGAGGACGAAACGCGGTCGGGGTCGCCACCTCACCTTCACCCATCAAACCGAAGGTACCGGTTTGGGCCAGCGTTTCCGCGATCACTCGATAGGCATCCGGATCCGCATCCAACGAATCCAGTTTGGCCAGCACGATCGAACCTCGCACTAAAAATGCGAGGGTGATCCCGCTGACCAACCACAGCCACCGACGATCAGGATGGGTCATACGCCAAGTTGGGTGACAACCAACGCTCAACTTCCGAAATCGGCCAGCCCTTGCGAGCCGCATATGATTCAATTTGGTCTTTCGTCATCCGATCGACCGTGAAGTACTTGGCATCTGGATGCGAGAAGTACAAACCACTGACGCTGGCTCCCGGCGACATCGCATAGCTCTCGGTCAGATTGATTCCGGTGTTCTTCTCGGCTTCTAACAAGTCAAACAGGGTTCGCTTCTCAGTGTGATCGGGACACGCAGGATAGCCCGCCGCCGGCCGAATGCCGCGGTACTTCTCCGCGATCATGTCCTCGTTGGTCAGATCCTCTTCCCTGCCGTATTGCCATTGCTCGCGGACTTGTTGGTGCAAGTATTCCGCGAAGGCTTCGGCACAGCGATCGGCGACCGCAGAAGCGATGATCGAACCTTCGTCGTCGAGCTCCTTCTTGAATCGCATCGACAATTCCTCAGCGCCCAATCCAGCGGTCACGGCGAAACCACCGAGGTAGTCTTTGCGACCACTGTCGACGGGCGCGATGTAGTCGGCCAACGAACGGAAATCCTTCTGCCCGCGACGCTCCCATTGCTGACGCAAGCAATGGAATCGCGTGCGTTCTTCCGTTCGCGACTCATCGGTGTAAACGATGATGTCATCGCCGTCCGATGCCGCTGGCCAGAAACCGTACACGCCTTTGGCTTGAATCAGTTTTTCATCGATAACTCGGTCAAGCATCTTGTTCGCTTTCTCGAACACCTCTTTGGCAATCGGACCAACCGTTTCATCTTGGAAGATCTTCGGGTACTTGCCCTTTAGCTCCCAAGTCATGAAGTATGGTGACCAATCGATGTAGTCACGAAGTGTTGCCAGCGGGAAGTCATCGAGCACCTTCGTACCAATGAATTCAGGTTGGTCAATGCGAACCGATTCCCAATCCGTTTTGAATCGTTTCTCGAGAGCTTGTTCATAAGGAACCAAGGTCTGCTTGCGTTCGCGGAAGCTGCTGACCAGCTTCTCTTGTTCGCTGACATTGGCTTCCAAAAATGCATCGCGAGAATCATCGCTGAGCAACTTCTCCACGACACCAACACTGCGACTGGCGTCCAAGACGTGCAACACCGGACCGTCGTATGCCGGTGCGATCCGAACCGCCGTGTGCTTGGCACTCGTCGTTGCACCGCCGACCAACAATGGCTTCTTCATCCCGATGCGTTTCATCTCGCGAGCGACATGAACCATCTCATCGAGGCTGGGTGTGATCAGCCCTGACAAACCAATCATGTCAGCGTCTTGCTTGACGGCTTCCTCCAAAATCTTTTCGCTGGAAACCATCACGCCCAGGTCGATCACTTCGTAGTTATTGCACTGCAAAACCACACCGACAATGTTCTTGCCGATGTCATGAACGTCGCCTTTGACCGTCGCGATTAAGAACTTGCCGCGAGCTTTGTGATCTTGAGTTCCAGCCTCGACCTTTTCCTGTTCCATGAACGGTTCGAGGTAGGCGACCGCCTTCTTCATCACGCGTGCGGACTTAACGACCTGAGGCAAAAACATCTTGCCTTGACCAAACAAATCACCCACCACACTCATCCCAGCCATCAACGGACCTTCGATGATGTGCAAGCATTTGTCGTAGTGCTGACGCGCCTCCTCGGTGTCTTCGACGATGTATTTGTCGATGCCCTTGATCAGAGCATGCTTCATCCGTTCTTCGATCGAGTTCTCTCGCCAAGCCAGGTCTTCGCCGGATTTTTTCTTGCCGCTGCCTTTGACAGTCTCGGCAAATTCCAGCATGCGATCGGTCGCGTCATCGCGTCGGTTCCAAAGCACATCCTCGACATGTTCCAGCAGATCCTTGGGAATCTCTTCGTAGACTTCCAACTGCCCCGCGTTGACGATCCCCATGTCCAAACCGGCCTTCACGGCTCGGTACAGAAACGCGCTGTGGATGGCTTCGCGAACCGGGTCGTTGCCACGGAAGCTGAAGCTGATGTTGCTGACGCCGCCGCTGGTCTTTGCACCGGGACATTCTTTCTTGATCCGTTCGACCGCGTTGACGAAATCAACTGCGTAGTTGTTGTGCTCTTCCATCCCGGTCGCAACCGTCAGGATGTTGGGGTCAAAGATGATGTCTTCGGGCGGGAAGTGGGCTTGGTTGACCAATAAGTCGTAAGCTCGTTTGCAAATTCGGACCTTGTTGTCCTCGTCGGCTGCTTGGCCCTCTTCGTCAAACGCCATCACCACCGTCGCCGCACCGTATTGGCGCACCAACCTTGCACGACGGAGAAACTCTTCTTCGCCGTCTTTCAGAGAGATCGAGTTGACGATCGCTTTGCCCTGCACGTTTTGCAGACCAGCCTCGATGACTTCCCAGCGACTGCTGTCGATCATCACGGGAACGGCGGCCACGACGGAGTCACCCGCGATCAAACGCAAGAATCGCGTCATGGCTTCGACGCCATCGAGCAACGCATCATCGAAGTTCACATCGATGATCGTTGCACCGTTCTCGACTTGTTCGCGCGCAACCTCGACCGCTTCGTCGTACTCTTCGTTGCGAATCAAGCGAGCGAACTTGCGACTACCGGTCACGTTGGTGCGTTCACCGACCATCGTGAATGGGATCTCGGGCCGCATCACCATCGGCAACTGACCCGACAACCGAGTCCATACTGGACCGCCCTTGTCGTCCTGCTTGGGTTTGCAATTCTTGACCCGTTCCGTCATCGCACGGATGTGATCGGGAGTGGTTCCGCAACAACCACCAAGAATGTTGATCCAGCCATTGTCGGCGTACTCACCAACGATCTCTGCCATCGGCTTGGGGTCCAAGTCGAACGCGCCCATCTCATTGGGCAACCCAGCGTTGGGGTGACAGCTGATTGGCAGCCCGGTCGCTTTGGACATTTCCTCCACGTGCGGACGCATGATGTCTGGCCCGAGGGCACAGTTCATCCCGACCGACAACACGGGGAAGTGTGACAGTGCGGTGACGAAAGCTTCGACGCTTTGACCACTGACAAACGTTCGGCCGCCTTTGTCGAACGTCCCCGATACCATCACGGGAACCCGCCGGCCGCCTTCGTCAAAGTAACGCTGAATCGCGAACAAACACGACTTCAGGTTCAACGTGTCGATGGCGGTTTCAGGCAGCAGGATATCCACGCCGGCTTCGCACAGCGATTTCACTTGGGCGTAGTAGCTGTCGGCCAGCTTGTCGAACGTGGTCGCTCGAAAAGCAGCGTCCTCGACGTCGGTGCTGATGGCGAGCTGCATCGTCGTTGGCCCAATCGAACCAGCAACAAAGCGAGGTTTGTCGGGTGTCTTCTCGGTCCACTGATCAGCGGCTTTGCGAGCGCAAGCAACGGCGGCCACGTTGATCTCGTCGACTAAATCCAACGGGAGGTCAAACTCGACCATCCCAATTGGCGACGCACCAAACGAGTTCGTTTCGACAATGTCGCTGCCGGCTTCGTAGTACTTCGAGTGGATCTCGGTGATCTTCTCAGGATGAGTCAGGCACAAAATGTCTGAGAAGTTCTTCAGGTCTTTGTGGTGGTCAGCGAACCGGTCGCTACGCACCGCCGCTTCATCCAATTCCAACCGCTGGATCATCGTCCCCATCGCACCATCGAGCATCAAAATGCGTTCGCGGATGAGTTCGGCGAGAAGCTGATCAGTCGACGTGGCTTGCAACATGGATAACCCAAAAGCAGGCGAAGGGATGAAAATCAAAGAGGGTGAGAAAAGACGCCGTTTTCCCGCACCTTTGAACCGATATCTTCGTCGCCTACCAACAAACGAGCAACCCGAACGGCAGAGACGAACGCAATTTTCAAGTGGGTGACGAGTGCATCCGTCGCTCGGTGGTCCTCCACCGGGATGATCGCGGGATCGGCTGCGGCCCGTCAGGCACCATTTTGTTGCTCAAGCAGGACACACCAAGCAGCCTTCAGGTTCCCTTGTTGGCGTTGCAAGATAGGATGTGGCTCGCGCGTGTTTTGCCACGCCGAACACCTTCCCCAAACCACATTTCTCTATAGAGAAAATCATCATGTTGATCGATTCGCACCACCACCTTTGGGCCTACGATCCGGAAGAATACGGCTGGATCAGCGACGACATGAGCGTCCTTCGCCAGGACTTCCTCGCCGCACAATTACGCGAGATCGCCGCTGAAAGCGGAGTCGATGGCTTCGTCAGCGTTCAGGCTCGTCAGTCGATGCGAGAAACCGAGGACCTGCTGAAAATCGCTTCCGAAGAACCCCTGATTCGCGGCGTGGTGGGCTGGACCGGGCTGGCGGATTCCGACATCGAATCGCAGTTGGAATCCGTCTCCGGTACCGACAAGCTGGTCGGCATGCGACATGTTGTTCAAGACGAACCGGACAATCGCTTTCTCGACGGCCAAGCGTTCAATCACGGCGTCTCGCTGCTCGGCCAACACAACTTGGTCTATGACATTCTGATCTTCGCCAAACAGCTTCCCGCCGCGATCGATTTCGCGGACCGCCACGCGAGTTTGCCGATGGTGGTCGACCACATTGCCAAGCCAACGATCTCAGGTGGCAAGATGGATCCCCAGTGGGAACCGCACTTCAAAGAACTCGCCCGCCGCGAAAATTTGACCTGCAAGTTCTCTGGCGTGGCCACCGAAGTTCGCGACGCGGAATGGAACATCGAAACCATTCGTCCGTACTGGGACGTTGCCTTGGAAGCGTTCGGGCCGCAGCGTCTGATGTTCGGCAGTGACTGGCCCGTGTGCTTGCTTCGAACCGGCCACAAGCAATGGCTCGACACCGTTCGCGAATTGGCATCCGAATTGAGCGACGACGAACAAGCCACTTTCTTCGCCGGCAACGCGATCAAGGCATATGGGTTGGACGCCTAAAGATGTAGCCGGATTCGCCAAGAATTCGGAGCATGATGGATGCAATGCCGGATGCCACCGCCGAGGGGAACTCACGGCGGAGACCGCCGTGCTACAGGTTGCCCGCCGACATGGCTCGCCCATGCCCGTCCGAATTCTTGGCGAATTCGGCTACGGAGACATGTAGGCCATGTTTCACATGGCTTCCTCGCCGATGCTTTGGAATAAAGCGAGGCGAGCAGCCATCGAACGCCAATGCGTCGCTCATTTCACAACCCGCCGCGTTAGCAAGGCCGTCAAAACCCGACCCCTCAACCCGACATCTCAGGGTTGAGGCTGGGGTCGTTGTACATCTTCATTTGGCGGTACGTCTTGTGACGTTTGCGGCCAGCGAAAATGTCATCGATCAACTTTTGCAATGACGCTGACAGATCCGCATGCTGGACTTGGCAAAGCAACCACCTCGCTTCCACCTTGGATCGGTGCCCGGCATCGACATCCTGCCGTTGCAACTGCTCGGCGTAATGAAACAAACGCAGCGACATGATCGACAACCGGTCGATCGCACTGCCGGGCGTCTCGGTGTTGATCGGAGCGTTCTCAGGAACCACGACATCCGATTGCTGGATGGATTCCGTGATCGCATCGTCCAGCTTTTCGATCCAATCGTTTCGCTGTTGATTCAGCCGATCGATGGAACGTTTGACTTCTGCAATGCGAGCGTCGGTCACGTTTGGATTGCGTGCGACGTCTTCTTCGTGCCACAACTCAAAATTGAAAGCATGTTGCTGGCACACCCATTTCAGCCAACCCGAATACGGGTTGGCCATGGGTTCATCGTGCCACCGGCGGACGCAATCGATCTGCAATTGCGCCCAGTCTTGGACCGAACCGGTGACCTTTGGAATGCGGCCTGAATCGTCAGCGGGGCCGCTCACCGGATCAAACTTCTTTTTCGTCGATCCAGTTCATCATGCGGCGAAGGCCGAGACCGATTTGCTCGACACCGTGCAAACGTTCGCGACGTCGGGTCGCCTTGAAGAAAGGAGCACCCGCACGGTTTTCGCTGATCCACTTGCGAGCGAACTCGCCTTGTTGGATCTCTTCGAGAACCTTCTTCATTTCGGCTTTGGTTTCATCGGTGATGATGCGTGGGCCGGTGACGTAATCGCCGTACTCAGCGGTGTTGCTGATGCTGTATCGCATGTAGCTCAAGCCACCTTCGTACAACAAATCGACGATCAACTTCAGTTCGTGCATGCACTCGAAGTAAGCCATTTCAGGCTGGTAACCAGCTTCGACCAACGTGTCGAAACCAGCCTTGACCAATTCGCTGACACCGCCGCACAAGACAACTTGTTCGCCGAACAAGTCGGTTTCGGTTTCTTCCGCGAAAGTGGTTTCGATGACACCACCGCGAGTTCCGCCGATGCCCTTGGCGTATGCCAAACCGATTTGCTTGGTGGTTTCCGAAGCACCTTCGCCCAGTGCGATCAACGCAGGAACGCCGCCGCCCTTTTCGTACTCGCTACGGACCAAGTGGCCGGGGCCCTTGGGAGCGACGAGCAGAGTGTCGATGCCCTTGGGAGGATCGATTTGACCGAAGTGAATGTTGAAACCGTGCGAGCACATCAACACGTTGCCTTCGGACAAATTGTCACGAATCGAATCGCGATAGATGTCCGCTTGAACTTCATCGGGAAGCAACACGTTGATGACGTCGGCTGCCTTGGTGGCCTCGGCGATCGACATAGGCTCGAACCCGTGCGAGACGGCCAAGTCGTAGTTTGCACTGCCGGGACGCTGGCCAATGATGACCTCGCAACCGCTGTCACGCAGGTTTTGAGCTTGGGCGTGTCCTTGCGAACCGTAACCCAAGATCGCGACCTTCTTGCCTTTCAAGTGGGACAGGTCGGCGTCGTTTTCGTAGTAAATGGTGGCTGCCATGAGAAGTCACTCAGGGTGTGTGGGGAAAGATGATTTGGAAGGGATCGGTACAGAATCGGTGTTAGGCTTGGACGGTTTCAGCAGCAGGCTCACTCGAGGTGACTTGCGAACCACTGCGAACCATTGCGATGCGGCCCGTGCGGACCAATTCGACGATGCCGTAGCGATCGATTCGTTCGATGAAAGCCTGGACTTTGTTGGCTCGGCCGCTGATTTCGATCATCACTTCCCCTTCGCCGACATCGACGATTTGACCGCGGAAGATATCGACCAATTCGCGAATTTCGCTGCGGACGCCACCTGCGGGTGCGGTGACTTTGACCAGCAGGAGATCGCGTTCGACGTAATCGTTGGAGCTGATATCCAGCACACGCACGACCGTGACGATTTTCTCGAGTTGTTTGCGGACTTGGTCGAGGACTTGGTCGTCGCCGACAACGACAAACGTCATTCGCGAAAGCGTTGGATCCTCGGTTTCACCGACAGCCAACGAATCAATGTTGTAACCGCGGGAAGCGAGCATTCCGGAAATGTGTGCAAGCACTCCGGGCACGTTTTGAACGAGCGCCGAGAGCAAATGACGTTGGTTGGGACTGGCCATGAAAATGCCTGTGAGTCGCCATGTGAGAGCAAAAAAGATCGCCAATCGCGTCGAAGACGCGACAAATACAACGGAAGGGTCGCGATCAAGAGCGACGCATGATAATTTTGGAGGTTGACGCTGCCAAGGGCTTCGGGCCAATCGCTGCAAACTCGCTGCTCGATCTGCCGGGACAGAGCACTTCCAGACGCCGAATGTTCGCTGATAGCTCCGCTTCGGCACCCGATTCCGCCGGAACCAGCTCGCCTCTCGAACCTGTTCCTGCCATTTTTGTCCCTCATTCACCTAACTTTCAGCCCTTTCTGTTCCTGAGCGACCCACTGCATGAGCTTTCGCATCGATTTGCCGGTCTATCGAGGGCCAATCGATCTGCTGCTGTACTTGGTCCGCCGCCAAGAATTGTCGCTGACGGAGATGTCGCTGGCCAAAGTGGTCGACCAATACGTCGCTCACTTGGACGTGCTCCAGGAGCTCGATTTGGGCGAAGTGGGCGATTTCCTGGAACTGGCCGCCACCTTGGTGGAAATGAAAAGCCAGGCGGTTCTTCCCAAAATTGAAGACGAAACCGCAGAAGAAGCCGTCCAGGACACCCACGAAGCGTTGGTCGAACGCCTCCTGCAATACAAAGAAATTCGCGACGCGGCGGCTGTGCTGGACGAAATGTCCGCTCGTTGGCAAACCCGATTTGAACGCGTCGCCGACGACCTCCCGACCCGCCGCAACGATCCGGCCGATCAACCGATCGTCGAGCTGGAGATCTGGGACTTGGTCAGTGCCTTTGGACGGATCATGCGTGAATCCGCCGGGCCACCGGCCACCGAGGTCATTTACGACGACACCCCCATTCACGTCTATATGCAAAAGATCCACAAAGAACTGGCGGCCCACCCCCGCGTTCCGCTGGTCGATTTGGTGTCCGCCGGGCAACACAAATCGGCCTACATCGGTTGGTTCCTGGCCATGTTGGAACTGACTCGGCACCACGGTGCTGCGGTCGACCAAAACGACGAAGGTGAAATCGAAGTCGTGCGGACCGAACGCTATTCAGACAATTTGAACGTCAACGAAGTCGACAACTACGGCACCGACTCGATCGACAACAGCAACATGCCGATCCGGATGCGTTGATGGTCGATAACATTCCGCTCCTCTCGCATGTCCACAACGGACTGACGATCGAGGGCTATTCGCGTGCCGCCGTGCAAACCTGCTGGCGAATCAACGAACTCAAGCTGCTCTTTGATGTCGGGGTCCAACCCTGGGACTTCATGGGCACGCCGACCATGTTCATCTCGCACGCGCACCTGGATCACATCGCTGCCCTTCCCGCGTACGTGTCCCGCCGCCGAATGATGAAGATGGATCCGCCGATCATCTACCTGCCCGATTCAGCGGTCGACATGGCGTGGAAGATGTTGCAAACCTTCCGCAGCCTCGATCGCGGCGCGATGCCGTGTGAGTTGATCGGATTGCTGGATGGCGACGAAACCAAGATCGGTCGTGAGTACGTTGTGAAATCCATGAACGTGCATCACACGATCGATGCACTTGGGTTCATCGTCTACCAACGTCGACACAAACTCAAACCCGAGTACCTGGACCTGCCCGGCGAAAAAATTCGCGACCTGAAGATGGCCGGCACCGAAATCACGACCGAGCAACGCGTGCCCGTGTTCGCTTACACCGGCGACACATCACCCAAGGGATTGGACAACAACCCCGAGTTTTATGAGTCCAAAATTCTGATCAGTGAACTCACGTTTGCTGCGCCCGAACATCGCCGATCAAAGATCCACAAACATGGCCACATGCACGTGGATGACTATCGCGAACGAGCGGACAACTTCAAGAACGAATTGATCATCGGGTCTCACGCCAGCACGCGTTACACCGACGTCCAAATCCGACGCTTTGTCAAAAAAGCATTGCCCGGCATGCTGGACGACCGGCTGAAACTTTGGATCTAACATGACGTGCAATCCTCCCGGCGGCTGGCCCCAACCACAGTCGCTGTATGTGCACGTTCCGTTCTGTCGTCATCGTTGCGGTTACTGCAACTTCAGCGTGATCGCTGGTCGCGACGAGCTACAAGATCAATACATTGATGCCGTCGAGCGAGAACTCAAAGGCATCGACAACTCGTCGCGAGATGTGCCGCTGCAAACAATCTTCTTGGGCGGTGGCACGCCAACGCGATTGTCAGCCGCACATCTGCTGCGACTGCATCGAGCCATCGCGGAGGCATTCCCGATCGCCGACGATGCTGAGATCACCGCGGAAGCAAACCCCGAAGACATCTCGCCCGAGTGCTTGGATGCTTTGCAAGCCATCGGCGTCAATCGGATCAGCCTCGGCGTTCAGTCGTTCAACGCCGACAAATTGCGATGCCTCGAACGCGGCCATGACGAATCCATCGCACTCGATGCGATCGAAGCCGCTCACCAACGAGTCGGCAATGTCTCGATCGATCTGATCTTTGGTGCCCCGAACGAAACTCTCGCGACTTGGCAAAATGATTTGTCGATCGCCGCAGCCTCCTCGATCTCGCATGTCTCCACCTATGCCCTGACATTCGAAAAAGGCACCTCCTTCTGGTCACGGCGTTTGCGCGGTGATTTGGCAGAAACCGATGAGACGCTCGAACTGCAAATGTACGAAGCCGCTCAACAACAATTCTCAAGCGACGGTTGGCAGCAGTACGAGATCAGCAGCTTTGCCCGAGAATCCTTCCGATGCCAACACAACCTGGCCTACTGGGCAGGACGTGGCTGGCACGCCGTTGGTCCTGGAGCCGCTCGCTTCGTTGACGGTCGACGCGAAGTCAATCATCGAAGCACGACGACCTATCTGAAACGCATACTGGCCGGCGGACGTGCAACCGACGAAACCGAGACCATCACATTGGAACAGTACGCTCGTGAACTGGCCGCATTCGGAATTCGCCAGCTCGACGGGATCGACCTTTCAACGGTTCGTGACCGTACTTCAATCGACCTGGAAACCTTGCTTGCCCAAACGCTGACCAAACTTCAATCGATGGAACTGGTCACGCACCAGAATCACCATTTGCAACTCACCCGTCGCGGCATCCTGTTCGCAGACACAGTCGCAACCGCTCTGCTGTCTGAGCCAGAGTAGAACCGCTGCCCTCAACAGTTTTCGTTGCTGGGTTGCTTCGTGAAAGAGCTCGAAGTGAATGGGTGGAACTACCGTGCCCTCGCTTCACACGATAAGCACGTGGGCAGGAACGATCGGGCAGAATTATGTGAGCCGTTTAGACGTTCGCCCCGGCTGTACCTGGCCGCAACGCAGCGCACGCGTAAGCAAGAAACGATGTTTCAGTCTCGGGCAAGTCACGATGCTCGTTGAATGGGTTGATAACCACGTGGTCCGCATCGAATCGTGATGGTGCAAACACTGACGAAAAGCCTTCAACAATCTGATCGTCTTTCATGCAGCTTATCGATCTTAACAGAGAAGGCACACGAGAATACAAAACCTCGACACACCCCTCCTGCCACCCAGTCCTGGTCCCCTACCTGATGCACAAAGAGACGTGCATCTTCATGCGTCGTATGGGTCCATCATGAAAGTCGCCGCGCATCCAAATGCAGTTCATCAAAACTTCATCTATTACGGGTTGTCCGTTTGAAGTGTTAGAGGATCCTGCTTTGATACTCCGTCGTCAAAATCAACCACGACTTATCTCAACTCTCACGACCCTGCCACAGTCTGTTTGTCGTTTCCAAAAAGCGACTCCAACTTTTCGTAAGAAATGATTGATTTCATTGTCCAGAACTTTCAGGTCGCGCATGTAGACGAGTGCAGTAGGTCTTCTGGTCCGGCTCCTTTGGTATGTGAGACGGCACCTACTGCTTGGCAAGCTTATCTCGCTATTTCAATCGGGCTTGATGCTTGACTAGCAACCTTGTGTTTTCAATGAATTAAAGAGGTAGATTGTGTTAAATAGATGTCGAGATAGGCATGGATTCACTCTCGTAGAACTACTCGTCGTGATCGCGATCATTGGAGTGTTGGTAGGTTTGCTGCTCCCTGCTGTTCAAGCAGCTCGCGAGGCCGCTCGCCGTATGAGTTGTGGGAACAATGTCAAACAGATTGGACTCGCACTTCACAACTATCACTCGGCATACAACCAACTGCCTGTGCAGCGTGGCGGCACCGATGGTGGTGGTTACCTGGGTGGTCACTACGCGAGTTCCAACATAGACAATCGGCTTCAACTGAGTTTCTTGGTGGGGCTGATGCCTTTCATCGAGCAAACCGCACTGTGGGAACACATCAGCAACGGCGATCCAACTCTTCCGGTTGCACCGAACTTCTACCCACCCATGGGGCCAACGCCAAATCGTGCAACATTTGTCCCTTGGGTGACTGAGATACCAGCGTTCCGCTGCCCCAGCGATCCGGGAACGGGTTTGCCGGCGAATGGAAGAACGAACTATGCCGCATGCATGGGCGATGCAATTGAAAAAGGCAACTCAGGAGCCTACGACTGGGATATGACACCGCCCAATAGCTCGCGCATCGAAAGATTACGTGCGTCTCAGCGGGGGATGTTTGTACCGATGGAAAGCACCAAGTTTCGCGACGTTCTCGACGGGCTATCCAACACGCTCATGTGTGGTGAAATCCCGACCGACATGGGGGACAACGATATTCGCACGCAGCCTCACATTGGCAATAAAGCTTGGGCCGCTGTCATGAACAACCCAAGCTATTGCGAACAGTTCCGTGATCCTGAACGCCCTCAGTTCTGGGACCCCAATGTGAGCAGCGATCTGCAAAACGCGTCCGCTGCCGACCGGGCACGAGGGTTCCAATGGGCGTCGGGTTTCTTGCTCCACACTGGCTTTCAAACAATCCTGCCTCCCAACCGTGAGTTCTGCGTCGACAACAACCAAAGCCCGAACTCGCTGAAGTCCGTGCAAATGGAAGTCTTGGCTCCTGCCGGCAGTCGCCACCTAGGCGGAGCCCACGTATTGATGGGTGACGGAGCGGTGAAGTTCATCACCGACTCCATTGACGCCGGCAACCAAACCGCCAAAACCGTTCGTGCCATCAACGCAGCACCATCCAACGCGGGTGCAAGGAGTCCATTCGGTCTGTGGGGATCCCTTGGGACACGTGCGTCCGGAGAAGTCATCAACTCCGAGTTTTAGACCTCCGAAATAAATCAACGATTCATGCTGGATGCCTTCGTGAGTATCCAGCCCTATTGGCTGTGGTGATTGCTGCTGAATGCCTTGCCGATCGGCAAGGCAATTCAAAGCGAACGAGCGGCACACAGCCACCCAACATCTTCACATCCCCACCACTGCGCAACGCTAAACAGCTTGCGCACTCAACACTAGGAATTCCAATGCTAAGGTTCGCAATCTGCGGAGTCATTGCTTGCACACTATTCGTCCCTGCTATCGGTTGCAGCGGAAGTTCAGAACCCGAGGTCATCATGGACCTGCAAACAGCCGCCGACATTCAGGCCGAGCGTGATGCTCGTGACAAAAAGTCAGCTGAACAGGCTGCAAAGGAAGCGAAATCGGCACCCAAACAACGATGATGGATCGAAGCGAAATGCTCGGCATTCTGATGCAAGAAAGGACCAAGCAAGTCGCGCTTGCTTGGTCGATCTTGCGTCAGTCACAGCTCGCCGAAGATGCTTACCAGGACATGCTGGTGAAGGTCTTCGAGAATGAAAGCGTCTTTGAAGGCCCCCGTCATCTTCGCGACTGGTCCTGGAAAGTTCTCCGTCGCCGCTGCTATGAGTTCATCCGCCGACAAAATTATCGACCATCTCTCCTCGATGAGTCAATTTTGGATTTAGTGGACGCAGATCTCGAATGTCGCGATGCCGATGAAATTAACTTGCGTGTCGATGCACTTCACCAATGCCTCGCAAACCTAACGGTTCACTGCCGCGACGTAGTTCGGCTTCGATTCTCTGAAGGATTGAGCGGCATTGAAGTAGCGGAAAAACTGGGGCGTACCCCGGACACAATTTATAAAACGTTGCACCGAATTTACAGCACGTTGGGCGAATGTGTTCAAGACCGGTTGGGTGCGTGGAACGCGGAGACATCCCACTATGACAGAAGAAGAATTTCAACATCTGACAACACGCTATCTCGAGGGTGTACTCAATGAGGATGAACTCGAAAAACTCGGCTATGAACTAAGCGGTTGTCCGGAACGAGTGAAGCAATTCAACGATGTTCGATTGCTGACAGGTTTGATCCACGAACATGGCCAGAATGCTCGCAATCCTGAGGTTCAATTGGAATCCGCTGCTGCGATCGCATCACCCGGTTGGACGAAATCGAGATGGATATTCCTTGCCGCCCAAGCAGCCTTGGCAGCGTCGATTCTGCTCGCGATCGTGCTTGCGCCTCGTTTCTTTGCTGCGTCACCAGTCGCGACGTTGATTTCAGGAGAGAACGCTTCCTGGGAAAGTGCTCTCCCCACTACCACCGGATCAGACCTGGCCGCAGGTCTTCTGGATTTGAAGACAGGAATGGCAACGATCCAGTTCCGATCCGGCGTTGACGTTTCGATCCAAGGACCAGCCCGACTGGAACTGATTACACCGATGCGGGGAAGAATCCTGTCCGGAAGGGCAAGGATCGATGTACCAAAATCCGCCATCGGGTTCATCATGGAAACCCCGAACGGCTATGCGGTTGACCACGGTACTGAGTTCTCAGTGAGCGTTGATCCGTCCAGCGATCGTTCCAGTTTCAAAGTCCTTGACGGTGAAATTTCTGTCTACGTTGCCTCAACCGGCGAAAACGCTCGGTTGCGCGGCGTTGGCAAGGCGATCACGGTTGAGTCAAACGCACTTGTCGAAGGAAAACCGATCGAACCTGAACTTGGCCCTGCTCCTGGTCCCCAAACGCTGATTGTCGGCACTGGCGGTCGTGAAGGCACTGCGATCCGTAATGACAGACGCGAGTTCATCCAGCCTAAATACTTAACTGTCAACCGGCTGATGAAGAAGCAATGGGATCGACGGTCATTCTTTGCCTTCGATCTCTCCAACGTCAACTTCGATGAGGTCGATTCGGTGCTACTTCGGCTCAACCTTGTCCCCTTTCCCTACGGCCTATTCAGCAGCCTACCGGAATTGAATCGATATGCGGTCTACGGAATCACGAACCCAGAAAAGGCTGGCTGGAACGTTGAATGTCGTTGGCAAGACTCTCCTAGTCCCGACGACGGTGTGATCCTCGGAACGTTTGACGTGCCGCGTAGTCAACAAAACGGAAGCTTTGAAATCAGCAACCAAAGGTTGTTGGAATTTCTCAAAGAACGGAAAGATACCGAAGTGACTTTCGTCATCGAACGGCAGAACCTACCGATCAGGACCAACGACGTCCCATGCCATGCCTTTGCTGGCGTTCCGCATCCCGAAGCCAGCGAACCGAAACTCGAATTCACACTCAAGAAATAGCACTCGCAGGTGGGTTGCAAGACTCACGGTCTATCGATCGCCTTCAATCATCCGACCCATTCTCGGAAACCTAACCTAGTGATTTCAAAACACACCATCGCCATCTCCTTGGCCATCTGCTGCTTCTTCGCTTCCATTGCGGACGCCCAACATGAACGCCCCAACGTCTTGATGATTTGCATTGATGACATGAATGACTGGTGCGGTTTCCTGGGCGGTCACCCTGAAGCAAAGACACCACACATGGACAGGTTGGCTGCGAAAGGCGTTACGTTCACCAACGCACATTGCACCGCGCCGGGATGCTCTCCCAGTCGCAACGCGTTACTCCTGGGAGTCGAGCCCCATAAATCAGGGCTTTATCCGTTTTACAAACTGAAAAAAGTCGATCGGAAGGTGCTCGATCGCTACACAAACCTTCCCCGTCATTTCAAAGAAAACGGTTACACCACCTGTGGCGTGACCAAGGTGTTTCACAACCCTGACAACACCTATGAAGAAGACGAAACCTGGGACGAATACGCTTCCTTCGGCGATATCAAAATCAAAGGAGCCGAGGGAAAAGGGTTCATGGCAGACAACAAAGACAGGAAGAATCGATATTTGAGAGTTTGCGCGGCAACCAACCCGCTCGACCATTTTGTTGACTACCGGACTGCTTCCCATGCGGTCAGTTTCCTGCAGAAGCAGCACGAAAAACCCTTCTTTCTCGCCGTTGGGTTCATTCGTCCTCACATCGAATTCATCACACCGGAAGAAAACTACGACCGCTTCCCCGACGAGATTGCACCACCGCCAATGACGCAGTCTGACCTGGAAGACATTCCCGCGGTTGGCCAGTCGATGGCATTCCAATCCGTCGTCGACCGTTTTGAGCAGCATGACTGCTGGAACGAAGTCCGCCGTGGTTATCTGTCGTGCATTTCTTTTACCGATGACAATATCGGTCGTGTGATGACAGCGCTCGAAGAAAGCACGTACCTCGACAATACCATCGTGGTTCTCTGGTCGGACCACGGATTCCACCTCGGTGAAAAAAGTTCCTACACCAAATTTTCACTGTGGGAAGAATCCACCAGGGTCCCGTTCATCATCTGGGATCCGCGAGGCCAGGATGGCAACGGGAAACGATGTTCTGAACCGGTTGGACTCATCAATGTTTATCGAACATTGTGTGACCTAACCGGCCTTACACCGCCGGAATACGTGGACGGAATCAGTTTGGTGCCGTGGCTGAAAGACCCCCAAAAACCGATCGACCGACCGGCGATGACCACTTGGGGTCGTGGCAACTACACCTTGCGAACGAAGAACTGGCGATACACCCGCTATTTCGACGGCACTGAAGAACTCTACGACCACACAAGAGATCCCAATGAATGGACCAATCTAGCGAGCAACCCAGAACACGAACCAATGAAGCGTGACCTTGCCGAAAAATGGCTACCGAAATCGGAGGCGCCGAAAGTGCTTTCCGGCAAAGCGTTGGACAATGTCAGGGATGCAGACTCCCCCAATCGCAACCTAACCAACAGATAAACCATGATGCCTCTACTCAAAACAGCCGTGTGGAAACGATGGCTGTTGCTGGTGCTCGCTGCTTTCGCCGCCTATCCGGTCCAGGCCAAGCAAAAAAACGTGTTGTTCATTGCGGTGGACGATCTCAAACCGCTGCTGAATTGCTACGGACACGAACACGTTCACTCACCCAACATCGATGCGCTTGCCGCATCCGGAATGGTCTTCCAAAACGCACACTGCCAACAGGCGTTGTGCGGCCCATCTCGCATGAGCCTACTGACCGGTTACTATCCCGACACGCTCGGCATCTATGGAATGGGCCCGGAACGATACAGGTTTCGTCCGCGATTTCCTGACCTGGTCACACTGCCACAGCACTTCAAAAACAATGGCTATGTCACCATTGGGACCGGTAAAATATTCGACCCGCGCAATCTGGACGGCGATTGGAACGGCCCCCAGGACGCGGCGTCTTGGACTCATTTCTTCGGACGAAATCCCTACAACGCGAACATCGGTGGGCCGATCATCAGCGGTCGCTATCACAACCCCGCCTTGAAGGATCTCGTTGCAGAGCTGAAAAAGAAAGGTTCCGCATTGGGTCTAACGGACAAAAAGCTGCAGCAATACGTACGCGATCACGGCGGTGGTCCGGCTGTGGAATGCTATGACGTTCCCGACGACGCCTACCAAGACGGTGCGATCGCCAATCGCGGGATCGAACAACTGGAAACGCTCAAGAACTCGAGCACGCCATTCTTTCTGGCGATCGGTTTTGTCAAACCGCACCTTCCCTTTGTCGCTCCGAAGAAATACTGGGATCTCTACGATCGCGAGACGCTCGAACTCGCTGCCCACCAGCGATATCCACAAGACTCGCCGAAATGTGCCGAAACCGAATATGTAGAAGCCCGCACCTACAGCGGCGTGCCAACGACCGGCCCCATCTCACCGCCCACCCAAAGAGAACTCATCCACGGCTATCTCGCCTGCGTGTCCTATGTCGACGCTCAGATCGGTCGCTTGATAGCCAAGCTCAAAGAGACCGGCATGCAGGAAGATACGATCATCGTGCTTTGGGGTGATCACGGATTCCACCTCGGCGACAAGCAACTTTGGGGCAAACACACCAACTACGAGCAATCAACTCGAACTCCATTGGTCATCGCAAGCCCAGACCTTGCTGGTGCTGGCATCAACCGATCGCCGGTCAATCTCATCGACATCTTTCCAACGCTCTGCGAATTGACCGACCTGGAACCGCCGACCGGGACCGAAGGAAAAAGTCTCGCTCCCATTCTGCAGCACAGTCGAGACTCAGTAAACGAATTCGCCGCGACGATCTTCCCACACGACAAGCACTGGGGAGTCGCGATTCGCACAGAACGTTATCGATACATCGCGTGGTACAAAGGCGTGATGACTAAGAAACGCAGCGGAGCACGACTCAAACAAAAACCACAGTTCACCGAACTGTACGACTACCAATCCGATCCGCTCGAGCGAACGAATCTGTCGGGGAACCCTTCCTACCAAGAAATTGAAGAGAAACTCGCCAAGATGAACCAAGCGCACGTCGCAGCCACTCAGAACCGACAATTCTCGAACTAAACACGTCGGCAGGAACGCTCGGGCACAATCATGTGAGCCGTTTGGGTGTTAGCAGCCTGTTGAATTGGTCGTATACCGAATGACAACAATTAGCCGATGGGCGTTGGCCCCGGTTGGCGTGTGACTAACCGCCGCTAACGCGGTACGGCTCATTACCGTTGGCCCGCGGTTGCACGTGGCTGCATTGGCATCTACCGAAACAGTCCAAATACCAAAGGACTCCTGCCAACCTGCCTATTTACTCGTTGGTCCAAAGAAGCTCATGGTACCTGTCGCCAACGGCAGGTCGCTCGCGGGAAACGTTCCATCCGCCACGCTACGATGCGGCGTCCCGGTTGGCGAGTCTGGTATGCGTCCCGCAAAGAAGAACCCGTAGCTTCGTAGCGTGTCCCAGTCGTCGGAATGGACAAAGAGATGGGTGGGAATCAACTTTTGATAGTCGCTCCTTCCTTCCTGATTCTCGGCTTCATTGTGGGCTTTTGCGGCCGCGAATCGCCGATGCAGATCAGCGCGAGCTTCATCGATTTCGGCGTACGTGTAGATCGGTGAAGATGGGTTCTCTCCGCCAATTCGCAGGCTGGTGCGAGTAAAACCGTAGGTTTCTCCAAGCAATTCGAAGAGCTGCAGAATTCTTTCGGCTCCAAAGTGAGCCAGACCGTACAGCTTGTCTTGACGGGCCGGTCCGTGGAAATGGTCGTCCATGTAGTAGAGCTGTCCCTTTTTGCTTCGACCGCCCTCTCCCTCGATCACTCCGGCTAAGAAATTAGGATTGCGAATCGCGTCTTTCAGGAGCTGTGGATCACCTGGGTTTCCGCCTGGCAGCGAATGGTTCCAAAAGTCCCAAGGAGCTTTGACCTTCCGTTTATCAGGTTCGCCATCCGTGTTCCCCAATTGCATACCAAGCTCGGGAATCGACAAGAGCCGTTCCACGACAGCTTTGTATTTCGCATGGCGTACCTCCGAGCGAATTCCGGTTACTTGGTCAGTGTTCAGTGGCTTGCCGTCGGCCCAGACCCACCCCAAGAAACGAGACAAATCGGCTTGTTGCTGGGCTGTGAGGTCGCCGTACTCACCGGCCGGAGCTGTTCCAGCCATCACAACGGACGCAAACAACACACAAGCAAGGCACCTTGCCCCTAGGTCTAGAACAGCGATCTTCAAGACAAGGAAACTTCGCATTTCATAACCATCACGGATGTGCGTCAAATACAAAAACGGCTCCCGCATTCTAGCAATACTTGCCTGCGACGAACCACACTCGACAGGCTTGCAAACTTATAAGAATAGCAGTTTGAAAGCTAACCCCCATGAATGAGCCAGCCATTCCAAACGAGGTGAACCTCCGCATCTTTGCTTCACGCGTTGGAAGTTCAGTGAGATCGTTGCTTTGAATCTGGAAAATAGCTTGGAAGAGCACGCTGCCTGACAGAACAATGGGGGCCAATTGTTCTACTCTGTGGGAGCGGCGTTCAACTCTGTTTGCGTTTGCGATACTCAGTCGGCGACATCTTCATGATCCGCTGAAAACTGCGACTGAAGTGTGCGTGGTCATAGAAACCGCAACTTTGCGCGATCGTGGTCACACGCTCGTCCGTTTCTCGCAACCATCGCGCCGCGTTCTCCACTCGAACGCGGATCAAATACTGTCGTGGTGAAGCACCAAACGCCAATCGGAATCGCCGCTCAAAATGGCTTGCCGACAACCCCGCCATCTCAGCCAAGTGCCCCGTCGGAATGTCTTCGCGATAGTGAGCGTGGATGTACTGCATCACTTTTTCCAACGAGTCCGCGCTGCCCGATTGCATCCGCTCGACTTGACGTGAAAAACCGGCCACACCGATCACACGTCCACGACGATCCTTCAGCGGGATCTTGCTGGTCGTGACCAATCGCGGCGACCCCGCTTCTTCGGGCGCACTTTCGATTCGGTTGATGATCGCTTCCTTCGATTCCATCACCTGCAAATCGTCTTCGCGGTATTCGTCCGCCCGTGTCTTTGGAAAGAAGTCGTGATCGGTCTTTCCGATTGCTTCCGACTCAGACAACACGCCGCAATACTCACAGCCGCGGCGATTGAGCGCCATGAACCTGCCCTCGCGATCTTTGACGAAAAACGACACATCGGGCATCCAATCGAACAGCTTCAATATCTCCTGTCCGGGAGCCAAACGAGCGAAAAACGCTTGTCTATTGAGTGTCTTTTTCATGCTGCTTTTTTACACAAGAATAATCGCTTCATGCAAGACAACCAGCGTTTTCCCAGCGAAACTGGTCTGCGAATCAGTCATTCCCGAGCGGGACCACGCTTCGCTCGCATCCCATCGCTCCTGCTGGATCTTGAATCTTGACCCAGACACCCCGCCGCAACTTCTTGCAAAAATCCGCCGTCACCGCTCTCGCCGCGACCGCTGCCACTCGCACGTTGACCGCAGCTCCGCCCAAGGATGAGCCCGAGATCATCGGGCACGGCGATTATCGCTATCGCGTGATTCGCGATTGGGCCCAAATCAGCGCGCTCCGAACGCCGCTTCTCAACTGTCACGAAATGGTGCAAGACAAAAGCGGTCGGCTGTTCATGATCGGCGACCACACCGACAACAACATCCTCGTCTTTGACAAATCCGGCAAACTGCTGGATGCCTGGGGAACCATCTTCCCCGGCGGTCATGGCCTCAGCTTGATGGACGAAGGTGACGAAGAATTCCTGTTGATCACCGATGGCGGATGGACGCTTGATCGCAACGGCAAATCGATCCGCAACAACGGCCGCGTGACCAAGATGTCGTTGGACGGCCGCATCTTGTTTGACATCGGGCACCCACAAACCATGGGCATCTACAACGCCGGCGATCCGTTTTGCCCAACCGAAACCACGGTCGGTCCCAATGGCGACATCTATGTGGCTGATGGCTACGGCAAAGACTATGTGATCCAGTACAACAGCAACGGCGAATACATTCGCCACTGGGGTGGGCACAACAACGAAGACCCCAACATGAATCTGAAGAACGCCCACGGAGTCGCACTCGACACCCGCGACCCGAATCAACCTTTAATCGTCTGCACCTCACGCAGTGAATGTTGCTTCAAGTACTTCACGCTGGACGGCCAGTACGTGAAGACGGTTTCGCTGCCGAACATGCGAGTCTGTCGCCCGGTCATCGACGACCAAAACTTGTACGCGGGAGTCTGCTGGTCTCAACCACGTTCGGGAGGATCGCCTTGGGCGGGACACACGGGATTCATGACCATCATGGAAGGCGACCAAGTCGTTTCCAACCCAGGTGGTTCCGAACCCGAGTATGTCGATGGCGTGCTTCAAAAGTCCTACCAACTGGAAAGCCAGCCGATCATGCACGGACACGATGTTTGCGTCGACGAAGACAAGAACCTGTACGTGTGCCAGTGGAACGCCAACCACACGCCGCCGATCAAACTCGAACGCATTTAGTCCGCGTCGGAGTCTGCCCGCCCGGACCGCCCTGCACCCCAGCAACCTTCCCCACAGCTGCTAGTTCAATATGTTCGTTTCGATTCGTTCTTTCCTACCTCTGCTTCTCGTTTGGCCGACGGTGAGTTGCACCGTTGCCTTCGCGGCCGACGACATTGATTTCAACCGTGACATCCGCCCGATTCTTTCGGACCGTTGCTACTTCTGCCACGGTCCCGATGAAGCCACTCGGGAAGCGGACCTGCGTTTGGATATCCGCGAAGACGCGGCGTACGTTTTGGAATCGGACGAACTGCTGGATCGTGTTCAAAGCGATGATCCAGACCTCGTGATGCCACCGCCGCACGCGAATTTGGAATTGACCGCAGAACAGAAGGACCTGCTGAAACGTTGGATCGAAGAGGGATCTCCTTACGCAGCCCATTGGTCCTTCGAGAAACTACCTCGAACGGTGGAAGTACCGCAGGTCAAACAGACTGAATGGCCCAAGCAAACCATTGACCAATTTGTATTGGCGAAGATCGAAGCGGCCGGGCAACAACCCAACGTGGAAGCGGATCCATTGCGATGGTTGCGACGAGTCACCTTGGACCTGACCGGATTGCCACCGTCAGCGGAAACGATCCGGAACTTCGAGCAAGCCGTCCAAACCGATCGCGAAAAAGCGTACACCGATGCGGTCGATCAACTTCTGCAATCATCTGCGTTCGGCGAACACATGTCGATCGCTTGGCTCGACGTCGCTCGCTACGCGGATTCTTATGGCTACCAAAGCGACAAACTCAACACGCAGTGGCCCTACCGTGACTGGGTCGTTCGTGCCCTGAATCAGAACCTTCCTTACGACAATTTCTTGACCTGGCAAATCGCCGGCGACTTATTGGAAGAACCCACGCAAGACCAGCGACTGGCGACCGCGTTCAATCGCATCCATCGTCTGAACAACGAAGGCGGCGCGGTCTTTAAAGAGTGGCGAGTCGAAAACGCGGCCGATCGCGTTCACACTTTCAGCACCGCGGTGATGGGACTGACGTTGGAATGTGCCCGCTGCCACGATCACAAGTACGACCCGATCACCGCTCGTGAATTCTATTCACTCTCGGCGTTCTTCAATTCGATCGACGAAAGCGGCGTTTACGACCGCACCGAGAAAGTCCCGTGCCCGTCGATGCTGCTTCCCACCGAAGAAGAATCCGCTGCACTTGAGCTGGCTCGCACCAAATTGGTCACATCCGAACGCCAATACGAAACCGTTCGTGCGGATGCCAAGAAGCGTTTTCATGCCAGCGACGCGGCATCCATCACCGCCGACGACATTCCCGACCTGCGACTCGCGTTGGCGTTTGATCAAGGTTTCGACAACGCCGTCAAACCCATTTATCACCCATCCGAGTCCGATCGATCTTGGGCGAAGATGTGTGACTTGGTGCCCGTCGAAGACTGTGAGATCGCTCGTCTGAACCCCACGCTTGCCGATGACGAGAAAGCCCGCTCGGCTGCCAAAGACAATTCCAAAGAAGCGACATCAGATCAACCGGATACCCCGACCAAACGGATGGCATTGAAACTGGATGGCGAGCGCGGTGTGACCACGCATGACATCGAACCGCTTGATCGCTGGACGCCCTTCACCGTCGTTGTCACGCTCAACGATCCCGAACGATCGCCCGAACGCAGCCTGATCGTCCATCACACTCGCGGAACGGACTGCGGCTACAACGGATACGACCTGACGATCCAAGACGGCCACCTCGAATCACGCATGGCTCGGGTTTGGCCTGGAAATGCCATCAGCGTTCGCACGGTAAAACCAATCCCAGCCAACCAATGGAATCAAGTCGCGGCAACCTATGACGGATCGTCCCAGGCATCAGGGCTGAAGCTTTTCCTCAACGGTCGCGAACTGAAAACGGTGACACTGCGTGACGAGCTGAAGAAATCATGCAACGTCGTGGTGGATCACGGTGGTGAATTCGTGATCGGCCAACGCTTCCGAGCCCGCGGGTTCGCCGGCGGCTTGATCGACGACGTCCGACTTTACGAACGCAACCTGACTTCGCTTGAACTGCAAGTTTTGGCGACGGGTGAAGCTCGGCCCGCTGACGCAGCAACGTTTGCGTCCGCGCTGGATCAAGACGCTCGCGACGCGTTTGCTCAGCTTCGCCAGGCTCGACACGAATTCGTGATGGCCGAAGAAATCATCCAAGAAATCCCGATCATGCGTGAGCTGGATGAACCTCGCGAAACGCACCTGCTGCTCCGCGGGGAATACGATGCCGAGACCGACGAAACCACACGGGTCGAACGAACGGTTTTGAAAGCCATCCCGATTCCATTCCCTGAGGACGCTCCGAAGGATCGCTTGGGGTTGGCTCAATGGATTACGCATCCCGAGCACCCGCTGACCGCTCGCGTTGCTGTCAACCGACTGTGGGGCAACTTCTTCGCCGATCCGTTGGTCCGCACGCCCGAGAACTTTGGTTTGCAAGGAGACCTGCCAACTCATCCCAAGCTTCTCGATTGGTTGGCTCGCGATTTTGTTGATCACGATTGGGACATCCAACGCCTGTGCCGCAACATCGTGCTCTCCGCGACCTATCGTCAAGATTCTCGCTGCACGCAGGAACAGTTCAACAGCGACCCGACCAATCGATTGCTTGCCCGCGGCCCGTCCTATCGACTCGCGGCCGAACAAATTCGCGACCTCGCCTTGGCCGCTTCCGGATTGCTGAACCCAGAAATGGGCGGACCTCCGGTGTCGCCTTATCAACCGGGCCAAGACCTTTGGCGAGAATCCAACGGGATGTCGCCACCGTATCAGCAATCGGTTGGCAAATCGCTGTACCGCCGGTCGCTGTATTCCGTTTGGAAACGCACCGCTCCGCTTCCCAACATGATGGTCTTCGACGCATCGTCGCGTGAAGTCTGCACGGTCAAACGATCGCGAACCAACACGCCATTGCAAGCACTCGTGCTGCTCAACGATGAACAATTCATCGAAGCCGCTCGGGTACTAGCGACCACATTGATGAGCAACGAAGCACCCGAACAGCGAATCGAGAACGCTTTCTTGCAATTGTCAGGACGACGTCCCGATGCAACCGAACTGGAAGAACTCGTCACGCTCTATCAACAAGAGCAAACGTTTTTCGAGAAAGACATCGAGGCAGCCAAAAGCTACCTGTCGATCGGTGAACGCGAATTACCCAGCGACGTTTCCCTCGCCGAACTCGCTGCCACGACCTCACTGTGCCAAGTCATCCTGAACTTGGACGCGACGATTTGGAAACGCTAGCCGATTGTTGATTTAGTCGCATACCGAATGGCAACAACTAGCCGATGGGCGTTAGCCCCGGTTGGCGTCTGACCAACCGCCGCTAACGCGGTGCGGCTCATTCAATCAACGGCCCGCTAGGGCCGCCCTTCCCCAAATCGTTTTATCGAACTTCCAAGCCACCACCTGTCTCGCCATCTTTCATGCGAGGGAACCCATCATGACTCCTGATTTCTCACTGCAATCCAAACGCCGTGTCTTCCTCAAACAAGCCACCTCCACCGTCGGTGCCGCCGCACTCGCGCACTTGCTCGGACGAGACATGGCCTCGGCTGCGACACCCACTGCCGATCTTGGCGGGATGCACTTTGCTCCCAAAGCAAAACGGATCATCTACTTGTTTCAATCCGGCGGCCCCGCCCAGCAAGACTTGTTCGATCACAAGCCGATGCTCGAACGAATGCACGGACGCGAATTGCCCCCCGAGGTTCGTGGCGAGCAACGCTTGACCGGCATGTCGGTGAACCAAAGCTCGCTGCCGGTCGCGGCTTCCAAGTTCAAGTTTGCTCAACATGGTCAATCCGGTGCTTGGTTGAGTGAACTGCTGCCGTATCACCGCGACATCGTTGACGATGTGTGCTTCATCAAATCGATGCACACCGAAGCGATCAACCATGACCCCGCGATCACGTTCTTTCAAACCGGGTCGCAGATCGCTGGCCGGCCATCGCTCGGTTCGTGGATTTCCTACGGGCTGGGCAGCGAAAACGATGACCTTCCCGCCTTCGTGGTGTTGGTCACCAAAGGCCAAGGCGGCCAACCGCTCTACTCACGTTTGTGGGGCAACGGATTTTTGGATTCCAAGTATCAAGGTGTCCAGTTCCGAGGCGGTGAAGATCCCGTGTTGTATTTGTCCAACCCAGACGGAATTTCTCGTGATCATCGCCGTCAACAACTCGACTCGATCAACCGCTTGAACTCGCACCAGTATCAACGCGAATTTGACCCGGAGATCCAATCGCGGATCGCTCAGTACGAAATGGCGTTCAAGATGCAAACCAGCGTGCCTGACGCCACGGATTTCTCGGACGAACCGGAGTCGACATTCGAGTTATACGGTGAAGACGCCAAGCAACCGGGGACCTTCGCCGCCAACTGCTTGTTAGCTCGTCGATTGGCTCAGCGCGACGTTCGGTTCATTCAGCTCTACCATCAAGGATGGGACCAGCACTCCAACCTGCCCAAGGGAATCACTGGCCAAGCCAAGGAAACCGACCAAGCGTCCGCCGCACTGGTGAAGGACCTCAAGCGTCTGGGAATGCTGGATGACACCTTGGTCATCTGGGGTGGTGAATTTGGACGCACGTCGTACTCACAAGGCACGTTGACCCCAGGCAACTATGGCCGCGATCACCACCCGCGTTGCTTCACGACCTGGATGGCCGGCGGCGGAATTCGGCCCGGAATGAGTTACGGAACGACGGACGAGTTCAGCTACAACGTGGCAGAAAATGGCGTCCACGTGCACGACTTCAACGCGACCATTTTGAATCTGATGGGCATCGATCACGAGCGACTGACCTACAAGTACCAAGGCCGCCGGTTCCGACTGACTGATGTGCACGGCCACGTCGTTCGCGACATTCTGGCGTGATCTTTCAACCGAGTATCGCTTTGCATCTGGTATCCGAAGCGACGTTCCACCGCGTGTGACGCTTCGCCACAGCTTTTCGCGTGCGTCCGTTCGGCAATAATGCATAGGCATCGTTTCGGCTGGGACATACCGTCCCGCTCGATGTTTTCGCGTGTTGAATGCAAGAACATGAACTCGGTTCGCAAGCCGCCGAATCAAAAAACGATTGTGTTGCTCGGCATCGGACACACCAATGCCCACGTGCTGAAACAATGGGTTGATCATCCAATCGATCGCTGCGACTTGGTTTGCATCAGCCCGTTTCCCATCGCAACGTATTCTGGCATGTTGCCCGGCACCCTCGGTGAACAATTCACCGAAGAGGAAATGCAAATCGACTTGCGAGTGATGGCTGATCGAGCCGGGGCGACATTGATCGTCGCCAAAGCAACATTCATCGATCTGGATTCGAACCAAATTTGCTTCTCCGACCACGTCCCGGTGCCATTCGATGTGTTATCGATCGGAATTGGATCGATGCCGGCCGGTTGGAACGAACACGAATCATCGTTGATCGTTCCAACTAAACCGATGCAAACGTTCTTGCGGCGACTGTCCGAACGAATCGACTGCGCGAGTGATCCAAAGGTCATCAATAAACGGGTTGCCATCGTGGGTGGTGGCGTGGCCAGCGTCGAAATCTTGCTGTGCCTGCACGAACATCTCCGCAAACAAGGCCGACTCGATCAGGTGCAATTGCATCTGTTCTCTCGCAGCCCATCCGTTGGCGATGAGCTGAATGCGAGAAGCCAAGAAACCATTCTGCGGTTGTTGGCGGAGCGAAACATTGAAACCCACTTCAAATCAACCGTCACCCAAGTTAGCGATGAATCACTCACCACAAACAATGGCAAGACGATTCCGTTCGAAGCGGTCGTTTGGGCGACCGGTGCGGCCCCACCAATCATTCTTCATCAGACCCGTCTCGACACCGATGACCGAGGCTTCATTGCCACATCAGACACACTGCAATCGTTGTCGCACCAACATGTTTTTGCCGTTGGAGACGCGGGAACAGTCATTCGTTCCCCTGCCCCGAAAGCCGGCGTGACCGCGGTGCGTCAAAGTCCCATTCTGTGGCACAATCTTCGAGCGTTCATTGAAAATGCTCCGATGAAGAAGTTTCGTTCACGGAAAACGTTTCTCAAAATCTTGAATACCGGTGATGGAAAAGGCCTGCTCGACTACGGATGGTTTTCATTTCATGCGAAATGGTGTTGGACGCTGAAGACTTGGATTGATCGCCGATTCATACGCCAATTTCCTTCGCCGTGATGAACTCACCATGACATCAACCCACGGACACTTCGCCATGATGGACGTTGAGATTCTCAGCCGGTTGCAGTTTGCAGGAACGATCATGTTCCACTACCTGTTTCCGCCGTTGTCGATTGGTCTGGGCCTGCAACTATTCCTATGCGAACTGGCGTACTACCGCACTCGCAATCCGGCATGGGAAGCGGCCGCCCGGTTTTGGACACGAATCTTTGCCGTCAATTTCGCGATGGGTGTGTCGACGGGTATCGTCATGGAGTTTGAGTTCGGCACCAACTGGGCCGCCTACTCTCGGTTTGTCGGAGACGTATTCGGATCCGCACTGGCCGCCGAAGGAATCTTTGCGTTCTTTTTGGAAAGCGGGTTTTTGGCGGTGCTGGTGTTTGGGTGGGATCGAGTCGGTCCGACCATGCACTTGTTCAGCACGTTGATGGTGTTTCTCGGATCGATGTTCAGTGCGGTTTGGATCGTCGTCGCCAACAGTTGGCAACAGACGCCGGCCGGCTATCACATCGTTTGGCATGACGTGCAAGGCGAGTCCATGCCCAGGGCTGAAGTCACCGATTTCTGGGCAATGGTTTTCAACCCTTCCTCGGTTGATCGCCTGACTCATACGTTGATCGGAGCATTCGTTCTGGGGGCTTTCTTCGTCGCTTCGGTTTGTTCGTACTACTTGCTCAAGGGACGACACGAAGAGATTGCGCGTCGCTGTTTGTCGATCGCATTGCCCACATCGTTGCTGTTCACGCTTCTGGCCGGAGCCACCGGTCATGACTCGGCTCAGAAGCTCGTCGAAACTCAGCCGGCAAAACTGGCCGCGATGGAGGCCCACTTCGAAACGACGGATCAGCCCACGGGACTTTACCTTTTCGGATGGCCTGATGCCGAAGAAGAAAAGGTTCACTTTGGCGTTCGAGTTCCCTATCTGCTGAGTCTGATGGTTCACAACGACCCAATGGAACCTGTGCCTGGAATGGACCAAATCCCTTCCGATGAACGACCACCGGTTTGGTTGCCGTTTCAAACATTTCACCTGATGGTTGGACTGGGAACCATGATGATTGGAGTTTCGTCACTCGCCTGCTGGTTCTGGTTTCGCGGCACTCTGCTACAACGCCGTTGGTTGCTGTGGACAATCGTGTTCATGCCCATCGCTGCCATGACCGCGAATCAGGCTGGCTGGATCACCGCCGAAGTTGGCCGACAACCTTGGATCGTCTATCCGTCGATCCAAGACGGCGTGGAAATGATCGGCCTGAGAACAGCCGATGGCCTGAGCGAATCGGTCACCGCCGAGCAAGTCCTCAGCTCCATCATCTTGTTCGGGATCATCTACTCGATGCTCTTCGCCGTGTGGGTGTTTGTCTTGAATCACAAAATCCAGCATGGCCCGGAAAGCATTGATGCATTGTTAGAACACAAGCGACGCACGCATCCAAATTCGATGTCGGAGCAATTCCAACGGACCGGCAAATCGCACGGCGGGGATTTTCTCGAGGAGGACTCGGAATGAGCTACGAAACCGTCACGTTCATATGGTTTGTTTTATTGGGCGTTTTGCTATGCGGCTACACGATTCTGGATGGATTTGACTTGGGCGTTGGAATCCTTCACCCGTTCATCGCGAAAACGGATGAGGAGCGTCGACTGGTGATGAACTCCATCGGCCCGCTGTGGGACGGAAATGAGGTTTGGCTGGTCACATTTGGCGGGGCTCTCTTCGCTGCTTTCCCCGTCGCCTACGCAACCGTGTTCAGTAGTTTCTATCTCGCGTTCTACTTGCTGCTGACTTGTTTGATTGGCCGTGCCGTCAGCCTTGAGTTTCGTTCGAAAGTTCACTCGCCCACTTGGAGACGACTTTGGGACTTTGGTTTCTTTTTGTCGTCAACCTGCGCTGCGTTGCTGCTCGGCATCGCCGGTGGAAACATCATGCAGGGAATGGAACTCGGCCCCATGTACCACTACGAAGGCAGCTTGTTCAGCCAATTGACTTGGTACCCCTTGCTGGTGGGCACGCTGACCGTTTCACTGTTTGCACTGCACGGTGCGATCTTCTTGTATTTAAAAACAGAACAAAAATTGCAGCAGCGCGTGAGAGCAGCCATCACACCCTTGTTCTACGTATTCGCCGGGATGTATTCGCTCGTCACTTTCGCGACGTGGTGGCACGTGCCGCATGCGACCGAGAACATTGCCAACTATCCCATTCTATGGGTCGTTCCGATTCTTAACGCGTTGGCGGTATTGAACATCCCGCGCGCGATGCACCTTGGTAAGCCTGCCTATGCATTCTTCTCATCGGCGATGGTGATCCTGGCTTTGGCCTCGCTCTTTAGCGTCGGGATCTTTCCCAACTTCATGCTTTCGACGATCGACCCGTCCTACAGCATCACGCTCGAAAACGCGAGAAGCAGCGAGGGCACACTGAACATTATGTTGATCATCGCGGGAATCGGGATGCCGTGTGTTCTCAGCTACACCGTGATCATCTATTGGATCTTCCGAGGAAAGGTGCGGTTGGAATCCAATAGCTATTGAGAACAACGACGGTGCGACATCAATCAGGCACTTTGGTCGAACAGCAATCCGTTGAGTGAACGCCCTTGCCGGGAGGAAACTCCGAACATCGATTGCAAATTGGCCAAAGCGTCTTTCGTCACGTTGTAAGCATCCAGCGCGTCCACGTTTTCGCTGTCGTACTTTCCACCCGATGCCAATTGAAACAGATCCGCCAGCGCGGTCTGGGTTGCTTCCAATGTTGTGCCAGTCAACGCCTCCATCTGGGAACTGCGATAGGATTCCGATGCGGACCCATTCGCCGTGATCGTGAAGTTTTCGAAACTGCCGCGAAAACCTTCTGCGAGTTGAAAACCGATCCTCACGCCATCCTGTTCGAATTCATACCGTCCGTTGACCTTGGTCACTTCTTGCCCGTTGATCGCGAATTGTTCGCGAGTCGCTGATGAGCGGTAGGTACTTGGACTCCCAGTGCGACGCTGCAGGGTGACCTCGGAATCGATTTCAAATGCGTCCAGAGCTCCTACAAAACCGTCGACAAACTCCAAATCGATCGAACTCTCGCCGAGGGACACCTCGAACGTGTTGGTGGATGAAGTGTAGGTTTGGCCGTTGATGGTTGCTTGGCCGTCTTGTCCATAGGCGTTGCCATTTCCATCTCCTCCTGAGACAGAAAACTCATCTTCATCGGATCGCAACGTGATGGGGTCAATCGCACCAAGGAATCCAGTTTCGACATCGAATGTCATGACAGCGGAATCGATGGTGACATCAAACTCATCGCCATCAGCAACGAACGATTGACCGTTGAAAGTGGCCTCTGCATCCACGCCGTAAGCCGTCCCGGTTTCATCACCTCCGGAAAGGTCAAAACTTCCGTCTGATGTGGTCACTTCAATCGAGTCGAATGTGCCAGTGAATCCGGACTGCACGTCAAAGGAATACGACCCGAGTGAATCGGCATAGTCCACATGGTTCCCATCGGCCACGACGGATTCACCATTGATGGTCAATTGGGCATCCGTGCCAGCGGCGTTCCCGTTTCCATCCCCGCCATCGGTGTCGAAGGAGCCCGAAACAACGTCTACTTCGACAATACCATCCGAGCCCTCACCTTGGCTTTCCAGCGTCAGCCTACTGCCAGACAGCGTCGCCACCACGCCCGTGTCACCCGTTCGGTCGTTGATGTCGTCGCGAAGAGAACTGAGCGATTGAAAGGCGTCAACATCGATTTCGGCCGTACCCAGTTCACCCGTCAGATTGAACGTTGCACTACCACTGACTGAGCCCAAGAAACCGTCGTAGGTCAGCTGGCCTTTGGTTGCCGTTTGGTCGACGGTTCCGCTCAAAGTGTTGGTCGACCGGGGCTCGGACGAATTCACCGTGAACCCTTGAATCTGCCCCGCGTTGACGCCTTCGACATCGACATATTGAGTGATGTCATCCAACGTCACCTGAATGCTTTCGGACGATCCAATCGTTTGACCGCTGAACTGAAGCGTGTCGCCGTCCACGGTGGCAACCACACCCGTGGACTCTGTTTCCGCATTGATTCGATCACGCACATCTGTCAGCGATTCACCTTGGACAATGGCAATTTGTTCGCTACCCAGGCTGCCCGAAAGTGTGAACAAGGCGGTGTCGGCTACGTTGCCGCCACTGCCCTGGTATTGCAACTTCGCAGTGTCCGCAGCGGTGGTGACAGTGCCGGATAATTCGACCACGGCTCCATCCGCGATGCTTTGCAAATCGAAACGTGGAATCTGCGCCGCATTCACCCCTTCAACCGTCGGACGAAACTGTCGAACGACGTTGGACAATCGCACTTCCGCATCGTCACCTCTCATTTGGGATACAAGCCGAAGCTCATTCCCGTTGACTTCCGCCTTGACGCCAGTGAATGCCGAAACGTTATTGATTTTCTCAGCAAATGAAAGCAACGATTCACCACGAGTAGTTTCCACATTCGCGGTGCCAAGATCTCCGCTCAGATCAAAGCTTGCCGACCCGGTGACCAATCCACTGGCATTGCCTTGGTAAGTCAGCCGAGCAACGGCAGCCACAGAATCGACTTGTCCTTGGACCGTTTCAGATACGCCTTCGGGCAATCGACTTAAATCAACACGATCGATCTGTGACGCGTTGACTCCAAACAATTGATTGTCGCCATAGTTTCGTCCCACTCGAACGGGACGCACGGTCGCTTCCAGCGATTGAGAAGTCCGCGAAGTCAAACGTAATTTCCCATCCAGCTCGATCGCCTTGACGCCAACGTTCTTCGAATTGATTTGCTGAGCCATGCCCGCAATGGAACGCCCGGGTTGAAACTGGATCCGACGCTCCGAGTCGCCGATCTTCAGGTCGAGTGAACCGCCGCCCTGCAGACGTCCGGCATCGGTGATCAAAACCTTCGCATTGCCGGCTTGTTGCGTAATCCCACCGGAAAATCGTGCCGATCCATTGGGCGGCAACGACAAGATTTCTAGGTCTTTGATCTGACTGGAATCGAGGCCGCGAACAACGGAATTCTCGGATCCGCCTAACGTCAATGATTGCCCGAGGAGCTCACTGATCTCAGTCAGTGCGGTGTCGATGCTGCCCTGAAGATTTGTGAAAGAACTTCCGGCTCGAGCGGCATCCAACAGCTTTTCACCGATGCCAGCAACCAGTGAGTTGATCCGGTCAGACGTGGTGTCCACGCGACGCAGAAGTGTTTCGGGTTCGGACTGACTGGGCGCACGGGCGCTCAGTTGAAAGTTCTCGACGAGGAGAGACCGACTAGCGAAACTCGTTGATGTACTGGAGCTGATTGTCATCGTAGGGGTACTTGGATTGGAACAGCAAACTGCCCATGTCTCCTAAGAAGGAACCCCCCGGCTCCAAAACTGGCCTCTCGTGAGCCAGCACCTGAACTCTAGGTCAAGAATGGACCTGAAGCGGCGAGAACATGCGATATTTTCCACTCGGCGGCTTCAAAAGGCATTAAGAGCGAGCGTTTTCGGTGAGCTAGTTGGTTCCCTTCGCACCGATCGGGAGCACGTGAAGGACGTCAGCTAAACGCAGCCGGTCTCGCTCAAATGAAGATTTGACGAGCTTCAAGGCGGATCGAACATTGGAACTGGACAGAACGTCCCCCCCGCCGTCCACTACCGCGATTCCTTCATTCTCGTCTGGAGCGAGCTGTTTTGAACGTTCAGTTTCTCATCCAATTGATCGGATTGCCGCTCACGTTGGTCCTCAGCATTCTGTCGGCCGCGTTGTTCATCGTGGCATTGATACTGGTGGTACGTTTCAAGAACCCACAAGTGCTCGCTGCATTTCAACCTTTGACTTGGTTGCCGGTTGCTGCGGGAATCATCTCGACGTTCATCGAGTTGCTTTCTGCCATTGGATTGCAGCTGAGCGACAACGACGCGATCGCTGGTAGCTCAGGCTTGTTGTTTCAGATGACGCTGGTTCCGTTGCTGGCATCATTGGTAGCGACCATGCCCGGTCTGCTGACCACAGTCTTTGGTCGCTACCTACTGGCATGGAAAAACAGCGGACTCCGTTGGACAAAGCCCAAGGCCTCATCATCCACGACGCAGGAAGTCGATCCAGATGAATGGGTCTCTCGTGAAGCGGATGACTACTTGGAAAAGCTCGTTCGCCCTCGCTGATCGAGCGCGACAGCCGTGGCGCAGCATCACCTCATTCGGCAGCTACCATTCTGGTGAAAACTCGTTGCCTGATACGCGACCATTCCGCGACAAGGTAAAGTGATGGTCTTAGAAATCGGCGTGTGCGAGGCGAACTGATTGCCACGCGACGATTTTCGCGACTGTACCACGGGAATCCGTCATGGAAAAAGTGTTGATTGTTGTCGGTGATGCCACCGAGTTGCTGGACACGATGTATCCGTACTACCGGCTGCAAGAAGCTGGCTTCGAACCGGTCGTCATTGCACCCGAAAAACGGCTCTACCAGCTCGTCTTGCACGAAATCAAACCGGGATGGACGATCACCAAGGAATGGGAAGGCTACACGCTGGATTGCGATGTTCCCTTCGCGGATGTGAAGGAAGAAGACTACGCCGGCATCTTCTTCTCCGGCGGCAGAGCACCCGAGTACATCCGCTACGACGAGGACTTGGTGCGGATCACCCAACACTTCTTTGACACCAACAAACCCATCGCCAGCGTTTGCCACGGAGTCGAGATCCCCGCCTACGCCGATCGAGTTCGCGGACGCCGAATGGCGACCGTTGCGAAGTGCCAGTTTGACTTAGAAGTTTGCGGCGGGATCTTCGTCGATGAACCCTGCGTGATCGATGGCAACCTCGTCAGCGGACGGACCTACCGCGACAACGGCTTCTATATCGCGCCATGGATCAAGCAACTCGAAGCCGCTCGCGATTCCAAAGGCTAAGCAGTCGCGGGTGACTTACCGTCAGGAAATCGCTTCATACTCAGTCGACGAAGGCAACCACAACAAAGCGAAAGACTCTTCACCTCCGTCTAAGCCGGTGAGATGTGCGAACTTCGGTCAACTGATACCAGACGCCATATTGACGCCACCTCATTCCGGGTCGCTGGGTTCTGTCTGTTTCGATTTCTTGAACAATCCCCTCATGGCTGACAACTCGGCCATTCTTGCCTTGTGATCGTAGCAGTCACGCTCAAACAGCTCACAAAAATACCGACGCCAATCGTCGTCCTCGTAAGCTGGAAGCTGATTTGGGGCCTCGTCGCCAACCTTCCATTCAACATCAACGATTAAATCCTGTTTGACCGTGCCTGCGCAGTCCTGCGTGAAAGATTCGAAAGAGGTCGGCAACCAATGCTTTGCCTTTTGCTGCCATTTGGTACGGGTGTAGTTTGAAATCATCACCTTCCCATCTTCCATTGAATTAAAAACCACCTCGCTCGGCATCATTCCTTTATCACTGCTAAATCGAACATCGATCCAAACGTCAAATCCATTGCCACCAAGTTCAAAGCGAGCCAACAGATCCCCGGTTTTTTTTTCGTAACTTGCTTCCCCTAGTTTCGCAACTTCCAAGAACAACCTGGTTAAATACTGCTCAGATGTTCTGTTCATCTGGATCGCGGTGACATCGGACAATGCTCTGTGAAACGGATTGCGAAAGTGTAAGTTCTGTTTTGCTTTTTCCTTAATTTCACCTTTCCGTACAATGGGACCGACCCCAACACGTAGCGTTGTTATATGATCCGGATTTCGCAAGTACTGCGCCCAAAACGGATTGTTTTCGGGGCCACGACTAGACTTCTGTCCCTGAGACCAATACTGCCACGAGTCCACTTCGTTCGCAGCAAAGATGTATTGCACTTTCAAGACAAGCGGTAATTCAAAATCGTCCCCTGTTGTCGTTTGTTCAACAGATACCCAAGCTGCAAAGTCCTTTTGAATCTCACTTCCATGTTCAAGATAACTGACGAGCGCATTGACCACAGCATCTTCGTTTGGAATTGCCACTGAAGACGGACCATCAGCTATCGTTACTCGTGGCCACAAAACAACAAAAAGACTGACGAAAGAAATTCTCATTGTGTGCTGCCAGCATTTGACTACGTGAATCATTCATAGCCTCCATCACCAGCACTACCGGCTTCGTCTTCATCCATGGTCCCATCGCCGCCAGTATCGTCCTGCTCCAGATCAATGTTTTCGCACGGCCACTCATAGTCGAGTTCTTCGATGACCACCTCCCCGTCGAATAACCAGGTCCCTGGGACACATTGCTTGACTACCGCACCCATTGTTCCGACCAAAAACAACTGCTTGCACGTACAGCTATAGACCGTGAAACACGTGAAATCACCCCGTTCAATACGTCCGTAACCGTCCTCTCCATCATTCTCGATGAGTTCCTCGCCGAGCCAAGGAACCATGGTTTCTTCGTCTTCTTCAGGGAATGGCCATTGTACATAGATACGATTGGAGCCATTCGCACCCTTTGGACAAACACCGTCACACGCAACGTCGCCGCAAGGATCTCTTTGAGGCGGAGACGGGCACAGCTTGTCCCCGTTGTAATAAAAGCAATCTTGGCCGGTCACCACTGATTGGAAGAACACCACAAATAAGACGGCGACGCTTCTAGGTTTTAACATCGTAACAAACTTTCACTGATCATTTGACTGAGGGATCAACAGGATGAGCTTTCCATCTATCTTGTCGTTTAACGACAAGCTTAAGACCGACCTGGAGGCTAGGAGGTTTTTGAAACTTGCCTCAAGTTTGTAGGTAAGTTTCGTTAAAAGCGGGCTAACTGCCCGATAGGAAACTAGCTCGAGAGTGCCTCCCTGAACACTCGATGAAATCGGAGCGAGTTTTTGAATCGTCGTGTTTCGAGCGTCGTCTTCAGTTATTTTTGCACTGCTACTACGGAGATAGATACTAAACTCACGCAAGCCTTCACCTTCAGCTGTAACAATTCTTGGTAGTCTCACAGCCCGTTTGGCGTCCAGGACTTTTATCGACAATTTGTGTTCTATCTCTCCCGAATACAATATTCCCTGCAACAGTCCGCCGTCGTTCTCGGTTGCCTCGGCAACCAATTTCTTGTTGAGCATGAATGTTAGACGATTCGCGCTTCGTTCTGTTATCGAAATTCCACCTGACTGAGTTTTCTCAAAAGCAAGTCGAACCGTTTCATCAAACATCTGTCCAGAATTGTTTTCCAAATAGCATTCGTAGTCTTCTGTTTCGCGTTCGTGAACCTCAATTACTTCGGGATGCAGACGAAATCTGGGCTTAGCCACTCCCCTGAGAATCACCTTCTTCTTTGATCCATTGGCGAGCGTCAGCACGATGTCGACGCCAAAGTTACCTGGTTTTCGTCCGTGCAATTCAAATGACACAAGGGTTGTTTCATTTGAATGCAGCTTCAGTGTTCCAATACTTCTCGAAAAGCAACCGCAGCTAGTTTTTATAGAATCTACAATTACGGTAGTCTCGGGCGAGTTTACAAATGGTATCTCTACGCTGCATGTCTCGTTCGCGAGTATCGTGTCTGTTGGTGTGGTCTTTACCTAGCCAGTACTTAGTAAAGTTGACACATCTACGTTCGAGAATAAAATATTTTTTGAGATCTCAGTGGAAGAATTTTCCGCTGCTTCGATCCCGGGAAAGGGACAGCACATTGAAATGAAGTACGCAAGTGATACGAAGATCAAATGGTGGTCGCTTTGCGTTGACGTCAATCCGGAACGTATCATCTTCTCCCTTGACCTTCCCGTGGGTGCTTCTTACCAGCCTGTCGGTGGGTCCAACGTAACGAACGAAGACCTGGGACGCCAGTTTTTCATTCTTTTTTTCGGGAGTTTTCCAGAGTAGGTGATTAGGCGAACCTCGTTGACCCTGGAGTCACATTTGTTTTGATGCGTACAGTCAAGATCTTCTCCCACTCGTTGCTTTCATTCTGCCGGTTTGACTCGGCAGAATGGTTCCTTGCAACTCATTGGCCGATGCGGTGGAAGTACCAGACCTGGCTGGACCAATCCGCCGGTGGATGCAATCGAACCTCAGGGCCAGGCACATTGTCGCCGGCGGTGTTCTGGCCCTGAGCCTCGCGGGTCAGAACGCCGTCTTCGGGTGCCCATCCGTTGACCAATCGAAAGCCACCGTTGCCGGCCGGAATGAAAAACCATTGCTGGCTCGTCCAAGCTTCATTGAGCGTCTGCATTTCGACGGTACCGCCAGGCAGAATTTGATCGGGATCTTCATTGGAGGCAGGCTGCCGAGTCAGATAGTCCGCCCCATCGCCCCACAGGTTGCGAATGCGATAAGCACTCGCATCAATCCGCTCCAGTTCCCACTTCAAGCTGGACCACGTCTCGGACTGATCGTCCAAGCGTTCCACATAAACCCCTGACCCCGGAACGAACTGACCATCCAAATTGGGTTGCCCAAAGCGGGCCAAGTAGGACGTTTGCCAATCCCAACCACTCGTCACTCGATAGGTGTCGAAAGGTCGATTCAGCAGCACCGCCTGCATCTGCAGGTATGCCAACTTCGGCGCAATCGGAACCACACCATCCCCTCCTGAAATCGGTGTTGCGAACATTGACGTTCCCGGCGGCACTACCGTATCTGAAAATCCTGGTCGCCGGTCAGCCAAGGTCAACGTGAAGTCCGTGTCCTGCAACCACGAGGTCTCATCGGTGTAGTCCCACATCAAGAATGACTTGCACGCAGGTTGTTCCAATGCGATCTGCAACAGGTTTGAAAAGACGCGAGCTTGTCGCTGAAGCTGTTCCTGCGACGGCGGACTGCCCGCTGGATCCTGCGTTTGAACCGCCGCCACGTCACACTCGGTGATGAAGACTTGAAAACCCTCGTTGGCAAACCGTTGAAAGTTTTCGCGAATGCTGTCGTAGTTGGGTTCGTAGCGAAGGTCGAGCCAGTGGTTTTGGAAACCAACTCCGTCGATGGGAACACCTTGGTCTCGCAGTCGCTTGCACAACGCCAGCAAACGATCCGATTTGTCGTTCACCGTTTCGGCGGAGTACTCGTTGAGAATCAGCAACGCGTTTGGATCGGCTTCGTGAGCCCACTGAAACGCTTTCGCGATGTAGTCTGGCCCCATCGCCGCGTACTCTTTGTAGGGCACATAGTTTTCACCTGTACCAAGCCCCATCCGAAGTCCATCGGAATCCATCACATCGCCGTTGTCGCCAATGACTTCGTTGACAACGTCCCACACCCAAACACCGCCGGACACACTGCCCGCCATCGTCGATGTGTACTGCTGAAGCACCTGCTCGACGTCTTCGTTCGGCAAGTTCTGAAACCAAGGCAGTCGAACATTCTCAGTCGGATAGACCAGCACGTGAGCGTGCACCTGCATGCCATTCTGAACGGCCCAAGCAACGTTCTGTGTGAGCCCCGACGTGTCGATCGGCTGGTTGGGGTCGGCCCAAGGACCAAACGGCATGAACGCCTTTGCCGTCACCGCATTGAACTCCGATCGAGCCAGATCAAGGACCGGGGTGTTGAGCGACTCGGTGTCGTACCCGCCCATCACTCCGCCAATGGCGAAGTTGGGTGGAGCCAACTCTTTCAAACGATCGCCAGGAAATCCATCTTGTGCCGACGCCTGCCGATGGATCCCCGCTGATAGCGAAAACAGAACCAAGCACGAAGCGAAGGACGACAGACTTTTTGAAGAGAACATGATGCGACGGCCACTGGAATCATCGGAAAAAGGAGATCCACTGGACCTCGCCTTCGCACAGATTGTAGACCGAGCCGATCAGGAATTCTCGGAATTCACCAACGCTCAAAATTTCCAGCTGGCTTCGACGAACACGGCATCGTGCAAATCAAATTCGATCGCTTGCCGCTCATACTCAATCGACCGGTTGAAGACGTAACCGACCTCCACTCCCCAGCCACGATTGCCCGTCACGAGCGTTTCGTAGCCGCCGAAGACCCGAAGGCCATTCACGGTCAATTCATCGCTTTGACCGTCTCTGACGCCGCCTTCACGGGTCACCGCCCACGTGTTGCCACCGATTGAACCGCCGACAAATACCCAGCCCTCCGCCTGGCCCGGATCGACCCACAATCGTCGATTGATTTGCGGACGAGGCATCATCAAATCGATCTTCCATTCCGGCGTGGGAGTCCAGCTCAAACCAAACGCCGGCAACACGCCCAGGTCGCTGCGATCGAAGTAGACGGCGCCCAAAGACAGACTGAGATCGTCGCGGCACTGCCAATTGACCAGCCCCAAGCCAAATAAACGAAACGCATTGTCGCTCGTAGTGAAGTCACTCCGCACCGATGGTGTTGCAATGACAATGGTTGAGACTCGCTCATTCCACTTCTTGCGATGGAACAACGTGACACCGGTGCTGTAGAGCGTCTCAGGGGCATCGATGCCTGACAAACCGCTGAAATGATCCGCCCGAAAGAATGGACGCACTCCGAGCAAGTTGTCGAGGCTTCCCAGAGGAATACCAGTGCTCAGCCGGACTTCCCAGAACGTTTCATCAAGCCCACCCGTGGTTCCTGGACCGACGGAGGCATCACTGCCATCCGTGAGGAACCCGCCCAACAATTCGCCGCCTTGGAACACGCCACGACGAAAGTTCTCAAGCTCGATTTCAGGCTGATTACCAGCCAGCCATTGATTGGGAGGGTACTGCAATGCCGGAGGATGCGAAGGCAACACTTGCGTCACCGGCGTTTGGCTGATTGCGGTTCCATCGGTGAACCACAACAAGAAACCACCCAAAACAAACGATCGCACGCAATACACCATGCGAGATCGATACCGTGTGGCCTCATCCATGAGGTTTCACTCGTTCAGATGGAAATAGGGCTGACAGGAATCGAACCTGCACTCCCGAAGGAACTAGATCCTAAATCTAGCGCGTCTGCCAGTTCCGCCACAGCCCCGTGGCAACCAGACTCAGGGCCTGATCGTGTCTCATTGCATTCCGTGCAACCGTTCGACATCAGAGTCGAACATCGGTGCACGGTTGCGTCTATCTCTTCTGCCGTTTTGCGTCGCTGATTGCAACGCCAAAAATGTCGCAGTCCAAATCAGCTGGCGCCTGGTTCGCCGCCTTCTGCCGCAACCGTTGGCACGACCCAAACCTTCAGGCTGGCATCGACTTCGCTGTGCAGGTGAATCTTCACCGTGTACAGACCCAACTCTTTCAAAGGACCTTCCAAACGGATTTGGTCCTGAGCCAAGGTGATGCCACTGGCCTTGAGAGCGTCGACGATCTCGTGAGGTCCAACGCTGCCGTACAAGTGACCTTCGTCGTTGGCGTTGGCTTCGATCGTGATCGACTGCTTGGCCAATTCGTCGGCTTGTTCGCGGTAGCTTTTCAGCTTTTCCAATTCGATCGCACGCAATTTTTCGCGGTGCTTCTCGACCATCCGTTTGTGGTGGTCGGTTGCGATCGTTGCCAAACCTTGTGGCAACAAGTAGTTCAACGCGTAACCGGGTTTGACTTCGACCAAGTCGCCTTGGCGTCCGAGGTGTTCAACGTTGTGGATCAACAGCAGTTCGATACCGCCATTCTGGCCTTTTGGAAGCCGCTTGAAGTGGCTAGTCGCTGATTTTGACATGGTTCAGGGTCGAAGGATAAAGGGTTCTGATTCGGGATGATCGGAGGTGATCGAAAACGTCACTTGGCGGGTTGGATGCTAGAACGGGATGTCCGGTTCGTCGTAACCAGGGCCGTCTCCGGTCGGTTGTGAATCATGCGAGGAAGGAGTATTGGAATTGACGTAATTGGAACGTTGCGATTCGGCAGGAGCCCCACCGGAATTCGGTCGCGAAGCAGCGGGTCTTCCGCCTCCACCACCGCCACCGGAATCACCTCGGCCGCCGATCATTTGCATGCGTTCGCCGATCACTTTGACCTTGGAGCGCTTCTGACCGTCTTTTTCCCACGTGTCCTGTTTCAGACGGCCTTCGACGAAGATCGGTGAACCTTTGGAAAGGTATTCACTGGCAACTTCTGCGGTGCGTCCAAACAGCGTGATCTCGAAGAACGAAACATCTTCAACCCACTGTCCATCGGACGCCTTGCGTTTTTCGTTGACTGCGATCGAAAACTCCGCGACGGCCATTCCGCTGGGCAAGTAACGCAGTTCGATGTCGCGGGTCAAATTACCCATCAACATCACGCGGTTAAAACTTGCCATGGTTGTGTCCTCCCGGAATTCGAGTCAATCGCGATTAAGCATCGGCGGTTTCAGCAACCGCTTCGCCAGTGCTTTCGGTCGACTCATCGTCGGAACCTTCCGCACCAGCTGGTCCGGTGAAGTGTTCACCACGAGCGTTGGCGAGGATTGGCTCGACCAAGCGTGGATCCAACTTGATGGTCAGTTCACGAATGACGGGCTCAGCCAATGCGAAAGCGCGAGCCAATTGAGTCAAGTTCGGGCCTTCCATGCTGAAATAGATCAGGTAGTAGGTGCCCTTCTGGTGCTTGTCGATTGGATAAGCAAGCTTTTGCTCCATCCACATCCGACTGACTTGCACTTCACCACCGTTCTCGGCGATCAGCTCTTCGAGCTGCTTGGCGACGCCACCGGGATCGCGTGCGTAGTGATTGCTATCGAGGATGAACAGCGTTTCGTAAGTGTTGACTTTTGCCACGGGAAAGATCGCGGGAGGTGCGGGTACGGGAAAAAAATTGACTAAGTGCCGCTGGCGGCATTGTAACGGTTCATGGCTTCCGTCACTCCGTTGGCCACCCAGCAAGCGGTGGCGTCACAGGAATGCACGATGGCATGTTCCATTTCTTCTAGTTCGGTTTTGTCAAACTTGCCCAAAACATAATCAGACACCTGCCATTTCGCTGGCGGACGTCCGATTCCGATCTTTAGTCTCGCCCATTGTTCGCTGCCGAGGTGACGAATGATGTCGACCAGGCCTTTTTGACCACCAGCGGAACCAGATCGTCGCAATCGAACGCGACCGGTTTCGAGGTTCAAGTCATCACAAATGACGAGGATGTCTTCCGGGGAAAGTTTGTAAAAATCCATTGCCTTGCGGACACTTTGCCCACTGGCGTTCATGTATGTGTGCGGGCAAAGCACCAAAACCTTTTCGTTTTCGATGCGACACTCGCTGATCTCTCCCTCAAATTTGGTCGTCGGGGGAGAACCGACATACCGACGCACGAGGGCGTCGGCGACCATGAATCCAATGTTGTGGCGGGTTTGGTCGTATTTGCGACCAGGGTTACCCAAGCCGACGACTAACTTCACTCTTCTGCTTCGCCGGAGCCTTTGCTGATCACCTCAGGTTCCGCCAAGGAGTCACCAGCTTCGGCGATTTCTTCGTCGCGTTGAGCTTCGATGTGCGCGACAACAACGTCGCTATCAGTGATCAGTTCCACGCCTTCAGGAAGCGTCAGATCACCGGCAGTTTTGTGCTCGCCAACACCCAACTCGGAGACTTCCAGAACCAAGTGGTCAGGAATCGATCCGGCTGAGCAACGAATTTCGACTTCGTGAACGTTTTCCAGCAACATCCCGCCTTCGCGAACACCAACAGCTTCGCCGTGGTGCACGATTGGCACGCCCAATTCGACCTTTTCCTTCAGATTGACCCGAATCAGGTCCATGTGCAGGACTTCGATACCCAATGGATCCCACTGCATGTCGCTGACCAGGGCGGTCTCATCGACATCGCCGGACAATTGGACAGTCTTGCTGTGGTGACGAAGCAGGCCTTTGACTTGTGCCGAAGGAACAGCCAAGTGTTCGTTGGCTTCGCCGTGACCGTACAGGACGGCAGGAACATGACCGTCGCGACGCAAACGGCGAGTGGCGGCCGTGCCGGTGGATTCACGTTTGGTGACTTGAATGACGTCCGTCATAACGGGGACCGACCTGGGCAATGAAAGTGGATATGGAAGGGGAAAACCGCTTTGAAATCGTGTTCGCAGCCATCATCGTTGAATCAAAAACGGCACTTTGAGAAGTGCGATTCCGAACACGGGGCGCGGGATTCCTGGCGGAGCAATTTTTCGAAGCACGGCAGTATGCCGATTTCCGGCCTGCCTGCAAGGCCAAAACTACCTGTTTTGCGTCTCCGATCCAGTCGCACTGGCAATCGCATCGTTGATCGCTTCCAGCATTCCACCCAGCGACGCATTGTCAAACGTTCGATTTCCCAAATGCTCTCGCAAAGCGGGAGTCCAGGAAACCTGCGTCTTGCCAGGCAATCGCTGCAGTGCAAAAGCCCGGTCACTGGGTATCGTCCAGGAGATTTCGTCGCCATCGACATGAATGGCCCGATCCTCGACGGTATCAGCCGGAATCAGATGAATCGGCATTGCGGACTCGATCGCCCACTGTTTTGCACCCGGAGGAGTGATTTCTTCGTTCAACAACCAAACCGCCGTCGCCGTTCGCCCAGTCGTCGGGTGCGTCCATATCAAATGCCGCATCCGGCGATCGACATGTTGACCATTGATCGCCATCACCGCAGTGACATCGAAAACGATCAACGACGTGGTCTGGATCACCACAATCGGCGGATCCATCATCGCTTCGTTCTTGGCCAACACGCGAGTGGCGATCATCCCCAGATCAGCACCGAGCGACTCCGCTTCCTCTGACGTGACGATCGTCGGACGCTTGCCAATCTTGTAGGAATGCCCCAGCCCGACTTCGCGAAGCTGGTACTTGCCGTCCTGCTGAACAACCGTGGCCATGATCGCCAATCCAAACAAGCTGCTGTTTTGGCGAACCACTTCGATCACGTCATCGACATCACCATGGGTCAGCTTGGGCGTGCCCAGAAACAACAACTGATTGAATCGATCGCGTGGCATCGATTGAGCGACCAAGCCGGCCGGCAACCGAACAACACCCGAATCCACGCCCCACGCCGCTTTGGCAATTGGCGGTTGCGCAGACGCGGAATTTGAACCAGTGATCGAGGCCAGGACCAACGTCCCGGCAATCAGGGCACACCAAACGGCAAACGCCAAGCCAACCTGAAACAGGCGGGCTTGGCGATGCGAGTCAGACTTCAACGAATGGATTCGTATCATCAGATGATTCAAAGGTGCCTAGGCACTCTTGGTCGTTGGCATTTTGAACAAGTCTTGCTTGCCGGTCACGATCGCTTCGTCAATCGTGTAAACCTTGCCGGCTTCTTGTTCCGGCAGGTCATACATGATGTCCAGCATCACGTCTTCCATGATGCCTCGCAAACCACGAGCCCCGACGCCCTTGTCGACCGCTTTCTTCGCGATCGCATGCAAGGCTTCTTCGGTGAACTCAAGTTCGCAATTTTCCATCGCGAACAACGCTTGGTACTGCTTGACCAGCGAGTTCTTTGGTTCGGTCAGAACTTGAATCAGACCTTCCAAGTCAAGCGGCTGCAGGTAACTGATGACCGGCATCCGACCAACGAGCTCAGGAATCAAACCGAACTTCAGGATGTCCTCGGTTTGGACTTGAGCGACCAATTCGCCCGGAGTTTGCTCGTTGCGGACGTTGGCACCTTCGCCAAATCCGAGCGTGCGATGGCCGAGACGACGGCGAATGATCTCTTCAATTCCGACGAACGTTCCGCCGCAGATGAACAGGATGTTGCTCGTGTCCAGCTGGATGTACTGTTGCTCGGGATGCTTGCGTCCGCCTTGCGGTGGAACGTTGGCAACGGTGCCTTCCAGCATTTTCAACAAGCTTTGCTGAACGCCTTCGCCCGAAACGTCACGAGTGATCGAGACATTGCCGTTCGTGCTGCCGATCTTGTCCACTTCGTCGATGTACAAAATCCCACGCTGAGCGGCTTCGACATCGAAGTC
>NZ_DDGH01000047.1:44662-63516 GCF_002337565.1 Rhodopirellula sp. UBA1907 | reverse complement strand
ACGGTAGCGTTGAGCAATGACACTGGTTCGAGCGACATTGACTCGATCACCAGTGATGGGTCGCTGAGTGTCACTGGCCTTGAGACGGACGCGACGGTTGGCATCTTTGGACCCTCCACAGCTGGTGTTGTGATTTCTCCCGCCACTGGTTTGAACTTGAATGGGTTCAATGTCAACAATGCCTCCGCTGTCCCTGAGCCTGGCTCAGTTCTGGCCTTGGCCGGTGTTTTTGCGGTCGGCGGCGTTCGTCGTTGGCGGAAGAAGAAGGTAGCGGATGTTTCGGTCTGATGGACTGAAGTGACGACGAACTGTCTATACATTGAATCCGGTCGAGAATGAGCTTCTCGGCCGGATTTTTTCTTTCTGCGGGGCTCTGCTCCAGTTATCGATGGGCTTGGAAAGAAAATCTGGCTCAAGTCCATGCTCTACAGCCAATACTGTGCCCGGGACTGGTGGAACGCTTATCGACGGATTCATCGCTGCTATCGTGGCAACGATGTCGATCGATCATCCTCAAATGATCAGAACTTTTCCCGGCCCACGCCGCGGGTTGAAACCAGCCGCTCGTTTACGATTTAAACCAGCCAGTTTGTGGATGGGGTTAGACGCTTTTTTCGGTGGCTTCGGCCTGAGTTCCCGCTGTGCGGATTTGGCCGGTTTTCGATTTGGACGGCGCTGCCACTGCTTCTTCGGCTCGACCGCCTCCCAACCTATCGCTGTCTCCGCGATTTGGATCACCGCGGACTCCGTGGGCTCTGCACCCTCTGAGGCGAGAAGCGATTGCGGGCAGACTCGCTAACGCTGCGGGTTGGGATGGGAATGGCTCGCTTTTTGCAGAGCTTGGATCGGAATACCACGTGGCACGCGGCCCACTAGCCTTGTTGATCCGGCGGCTTAGGACGGTCGTTGTGGGTGATCCAAATTCGGCTGAATCCGGCTGCGGCAACTCAATTCGTTGACGGTCGATGCATTTTGTCACGGATTAGTAGGGTGGCTTCACTATTGGTCAAGGCTTGTCACGGAGATGATTGAATGAATCGTTGGCCAATGTCGTTGATTGGTTTACTGGCAATTGGCGTTTGTTTGAGTCAAGTGGTTTGGGCAACGCCGAAGGGATTCGCCGCAGTCGTGACGACTCAAGAGGCTGGGGTGGATTTGATTTTCCGCCAAGATTCTTTTGGGAGCAGCCCGATCGACATTCGGTTTGGCGAGGTCGTGACGATCGCGGATTCAGGATTGCTGAACTTTGATTCGGAAGCGGACTACTTTTCGCTGTTCGATTACGCTCGCGATACGGTGGGCGATCTCAATTCTCAGTTGAATGTCTTCTACACCGACCAGATCTCTTGGTGTGGGGGTGACATTCCAGCGGCGGTGGGGTGTGGGGCGGTCAACGGTCCGGTCTTGATTGTCGAATCGGACTTTGCCGCAGGTGCATTTGGAGCTGAATTGATTGCACATGAGATTGGGCACAACCTCAATCTGGGGCACACGGGTGGCGAGGGTTTAATGGGACCGCGACTGAATAACGACACCACTTTGACAGCAACCGAGGTGGCGACGATTTTCGAGAGTCGGTTTGTCCAAACGGAACTCAGTGGTGCAAGGTTCATTCAGGTGACGCCGTATCTGATTCAGGCGTCCGCGGTTCCCGAGCCCGGAGCGGCTGGAATGCTGGTGGCGGGGCTGGCCGCTGGTATGGCGTGGCGGCGACGTCGGCCGTACGCGGTGAATTGATTGAGGCTTCGTCTTGCTGACGCGGCGGGTTGGGACACTTGCTTGCGATGCATGCAGATATCGGGCGTGGTGAAGCGACCAGTCATAACCCGATACGTGAGTGAGGCTGGGAAATTCGTCGCCAGATTCGCCAAGAATCCGGTGCAGTCTGGAATCGAGCTGCCGAGAGCACGGAGATGTTCTTGGGTGATGGTGGATGTAGATGGCTCGGAACTTTGTGAGCTCGGTGTTCTCTGTGGCAGCAAGCAATTGCGGGACTCCCTTGCTGACGCGGCGGGTTGTGATGGGACGGCTCGCTTCTTGCGAAGCATCGGTTGGGGGGCCACGTGGGACGTGGCCTACGCGCGGTGCTCACGCGGCGGGTTGTGACACTTGCTTGCGATGCAAGCAGAGACCGGGCGTGGTGAAGCTACCAGTCACAACCCGATACGTGAGTGAGGCTGCGTGTGGACTGCCTTGCTTACGCGGCGGGTTGTGATGGGGACGGCTCGCTTCTTACGAAGCATCGGTTGGGTGCCACGTGGGACGTGGCCTACGGGTCGTGCTGACGCTTCGGGGTGTGTGATGGGAAGCTTGTGGGATCCGAATTCTTGGCGAATCCGGCTACGGTGCGAGGGCCTTGCTGACGCGGCGGGGTATGACGCTCGCTTGCTGCGCGAGCTTCGGGGCGTGGCTAACGGGTAACAGCAAGCCGCGTTTGCGGCTTCGTTGAGCTAGAATGCGGGGGATTCTTGCCTCGTGATGGGATTGGTTTGTGATGCGTTTTGGCGGTTGGGTTCGGTTTGGCTTGGTGGGTTTGTTGTGCGTGGTAGGTGCTGGAAATCCATGGGAAGTTTCTGCGCAAGATGCAGTTGTGGCGGTGAAGGTGACTCCGGAGGTTTCGCTGGATGATGCGGCGCTGCTGGCTCGGATTCGGGAAGTGATGGTTGCTAAGGCGGAATTGGCGGAAGCCGGTTCCAAGGAAAACAGTCTGAGGGATGACGGCATCGCTGCGGGGGAGATGCGGGACTATCGGGAGACGATTCCGAAGTCGGGGGTGGAGTTTGAGTTGATCGCGATCCCGGGCGGTGAGTTTTTGATGGGCAGCCCGGAGGATGAAGCCGATCGGTTGGAGGATGAAGGGCCGCAGCGCCGGGTGAAGGTCTCGCCATTTTGGATGGGCAAACACGAGGTGACTTGGGATGGGTACGAGCCGTTCATGATGACGGAGGTCCGCCGCGAAAAGCATGGTGGATGGACGGATTTTGACCCGGCAACCCACGATGCGGTCGATGGGGTCAGTCAGCCGACGCCGCCCTACACCGAGATGAGCTTTGGGATGGGACAATCGGGCTATCCCGCCGTCTGCATGACTCAGCATGCGGCCAACAAATACTGCCAGTGGCTGAGTGCGCAAACGGGGCACTTTTATCGGCTGCCAACGGAAGCTGAGTGGGAGTATGCCTGTCGGGCTGGTACGACGTCGGCGTACTCGTTCGGCGAGGGCGACTTGGACGAGCATGGTTGGTACTACGACAACAGCAACGACAAGTATCAGAAGGTCGGCACGAAGAAGCCGAACCCGTGGGGGCTGCATGACATGCACGGCAATGTGTCGGAGTGGACTGCGGACGCTTACGGGGAGTCTTATCCGGTGCCGGAAGATGGCGGTGTCTTGATCAACCCTTGGACGGTGCCGGAGCGGTTGTATCCGCGAGTGGTTCGTGGCGGCAGTTGGTTTGATGATCCGGATCGGCTACGGTCGGCGGCACGGCTTGGTAGTTCAGAGGATTGGAAGCAACAGGATCCGCAATTGCCCAAGAGTCTGTGGTATCACACCGATGCGTCGTGGGTTGGGTTCCGTGTGGTGCGGCCGGCGGAGGTTCCGACGGTGGAGGAGATGGATAAGCATTGGAATAGTGCGAGGGGGAAGCGTTGAAGGTGGGCGTGCCTTGCTGACGCGGCGGGTTGTGTAGGCCAGGTTGGACCTGGCGGGGTGATTGGATGGACCGCGTTGAAACTTGCGGTGGTGTTTGGACGCCTCGCTTTGTTCCACAAAGCATCGGCTGGGTTGCCAGGTGAGACCTGGCCTACGTCTTGGTAGCCGGATTCGCCTAGTCGTAGCTGGATTCGCCAAGAATTCAGATGTTTGCGATGTTGAGCTCCGAATTCTTGGCGAATCCGGCTACGTTGAGGCGGCCTTGCTGACGCGGCGGGTTGGGATGTGACGCGGCGGATGGGTGGGCTGGTTTTGCCTGGCCTGAGGTTTGTTGTCTGGTACACTGGTTTGTAAGTTGATCCTGGTTTCGGGGTCGATCAGGATTTGTTTGGAGACTGCAAAAAATGACAACGACACTTCACCTGTCGCTTGCTGAATATGACTCCATGGTCCGTGTCGGAGCGTTTGATCTGATCGATCGAAAGGTCGAATTGATTCGAGGGGAATTGATCGAGAGGAACCCCGCCGGCCCCATCCATGATGACTTGATCACCTACCTCACTAATTGGTCTGCTCGCGGCGTCGACCCTGCTCTGAGTCTGATCACATCGCAAACCGGATTGGACCTTCCTGAGACCCAGTCTCGTCCCGAGCCTGATTTGATGTGGCTGCGAGCAGCCCGTTACCGCGATGCACATCCGCGAGGGAGCGACGTGCAACTGGCGATTGAAGTTGCGTTCAGCAGCTTGGCCTACGACTTGGACACCAAACGACGTTTGTATGCCGAATCGAACATCGTTGAGTACTGGATCGTCGACGCACAGGCCCAATGCATCCACGTCCATCGTCACCCGGTCCAAAGTGACTACCGAGATCGAAGTGTCTACGCACGCACCGACATGCTTTCGCCATTGATCCAGCCCTCTGCCAAGCTTGACTTAAACGATCTGTTCCTTGGTTAGAGGAGATCGTCGAAGAGTTTTAGGCCAGGTAGGACTTTTCCTACTTGGTACATGATGTCGCTGGGTTCGCCAGGATTCAGATGTTCGATGTGGTTGAGGTCCGGATTTTGGCGGATGCGGGGACGGTGCGTGGCGGCCTTGCTTACGCGGCGGGTTAGGACGGTGGCTTGCGGTGCAAGCATGGGGCGGGTGTGAGCTGTCATCACCCGATTCGTGAGTGAGGCCTTGACTGAGCTTTTGCGCTGAAGATGCGCTCAGCCCCCCAGAAAGTTTGCTGGACGCTTGCTTTCCGACCGCTCCCGTTTGGCTTGGTCGTGCAGTTTTTGCTTCACCCTCCCTTTGGGAGGGTCGGGCCGCTTCGGGCCGGGGAAGGTTACGCGCTGCATCCAATGCTGAGCCCTCCCCTCGCTTCGCTCGACCCTCCCAAGGGGAGGGTGATGAGAAACGCTTTGCAAAACAACAACGTCAAGACTGCACAACCTCTGGCAACGGGCGGGTTGTAATTTTGGGACGCAGTCCGAATTATTGGCGGATGCGGGGACGGTGCGTGGGTAGGGAGGACGGCTCGCTTCTGCGAAGCATCGGTTGGGATGCCATGTGGAACATGGCCTACGGGCCGCGTCGGGGGTTGACGCGGCCTTGCTTACGTGGCGGGTTGTGATTTTGCGATGCGGGTCCGAATTCTTGGCGAATCCGGCTACGGGATGGGGGACGGTGAGAGAGACGTGTGTCAGACGTCTTCGTAGTCGTCGTCCTCGTATTCTTCTTCGTCGTAGACCTCTTCTTCCTCTTCCTCGTCTTCGTACTGCTCTTCGGCTTCGGTTTGTGACGAGGCTTTGGGGGCAGCGGTGGCGGTGGTTCCGCCGGAGTCGTCGGTGATGCCTTGCATGGCGTTCCACTGTTCCATCGTCAGCAAGACTTCGCGTGACTTGGAACCGTTGTATTGGCCGACGATGCCGTCTTCGGCCATGTAGTCAACCAATCGCGCGGCTCGTCCATAACCAATCCCGAGGCAACGTTGGATCAGCGACAGCGACCCGCGGCCTTCGCGGATCACGACTTCGATGGCTGACTCGTACAACTCGTCTCGCTTGCGAAGTTTGTCGACGTCCATCTCGGATGCGTCGCCTTCTTCGTCGTTGATCTTCAAGTTCATCAGCTCGCCGACGAATTGTTGTTCGCCGCCGCTGCTGCAGTGGTCGCAGACACGATCGATCTCGGCGTCGGACAGGTAAGTCCCCTGCCCTCGAATCAGCGTGCTGGTACCGGGCCACAGGAACAACATGTCACCGTTGCCGAGCAGTTTGTCGGCACCGTTCTCGTCGAGAACAACGCGGCTGTCCGTTTTGCTGGCGACCTGGAAACTCAGACGCGCGGGCAAGTTCGATTTGATCAGACCCGTGATGACGTCCACGGTTGGCTTTTGCGTTGCCAGGATCAAGTGGATTCCGACCGCACGACTCTTTTGAGCCAAACGGATGATGTGCGTTTCGACTTCCTTGCCGGCCGTCATCATCAAGTCAGCCATCTCGTCGGCGATGATGACGATGAAGGGAAGCTTGTCCGGCACGTCCGTGGTTTCGTCGTCCTCGTCGACTTCCAAACGACGCAGGACTTCATCGCGGCCCAGGTCATTGAAGCTGTTGATGTGACGCACACCGGCTTTGGCGAGCAGCGAGTAACGCTCTTCCATCTTTTCAACCGCCCAGCCGAGAATGGCTTCGGCCTTCTTCATGTCCGTGATGACGGGGTGCATCAGGTGAGGCAATCGGCCGTAACCTGACAACTCGACCATCTTGGGGTCGATCATCAGCATGCGGACTTCGTCGGGCCGGCAGCACATCAGGATGCTGCTGATGATCGCGTTCAAACAGACCGATTTACCGGTACCGGTTCGACCGGCGATCAACAGGTGAGGCATCTTGGCCAAATCGACCGGCATCGGTTCGCCGGAGACATCTTTGCCCAAGAAGACCGGGATGTTCATCTTCAAGATCCGCGAATCGGATTCTTCGATCACATCGCGAAGGCGGACGACTTGTCGGATCTCGTTGGGGACTTCGATGCCGACGGTGTTCTTGCCGGGGATCGGGGCGACGACACGAACGCTGGGGACTCGCAGGGCAATGGCGAGGTCATCGGCGAGCGCTGTGATCTTGTTCAGCCGCAGACCGCTCTCGAGTTCCAGTTCGTACTGGGCGATGACCGGACCGATTTCGACGTTGGTGACGGTGACGTTGAAGCCAAAGCTGCGAATGGTTTGTTGCAGCATCGCGCTCTTTTGCAGCGCCTCGGCGTGCTGTTCTTCGTAGTCAAACCCGTCGCTGCCTTCCAGCAATTCCAGACTGGGCAAGTGGTACTCCGAGATGCCTTCGGGGGCACCTTCTTGCACCGAGTCATAGAGTTCTTGTTTGGCGTCTTTCTTCTTAGGCATCTTGATCGTCGGCGATGGGCTTTCGTCGTGCGCGGAATCGTTGCGCAGCGTCGTCGGTTCACCTTCGACTTCCAGGTCACGCGTGGGAGCTTCTTCTACCTCCTCTTCCCATTCCTCGTACTCGTATTCTTCTTCGAGTTCCTCGGGAGCTTCCTTCGACTTCTTGAGGCTGGTGCCGATCCCGGCCGCAGCAGCCAAACCGGCGGCGCCGAGCTTGGCGACTTTCGCGAGCCCGTTGGCGGGTGTGGCTTCTTCCGCGTCTTCGGTTTCGTCTTCCGCAGCCGCTTCGCGTTCTTTGGGTTTGCGCAGCTTGATCGTCGGTCCGCTCTCGGCTGGCTCCGGCGGATCGATGCGGCCACCGTTTGGATCCAGCGATGCATCGGATTCATCGCCGTCGATCAGGATGGGGCCATCGAGGTCGCTGAATGGTTGCCGTCGGCGTCGAAGCGTGACGGGCATCGCCTTGGCAGCTTTCGCGAAACCTCGACGTGAAACTTTGGCACCACCGAACAGCACGGTGCGTCCGGCATAGACCAGCATGTAGTCCGTCGTCAGCAACAACCCGACGGACAGCACCGTCAGGGTGAGAATCCAAGAGCCGACTGGGTGAAAGTGTTGCAGCAGGAACGTCGAGGTCATCGCACCGAGGTAGCCGCCGTTTCCGACGACTGGCATGCCGTTCAGTTCGATGTCTGTCATTGCAGCGGCGGTCGTCACCGCGAGCAAGGTGATGCAGCCACCGAGCGAACGCAGAACGGGCGCATTCATGTGACCGCGAATCAACAAGGCGGTCGCGATGCCTCCGCCGGCCGAGATCACCAGGGACGATCCAATGCCAACGGCGCTGAGCAGCATCGAGGAGATCAGCGCGCCGAGCGAACCGCATGCGTTTTGGACGACGTCGTTGGCGGGATAGACGGCTAGGTCAGGCGTGAAGAATTGGTTGAGTGGCCAGAACGGCGTGGGGACCGGATCGGCGGGGTCGTGCGTCAACACGGAAACCAGCGTCAACGCCGTCAACGCGACCAGCAGGAGTGCTGGGACATCGCGCCGAATGTCCACCGCGCGTGGCGGGGCGGATTCGTCGGCGTCAGCATTGGCTGTCGTCGTTGACATGGCGTTGGGGTGGAAAGGGCCGGAGTGTGAAATGAAGCGAGTTGTGGGGACGCGATTGGGGCTGGGGGCCTTGCTGACGCGGCGGGTTGTGATTGACCTCCGAATTCTTGGCGAATCCGGCTACGCGAGGGGGCAACTTGGGCGCATCTACCCTCTTTCATCGACAGTCTGGCAAGGTGCCCTACAACTCGACCGCGGCGAGCGTCATAATCGCTCGTTTTCCCCATCGCATCACAATTGGATGCCCACGACCTCGTGGGAACGAAAACGGCATGTTTGACGACAAAATCGGCGACCTCGGAGTGACCTTCGACGATGTCCTGTTGCAACCTCGATACAGCGAGGTCGTGCCCAGCGAGGTGGACGTCAGCAGCCAGATGACCCAGAGAATTCGGCTGCAGATCCCGCTGATTTCGTCGCCGATGGACACGGTGACCGAGTCCGAAATGGCGATCGCCCTGGCGAAAGAGGGCGGTTTGGGCATTGTGCACAAGAATCTGTCAGTTCGACGACAGACCGAAGAGGTGCTGAAGGTCAAACGCTCGGCCAACGGGATCATCGTCAATCCGGTGACCCTGAACCCGGCGCAAAAGGTCAGCGCGGCGGCGGAGTTGATGGACCGGGCAAACGTCTCCGGCATCCCGATTGTGCAGGACGATCGCACTTTGGCGGGAATTTTAACGCGGCGTGATTTGAGGTTCTTGGAAGACCCCGACATGCCCATTTCCCAGGTGATGACGCGTGAAAACTTGGTCACGGCGGTTGGGAATGTAACGCTTGCGCAAGCTGAGAAGATTTTAACGGAAAAAAGGGTCGAGAAACTTCTCCTGATTGACGAAGAAAGAAAACTGACGGGGTTAATCACGATTCGCGACATCGACATGATGAAGCGTTACCCGCGGGCCTGCAAAGATCCGCAGGGACGACTTCGGGTCGGAGCCGCGATTGGCGTGGGTGACTATGAACGAGCGGAAAGCTTGATCGGCAAAGGTGTCGACGTGCTGGTGGTCGATTCGGCTCATGGTCACAGCCGGAATGTGATTGAGACCGTTCGAGAGATTAAGAAGAACAAGTCATGGGACATTGATGTCGTAGCGGGGAACGTCGCAACGGCCGAGGGCGCAGCAGATTTGATTGCGGCCGGAGCTGATGCGGTGAAGGTTGGCATCGGTCCGGGATCGATTTGCACCACACGGGTGATCAGTGGCATTGGAGTGCCTCAGGTCACCGCGATTTTAAGTGCGGTGAAGGTCGCTCAAGAGAAGAACATTCCTGTTATCGGTGACGGAGGAATCCGTTTCAGCGGTGACATTACCAAAGCAATCGCCGCTGGGGCGAGCACCGTGATGATCGGCAGTTTGTTTGCCGGTTTAGCGGAGAGTCCTGGCAAGATGATTTTGTACCAAGGTCGTACTTTCAAGGCGTACCGTGGGATGGGATCGATGGGTGCGATGGTGAAGGGAAGCAGTGATCGGTATCGCCAAAAAGGCACCGAGGCGGGCAAGCTTGTCCCCGAAGGTGTCGAAGGACGCGTGCCGTTCAAAGGCCCGCTCAGTGATTACGCCTACCAGTTGGTCGGTGGTTTGCGTGCGGGCATGGGATATGTCGGTACACGGACGATCGAAGAACTCCGCCGCGACGCGAAATTCATTCGCGTGTCGGCCGCTACGGTGAGGGAGAACCACCCGCATGACATTGCGATCACACAAGAAGCGCCCAACTACAGTCCCGATGTTCATTCGGGCGACGCCGGTTGAGGCAAACGTTCCGACGACCAACCGCTTGAGCTCATTGCCAGGCCGGTTGGTCCGCCGACGATGGTTGGCCGCTTGCATCGCGGCTGGTTTCAGCGTCGGTGCTCTTTCCGCCAACTCGGCGGTCATGGCCCAAGACAGCTTTGGGCCGACCCGCGTGAACCCAACCACGCATCCTCTTTCGGCGAACACTTCGCCGACCCCGGTGCAACCGGTTGGTCAACCGATCCCGCGGATGCGAACCGCGGATCTGATGCAAACTCAACCGAACCAACCCGCGACTTCGCAAGAGTCACCGATGCGTCGTCCGGGTTGGGATTTGCAATGGCGAAAGAGCCCGCAGATCGCATCGGAAGAAGCCGCTCGGATCAGCAACGCTGCGTTCCAAGAGACTTCGCCAGAGCAACACGAGACATCGTTCCAGCAATCGGTCGCTCACGCACAACCAATGCAACAAGCAGCGAACGCTCAAGCGAACCAAGCTGGCTCGGCAGTGATTGTTGTGTCGGGAACAAGCCGACGTAGCCAAGAAGCCACTGCCAACTTGATTCATCCTGCTGCGTTCTTGCAGCAACCAGGTTCAGGATTTGGCTTGCCAGAGTTCGATGCTCCACCGCCAGCCGACTCGCAACCGATTTCGCCTCCATCGTCGAGCGGATTCGGCATGCCCGATGACAATGGTGCCGCCAGCGGAACCCGTCCGAACTGGAACGCCAACCCGTTCCGCGATCAGCCGGGCGCTAATCCGAGCAACGCTGCCAACGGACTCAACTCACCCGTTGAGATGGTGCCCCCGGGCTTGGAAGAGTTGCCTTCGCCGGGCTTGGACTCGCCCAACGCGACTCCCGATACGTTTGGCCAACCGAACGACCTGGGGCAACCTGATTCGGGTTCGTCGATTCGCGACATGTTGCAAGACGAATCGAATCTGCCGCAGCAGCCATCGGAACCGGAGACTCAGCCTTCTCCTTCGGACCGTTTTGAATCCAATCCGTTTGATCGCCGCGATGAAGAAGAACGGGTGAAGGATGAGTTGGACCGGCTCGAGTTGGAAGCTCAAGAAGATGGCCGTTTGCGTTCGCAATCTGATCGCGATGATGCTGCGATCATGGGTGATGATGACGGTCCGAGCCGCCGGGCCAGCGGGTTGTCATGCGACGACTTCCGGTCTCGCATCGCCGCTCAGACGATTGACCAGGTGTCGTTGGATATCAGCCCACCGTATCGTCCCGATGTCATTGACGAAGACGAGTACTTGAAGCTGAAAGAACGCTTTGACGAGCGTCAAGAATCACGGACTTGGCGAAGCATCGATGGTCGTCCGATGGGCACCGGTCGCTTGGTGGATCTCGCTTATGAGAAAGCTGTGATCGTGACCGAGTTTGGTGCTCGCGAAGAATTGGCAATCAATCGATTGAGCGAAGCGGATCTTGGGTTCATCTCCGAGAACTGGGGACTGCCAACCGAGTGCTTGCTGGAACAAGTCGCATTCACTCCGCGTCGTTGGAAACCGACGACCGTGGTTTGGGCAGCATCGAACTTGTGCCACAAACCTTTGTACTTCGAAGAAGTCAACTTGGAACGTTACGGTCACACCGCGGGTCCAGTGTTGCAACCGGTTCTTTCGTCGGCACACTTCTTCGCGAACATCGCGGTGCTGCCGTACAAAATGGGTGTGCACTCGCCGCATGAATGCCAGTATGCATTGGGCTACTACCGTCCTGGTAACTGTGCTCCTTGGATCATCCCACCAGTGCCGTTGAGCCTGAAGGGGGCTTGGTACCAAGCCGCCGCGGTCACCGGCACCGCGTTGCTGGTTCCCTGATGAAGATTGCGGAGTGGCCTTGCTAACGCGGCGGGTTATGAATGTTGCTTGCTAGGCGAGCACGTGATTCTGGCGACGGTGAGTTGCCAGTCGTAACCCGACACGTCAGTGAGGCCGAGGCGAGTTTTCTGTAGCCGGATTTGTCAGAATTCGGACTCCGAATCTTTATCTGGCGAACCCTGCGACGTAGCCAGGTTATCACCTGGCACCCAGCCGATGCTTTGGGACAAAGCGAGGCGTGCAGGCAATCTCAGAAGACCAAGCGGCGTCTGTCCAGCCACTCCGCCAGGCACAGCCTGGCCTACATCGCATCGGTCCCAACCCGCCGCGTTAGCAAGGCCGCCGCTGAACTCGCCACGGATTCCGACGTCGTAGACGTACGTCAGCAAAATCTTTCAGTAGCCGGATTCGCCAGAATTCGGATTGATGCTCTGGATGAATAATTGGTGAAGGTAACCGGCCGAAGCAATTGAATCGTCGGATTCGAATCCCGTTGTTCATAGGTGCGGGAAATGCAACCTGGCCTACGACGGAAATCGGAGGTGCGTTTCGCTATAACGAAGCATATGAATACCACGTCCAAGAGCGATTCTGCGCCGACTCTGATGGAGTCGGTCGCCGACATGATCAAGCGGTTGGGCGAGCCTCCCTCGGACATCTGGAATCGCTTGGTCGATGATGCGGAGACTCGGTTTGGCAATCCTGGTTTGCCGAATGACGATGCAGCATCGCTTCGCTCGCCAAGCCATGTCTTTTGGCAGATACATGGTATCGATCACAATGGGCAACTCACCCGCCTGGACGTCGATGAGTCTGAGGGCGAACCGCAGGCGATTGAGAGCGAAGGTGCGTCGCAGGTTGCCGACGATGGTGAGAACGAAGGAATTGTGTTGAGCGATCCGGTCGAACTCGCGGATTCAAAGTCGAACACAAGGAAGTCATCCAAGCCCAAATTGATTTGGATTGGTGCTGTTGCCGGAGTGGCGTTGGTTGGTGCGGCGCTTTACTGGTGGCCAAGATCGAGCCCGCAGGTTGCACAGTCTTCAAATGCATCTGGTGAGCCGGCTAGGCAACATAGTCAAGACGCAGATGTGTTCGACGCCGGATTCATCGCGACGGCGGACGATTCATCGATGGAGCTGAGCACTTTCACGGACGCGGAGACATTTGAGTCTTCCGCATCACCGGACGTCGATGCGACGGGTATCGATATGAGCGCTGCTGAGATTATGGGATCCAACTCGGTGGAGAATTCTTCGACGGGGAAACCATCCACGGCCGAGGCCAGCGGGATGTCATCTTCGGCGTTTTCCTTGGACGCGTTGATTCCATCACAGACTGCGGGGATATCGACAGCTAACCGAGAGGATTCCCGAAACGTTGACGACGACGCAAACGCTGTCAGTGAAACTGCTTCCACGGCGATGATGGCAACGAGCGATGCGGGCCCAGCTTCGTTTGGTGGCGGCCAAGAAGCGGATGTGATGAGTGACGGCGATGAAGCTGAGATGGAGGTGGACGCGGTGACCGCTGTCACGGAGGAATCCATCGCGGGTGATTCGGATGCTTTGTTCGTTGCGTTGCCTGCGATTCCGTCCGGTGATGCGTCAAATGTCGACAGCGTTTCTTGGCCGAGGCTGTCTTTGCAAAACGCTGCATTGAGATTTCCGGACGGAGCCACTGGATTCAAAATCGTGGAGGCACAATCCGATGCTGTTTCGATCATCAGGCCATCGGATGAGACTGCGATCGCCGAAATTCGTGTGAACGCCGAAGAGACGGTGTCGCAATTCAAGTGGTTGTCGGGCTCTAAGAACGCGGATCGAAATTCGTTGGTTCATGGCCGAATGGAGATCGCATCGGGACGTCACGTATACATGCGGCCGAGTTTGCAAGGTGACGCGATTGCTATCGATTTGGCAGAGCGGGACGTGAAGATGAAGTGGGATCTATCCGCACCGCCGGAGTCGAGACAGGCTCGAATCACGATGGGGTTGCGAGTTCCGGACAAAGTCGATGTGGGCTGGGTCGAGCCCATTGAAAACGAAACGCCGCGAAAGGTTCGAGGCATTGCCGTTTTGAGCCAGCAGGATTCGGAATCGGTTGCGGTGGTGGTTCGTGTCGATGTCCAGACAACCCGCATGATGACGGTTCGCGTCCGATTTGGAGCACGGCTGGATCCGGCGATGCCATGGCAATGGACAGACCGTGCGGATGTCTCGCAGACATTGGCGGTGGTGACGCGACAGATGGAGTTGGCGGATCGAACGCACGCTGATTTGGAGGCTGCTATCTCGCGTGCCGAGAGTTCACGGGCTCGTCGCTTGAAGGCTCGGTTGGATCAGCAACTGGAGCAACTCGAAAGTCAGCAGAAGAGTTTGAAGATGTTTGCCGAACGCTTGGCGGAGCTGGATCAACTCATTGCGATGCTGGCTGGGCAGGCTTATTTGGAAGCTGAGCTGTTTGTGTCTTGGCCAGATGATGAGCAGGCGATTTTACAATTGACGTCAGCCGGTGGCTGAATGCTGTGGCCTTGCTAACGCGGCGGGTTATGACGGGGGAGCACGTAGGCCAGGCTGTGCCTGGCGGGGTGGCTGGACGGTTGTCTTTGGGTCTTGCGGGAGTGCCTGGACGACTCGCTTCGTTCCAAAGCATCGGCTGGGCGCCAGGTGATAACTTGGCCTACGTGTTGATGTCTTGGTAGCTGGATTCGCCCGAATTCAGATGTTCGAGATGGTGGGATCCGAATTCTGGCGAATCCGGCTACGGGTGTGGTGGCCTTGCTAACGCGGCGGGTTATGACGGGGGAGTCCGTAGGCCAGGCTGTGCCTGGCGGGGTGGCTTGACGGTTGTCTTTGGGTCTTGCGGGAGTGCCTGGACGACTCGCTTCGTTCCAAAGCATCGGCTTGGTGCCAGGTGATAACCTGGCCTACGTGCTGATGTCTCGGTAGCTGGATTCGCCCGAATTCAGATGTTCGAGATGGTGGGATCCGAACTCTGGCAAGTCCGGCTACGGGTGTGGGTGGCCTTGCTTACGCGGCGGGTTATGACGGGGGAGCACGTAGGCCAGGCTGTGCCTGGCGGGGTGGCTGGATGTTTGTCTTTGAGTCTTGCGGGAGTGGCTGGACGACTCGCTTTGTTCCAAAGCATCGGCTGGGTGCCAGGTGATAACTTGGCCTACGTGCTGATGTCTTGGTATCTGGATTCGCCCGAGTTCAGATATTCGAGATGGTGGGATCCGAATTCTTGGCGAATCCGGCTACGGGGGTCACTCGGATTCGGCATTTGGAACACCGAGGGATTTGCCTTCTTCTGAATTGGCATCGTCGGCGTTTTTAGATTCGGTGGTATCGTCTTTGTCGCGATCGCCTCGTTTGCTGCGTCGTGAACGACGTTCATTGGGTGGAGGTGTTTCGCCGTAGATGCGGTCGGTTGTGATTTGAATCGATTCCGCTTTGACCTTGGTCTCGTCCGGTGGCTGATAGAAACCTCGCACTTGCACTGCGTCACCAGGTTGGGCCAGCGACAAGTTGTTGACTCGGATTTGCAGTTCCAAGTTCGGCGATGTCATTGTTTGAACGGGAATGTTGCCAGCGCGAAGGGCGACTCCTTGCGGGGTGAGTGCCATCAGGTTGCCCACCACGGTCACAGGTCCGGTCGGAGGTCCCGCGTTGCCACGTTGAGGTGGTTTGCTGGGGTGGACGCCAGGCTGATAGTTTTCGCGTTCACGGCCTTTGAGCAGCTTCACGTTGACCGGCGCGAACAGCTCGAGTTTGCTGACCGGTTCCAACGGAGCACCATTCGGTCCAAGGTTGGCTTTGAAGCGAACCGGCATGCCGGGGCGCAAATAGGCAGGCAAAGCTTTCGCGGTAAAGGTCAACTGCGAGATCGAGTCGGGAGTTTGCACCATCACTTCGGTGCCGTCTTCTCGTTCGATCGTCAGGATCACGCCGCGGGAAGCGACCAGTTTTCCATTGAATGAAGTGATCTCGCTGGCTGCATCGAGAGCGGGCCTGTTGCCCAGCCCTTGTGCGGACGAGCCTGCAGGCGTGATGAGTAGCAGGCCGAAGAAGACCGCCAGGCCGCCAACGAATCGTTGAGCGGCCGGTCGGGAAGCAGCGAGGGTCTCGAGCAGCGACATGGGTTGCCTCAGGTGGGAAGGAGGGAACCCAAATTATAACTATTCGTCGTCGGCACGCATGAAAGGTGTCAGGACGAGCGAGTAGTCGCAGAACTCGTCGGCGTCAAAGTACAGGTCCAATTCGCGTTTGGCCGATTCTTCGCTGTCGCTGGCGTGCACCAAGTTCATTTGGCGGCTGCTGCTGTAGTCACCACGCAGGGTGCCAGGAGCGGCTTGCAAACCGTTGGTGGCGCCGAGCATATCGCGGACGACGCGGATGACTTCCAGGCCTTCGAGTGCGATCGCGACGACAGGTGCCGAGGTGATGAACTCTTCCAGCGAGGAGTAGAACGGTTTTTCGACGTGTTCGGCGTAGTGTTGCTTGGACAGCTCAGGTGTTACTTGCAACAACTTCATGGCAACGATGTGCAATCCCTTGGCTTCGAATCGGGACAGGACGTCACCGATCAGGCGGCGTTGGACACAATCAGGTTTGAGCAAGACGAGGGTGCGTTGCATGACAGAAACACAGGGTTCGAAAGGTTTTGAAAAACGGGAAATTCGCCAAACAATCTCGGCGGAGCAGAAAAATAGTCAACGCAGCGTTTCGTCGGAACCCGTCACGGACGAGTCCGCCTGGGATGGCGAAGGGTTGGCTGCTCGGGCGGTTCGTTCCAACCACCGCAAAAACAGCCCGCCGGCCAGGGTCGAACCGCCCTCCCCGATCGTCCACCATCCGGGCAGTCCAGACATTGCATCGACGACCAATTGCAGCAATCCAAATGCGATTGTTCCGAGCGCGGCCCAGCCGATCAGGTCGCGATAACGCGGCAGATCCGCGGAAAGAATGCAGAGCAACGCACCGACGAACCCGTACAGCAGCGACAGATTGCGAGCCAGGTAGAACGTCAGTGGGGAGTTCGGAAACGGATTGATTCCGAGTTCCTGAGCGATCTCGATCATCCATTTTTCCCGCATGATCGCGGCGGCGAAGGCGAGCAGAGCGGACACGCCAATGACCCGCAAAAACCATTTCAGTCGTTGATCAGGTGTCATCGGAGTCGGCCCATGGGGCTGGCGGAGGCGTCTCGCAGACTCGGATCGCGGCAACCGCGGCTGGAGGGATCTCGATGGCACGGTGCCGGTTCAAATCGACAAACACCCAGCGGGTTTGGACTTTGGCCAGAACCGTTTGATCGGCTGGGCGAGTCACCAAGTAATGTCTTTGGCAGGAATATCGGTTCCAGCTTGGGATCCAGGTTCGAATGATCAGTTCGTCGCCCGCGAGTGCGGCGGCGCGGTAGGTGATGTCGTGGCCTCGAACGACCCAGCCCAACCCGTCTTTCAGTGCGGCAGCCGCGTCCCAGCCTTCCGCGGCGCTGTGGTCGCGGGCGGCCCACAGTGTCCACTGCAAATAACGCAGGTTGTGGACGTGTTGCTGGGCGTCGATTTCATCGTCTGCGACGGTGTGGTGCAGGTCAAAGAAAGCGTGAGGCATGCGTGAAATTTGTTTGCAAATCGGCGATCGAAGGGGTGTCAAAGTCATCCTATCGCAGCGTCACAGAGTCCGGCTACGGTCGGGTGATTTTGCGAACGCGGCGGGGTGTCACGAACGTAGGCCAGGCTGTGCCTGGCGGGGTGTTTGGACGAACGACAGGGAGTCTTGCGGGAGCGTTTGGACGACTCGCTTTGTTCCAAAGCATCGGTTGGGTGCCAGGTGATAACCTGGCCTACGTCGCTGGAAGTCAAAGTTGGCGTCCGAACTCGGTGGATCCGGCTATGGTTGGTGCTGGCTCGCTAACGCAAGGTCCACGATTGGCAAAAAACTGAAAACCGCCGCGGTGGCCGCCGACCCACCATGGTTTCCAGTGCGTAAGAATTGGTTCAGTGCGCAGTTTCGACTGCCATTTCTCGCCCCTGACCGCTGAATTTCCGATCCCACTCAGGAGTTTCTGATGCCAGTGCCCGCCTTTACCGCCTCGCCGTCACGTTTGTTGGCACCCTTCGCGGCGGTTTGTCTGTTGACCATTTTGACTTCCTGCGTTCAGGCCGCTCCACCCATCAGCGCAAAATCAGACGATCCCAACGCCAACCCGAACTACAACGGTTTGCCATTGGATTCCGAGATCGTGGAGGTCAAAACTCGGCCGGGCGAGAAGGTGGCGACCTTGGCTGGGGGCTGTTTTTGGTGCACCGAAGCCGTCTTTGAGCGGATGGAAGGCGTCAGCGATGTCGTGTCGGGATACATCGGAGGGAAAGTCAAACGGCCCAACTACGATCAAGTTTGCGGCAAAATGACCGGGCACGCCGAAGCGGTTCAGATCTACTACGACCCCACCAAGACAAACTTTGAAGAGCTGCTGAAGGTGTTCTTCAAAACCCACGATCCAACGACCTTGAACCGTCAAGGCGCTGACGGCGGACCGCAGTACCGCAGCAGCATCTTTGTTCACAACGAGGAACAACGCGAAATTGCGAAGAAGACGATCGAAAAACTCGGCGAAGAATACCGGGACCCCATCGTCACGCTGATCGAGCCAGCGACCAAGTTCTATGTCGCTGAAGAGTTTCACCAGGATTACTTCCGCCGGAATCCAAACGCCGGTTATTGCCGAGCGGTGGTTGCCAACAAGGTCCGCAAATTCAACCGAGAATTCGGCGACAAGATCAAAGAATCCGCGAAGTAGAATCGCGGCCTGTTTCGTTGCACGCCGAGAAGCTCCTGTCGCTGTGTTTCTGCGGCGATGCGTTACATTGGGGGCATGTTTGAACCCAGCTCCTCGTCGACCGTCGACCCTCTACTTCGCTCCTCTTTTGAAGCGGTGACGCAGTTTTCTGAGATCGTTCTTCCGCGGGTTCTCTCGCGGCACACCTCTCCCGAAACGAAGTTTTGGGGGAGGTCAAGCGACGCCGTTCAGGCGTACGTGAGGGAGGGGGCCGAGCATGGGAAGCGGCGCGGATTGCCCTCCCCCGGAAATCTCGCTGAAC
>NZ_DDGH01000047.1:44507-44649 GCF_002337565.1 Rhodopirellula sp. UBA1907 | reverse complement strand
GCACGGGCGGGGTTCTCAAGGCGCTGCTGGCACAGCATTTACAAACGGCACGATTGCCCGGTAGGAGAGGCGAGAGCCGATTGGAAATGAATTGGGTGTTCGCGAAATTAGCGGCGAGGCGCGAGCCCTCCGGTCGTACACC
>NZ_DDGH01000047.1:39321-44366 GCF_002337565.1 Rhodopirellula sp. UBA1907 | reverse complement strand
ACCGGGCGGCTCGCGCCGCTCCGCTAAAAGTCTCGCCCTCGCCCGAGTCGTCACGGTCTCCTTGCTTTTGATCTCTGGGGCTGAGTTGGCCTCGGCGCAGGTGGTGCAGCTTCCCAGCGTTCGTCGATTTTCTTCCACCGGCGGCATGTTGATTCCCGATCGCGGGACTGGATCGATGGGCGGCGTATCGTCTTACCAAAGTGGGCGTTCATCACGCGGCCGTTTTTCGCCCGGCGTAGCACAAGGCGGTTCCACTCGGGCGGGCAACGCATCGGTCTCGGTGACGATCATCGATCACGATGAAATCGATCGTCAGCTATTGGGGGACGCCGATCCGCGGCAGTTGGCAAAGCGAACTGCAGAGCAGGAAACAATCGCTGACGTGAAAGCATTGGTGCAGAACGCGCGGCGACTGCTTCAGAATGGCGATCGTTTGCGAGCACAAGGCACCTACGAGCTAGCACTTCATCGATTGGTTCGTTTGTCAAAACAAAGACCGCCTTCGCGAACTTCATCGAGTCATATGGCGGCGGTGAAGTCAGCTAACCCGGAGTACCTATTGGCTTATGCGAAACGGGAATACACGCAGCATTTCGGTGAGCTGCCAGCGTGGGTGCAGCGGGATGATCGCACTTCGACATCTCGCATCGAAGCGGCTGGGCGCGAGCCCTCCGGTCACGCACCGGGCGGCTCGCGCCGCTCCGCTAAGAATCCAGACAGCGTTCGGATGACAGAGGTGACGCGGTGATGTCACGACAGATGGGAGTGCGTTCTTGCCGCGATTTTTGTCGGCGGTTTGGAGTTGGATTGGGGGCCGGAGCGGACTTGTTGAAGTTGTTGGAAAGCGAAGCCAAGCATGGCTCGGCCCAGCAACGCATCGCGATGACCAAAATTCGTGAGGGTGCCAAAGACGGCCATGCGATCAGCGAAATGATGCGTCACCAGAAGCCGTTCTTTCCACCGTTGCTGGTGGTGATGACACGTGTTGGTGAAACGACCGGTCGGCTCGAACGAACGATGTTGACGCTGTCCGAACACTACGCTCAGCAGTACACGCTTCGTCAGAACTTCCTTCGCGCGATCGCTTGGCCGGGACTTCAATTGTTGCTCGGCATCGGTGTGTTGTCGCTGATGATTTGGTTGATGGGTGTGCTAACCGCTCCGACCGGCGGCCAGATGACAGACATGCTTGGGTTTGGATTGCGTGGACCTAAAGGAGTCCTGATCTTCTGGGCCTACCTCGGTGTCGTCGCTGCGGTGATTGGCGGGATCTACTTTGCGTTCCGGAAGAACATTGGCGCGATCCAGAATGTCGTGCCGCTGGTGTATCAAATTCCCAAGATCGGTGGTGCGATTCAAACGATCACGTTGGCCCGGTTTGCCTGGACGTTGTCACTTTCGTTGGATGCCGGGATCAACCCGATTGACTCAACGAAGTTGTCGTTGGATGCGACCGACAGTTCGTATTATCGAAGCGGTGCCAAGCCGGCCGAAGAGGCAATACGCGGCGGGGCGACTTTGAGCGAAGCATTGAACAAAACTCATTTGTTCCCCGAAGAATTCATCACTCAGATCGAGATTGCGGAACTGTCGGGGACGGATGCGGAATCCATTGACCACTTGGCCAGAGACTACGACGAACGAGCCAAAAGGGCGATGGAAACGATCGCGGGAGTGGCGTCTGCCGTGATTTGGATTGTTGTCTCGATGTTCTTGATCTTCATGATTTTTCGCATCTTCGGGAACATCATGGGCTTCTATCGCCAGGGTTTTGAGCCGATTTAGCGTGAGGCGTCTTCGCAACGCTAGCCACTCGTTTATAGTCGTTAGTTGTTTCGCGATTCAGACAACACGATTACTCCATCAAACCAGGATTCAAACAAGCCCGTGGTCGACAAAGAACAACCTGCCGAACAAACGCCCTTTTTTGTCGACAAGAACGCACCCCACAACGAAGTCGATTTCGCTCGGATCGAATCGGCCGTGCGTGAGATCTTAGAAGCTGTCGGTGAAGATCCCGATCGCGATGGGTTGTTGGAAACACCAGCCCGCGTTGCGCGGATGTACGCCGAAATGTTCGCGGGATTGAAATCCGAACCTGGCCGTCACCTCGCGAAAGTGTTTGCGGAGGATTACGACGAAATTGTGTTGGTGCGAGACATCAGTTTCTGCAGCATGTGTGAGCACCACCTGCTGCCGTTCACGGGCAAGGCACACATCGCGTATTTGCCGAGCGGCAAGGTCGTGGGCCTGAGCAAGTTGGCTCGCGTGGTTGAAGAGGTCGCGCGTCGACCGCAAGTTCAAGAACGTCTCACCCACACGGTCGCCAATTTGATCGAGGATCGCTTGTCGGCGCGAGGCGTTGCCGTGGTGGTCGAGTCGACTCACAGTTGCATGACGATGCGAGGCATTCGCAAACCCGGCAGCTTGTGTCTGACCAGTGCCATGCGAGGCGCGTTCAAGACCGACCCGAAGTCACGTGCTGAAGTCTTGGGGTTGATCAACCGGGTGGCCTCGTAGGCCAGGCTGTGCCTGGCGGGGTGGCTGGACGAACGACATGGAGTCTTGCGAGTGTGTTTGGACGCCTCGCTTTGTTCCAATGCATTGGCTGGGTGCCAGGTGATAACCTGGCCTACGGGTGTAGCTGGATTCGCCAGAATTCAGAAGTGTTGACGTGGTGGGATCCGAATTCTGGCGAATCCGGCTACGTAGGTTGCCTTGCTAACGCGGCGGGTTGTGACGGGTGCGTCGTAGGCCAGGTTGTACCTGGCTGGATGATTGGACGGGCCGCGTTGGGTCTTGCGCGATCGCCTGGACGCCTCGCTTTGTTCCAAAGCATCGGCTGGGTGCCAGGTGATAACCTGGCCTACGTTGCCTGGTGGCTGGCTTCGCCAGGATTCAGCGTGGTCCCTCGCTCACGCGTCGGGTTGGGAAATTGATGACGTCCGAATTCTGGCGAATTCGGCTACGTTGTGGTGGCCTTTCCGTTCTTTGTCATCAGCGACACCACGACCAAGGTGATCAAGGCCAACGGGATCGTCACGATGCCTGGTTGGCTGAACGGCACGGGGCTGCTCAATGGATCGATGCCGTAGACCTTTTCGAAGGTGTCTGCGGACAACAAAATCCAGCCCAGCGAACTGAACATGCCGACGATGACGCTGGCCACGATGCCTTGGGCGGTCGTGCGTTTCCAAAACAGCAGCATGATCAGCGCGGGCAAGTTGGCACTGGCCGCGATGCTGAAGGCCCAGCCCACCAGGTAGCTGACGTTGAGATTGCGGAACAGGATCCCTAATACAATCGCGATGGCACCCACGATCACGGCCGCGATTTTCGCGATTCGAACCTGGCTGTTTTCGCTGAACTTCATCCCCATCACACCGCTCAGCAAGTCGTGAGCGACGGCTCCGCTGCTGGCCAAAATCAAACCGCTGACCGTTCCCAAAACTGTGGTGAACGCGATCGCGGAAATGATTGCGAATAGCAGACCGCTCATCCCACGAGCAAGGAGCGGCGCGGCCATGTTGCTGTTCGTGACATCCAGCGTGCCGCTGGTCATGGCACCCAAGCCTAGGTAAAGCGTCAGGACGTAGAAGAACCCGATGCTGGTGATGCCAACGATGGTGCTCTTGCGAGCTGCTGCGGCGTCTTTGACCGTGTAGTAGCGAATCAAAATGTGTGGCAACGATGCGGTGCCGCAGAACAATGCCAGCATCAACGACAGAAAGTTGAACTTGCCCGTCCAGCTATCGCTGCGAATGCCAGCGAACCGCGGGTGCTCGCCGGGACGCAGAACCTGCGAACCGCTGGTTGGTTTTTGGTAGAAGACTTTGGTGGTCGAGCCATCTTCGTTCTTCAATGTCTCGTTGCCCCACAGCACAACCGTGCTGCGATTGAGAACGTCGAAGAACTCGAGCGGACCGAGCGGGCCTGTTTCGGCTTGCCCGATGTATTCGTTCGGCAGAACTTTGATTCGACCGACCGGACGCAGGTGGCCTTCACCAGGTTGGTCCCCCTTGGGAAGCCCACCGATCAACGTGTCGCCATTGGGCATCGTTGTGATCGACTGGGCTTCTGAAACGATCATCGTTCCGCCTTCTTGTATGTCGGCGCGGTAAACGTCGTAGCCGCCGCCGTCCTCGCGAGTGAACTGGAGGTACTGATCGTTGTCGGCCCAGTTGGACGATTCGACCAGTTCACGGTTCATGGCCTCCGCGATGGCTTGCCGATCGAATTCGCTGATAGGTAGGCTGCTAGATGGGAAGGATTCGTTGTCAACTTTGAACCCTTGCTGCAGCACCATCACGACCAAGATCGCGCTGAAGACAACCAGCAACGATCCTTTCAGGAACTGGACCCATGTGGTCGAGACCATGCCGGCGGTGACAACGATCGTGATCACGACTGCACCGACCAACAACACCCCGACCCAGTGAGGGAAGCCCAGCAAGGGTTGGATCAGAACCCCGGCGCCGACCATCTGTGGAATGAGATAGAACACGCTGACGATCAGCGTGCTGATCCCGGCCGCGGCCTTAATCCCTCTGGAATCGAACTTGGCGTCGAGAGCATCGGCGAAGGTGAACTTGCCGAGCCGTTTCATTGGTTCGGCGATCACGAACAAGGCCACGATCCAACCAGCCAAGTAGCCGATCGAATACAGGAAGCCGTCGTAGCCATACGCGGCGATCATCCCACAAATGCCCAGGAACGATGCTGCGGACAGGTAGTCTCCCGCGAAGGCGATCCCGTTGATGAACCAAGGGATTTGACCGTGGGCGGCGAAGTAGCCCGCCGACGATTTGGCTTTGCCGCCGAGGTAAAAACTCAGGCCGATCGTGAAGCCGACGAAGACGAAGAAGACAACGACGGCGGTCATGGAAGGTTCGTAAATCATTCCGATGCCTCCGTTGCTTCAGGCTCGTCGACACTCTTCATGCCGTAGATCAGTGCCATGCCGATCGCGACCAAGATCAATGCGAATCCGTAGACGATCGCCAGGTTCAAGCCGGCGAAAACGATCGTGTCCATCGTCTCGGCTC
>NZ_DDGH01000047.1:38856-39118 GCF_002337565.1 Rhodopirellula sp. UBA1907 | reverse complement strand
CTCGTCTCGGCTCGAAAGGCGTTGAGCAGCACAAACCCGCCGTAGAGCAACAGGTAGATGACGAACAAGACCAAACCCAACCGGGAGGCTTTGTCGGAGGCGGGAGTTGGCGTGGGAGCGTCGGAGGTGACCGATGCATCGGGTTCAGGGGCGGGATCTGAGGCGGACAAGGCGGGGACTTTTGCTGCGAGGGGACGAGACGGCGATCATCGAACGACGCAGTCTATCCGAATCGATGAGGGCGTTGTGACGGAAGCGTTGT
>NZ_DDGH01000047.1:27318-38638 GCF_002337565.1 Rhodopirellula sp. UBA1907 | reverse complement strand
TGGACGGCTCGCTTTGTTCCAAAGCATCGGATGGGTGCCAGGTGATTACCTGGCCTACGTTGTTGGTGTCGCCGGGATTCAGATGTTCGAGATGATGAGATCCGAATTCTTGGCGAATCCAGCTACGGCTGAGGTGGCCTTGCTAACGCGGCGGGTTGTGACGGGTGCGTTGTCGCTCGTAGGCCAGGTTGTACCTGGCTGGGTGATTGGACGGGCCGCGTTGATTCTTGCGGGGGCGGGTTGGACGGCTCGCTTTGTTCCAAGTCATCGGTTGGGTGCCAGGTGATAACCTGGCCTACGTTGATGGTGTCGTCGGGATTCAGATGTTCGAGATGATGAGATCCGAATTCTTAGCGAATCCGGCTACGGGAGGTGGGCTTGCTGACGCGGCGGGTTATGACGAACGAATTCGGCTACTGGATGGATGGCATTGGCAATCGCAGTCCGTCGTAGGCCAAGTGGACGTGATCGGGCAGCGAGGCTTCCACGGGGCCGTGATCGATGTCGTGGCCGAGATGAGTTAGGAAGGCTTGGCGTGGTTTGAGCTCTTCGATCACTTCGAGGGCTTCTTCGATGTTGAAGTGAGTCGGGTGCGGGGTGAATCGCAAGGCATCCAGGACCAGCGTGTCGAGGCCTCGCAGACGTTCCATGGACGACTCCGAGACGTGATTGGTATCTGTGCAATAGGCGAAGTCACCCATGCGGAATCCCAGCACCTCAAAGTGCGGTCCGTGTTTGAGCGGAACCGGCATGACCCGAACGCCGAGAACCTCAAACGGATCATCGTTGTTGATCGAGAGAATTTCGAGTTGGGGCCGTGATCCCGCGTGAGTTTGTTCACGCTTTGAGAACGCGTAATCGTAAGAGGTTCGAATGCGAGCTTCGACGTCCGCACGGCAGTACAACGGAACGGGACGACCGAGCCGAAACGGAAACAACCGCAGGTCATCCAGCCCGTAGATGTGATCAGCATGCTCGTGGGTGAACAAAACCGCGTGCACGAGTTTGATTTTTTCACGCAGCAATTGCGTTCGCAAATCGGGCGGTGTGTCGATCAGCAGATTGCCCTCGGGCAACCGAATCAAGATCGAGCAACGCGTTCGGTTGTTGTGCGGGTCAGTGCTTTGGCAGACATCGCATTCGCATCCAATCGCGGGCACACCAACGCTGGTCCCGGTGCCCAAGAAGATCACCTCGGGAGTCGGGTCGAAGGACGCTGGGTTGGTCGCGGACGAGTCGGCTGGAGCAGGATCGGATGCAGTCATGCCGCGATGTTATCGCGGGTGAGCAGCCCCGTGCAGGTGAGGTGTCGGTTTGGTCTCGCTGAGGCATCTCGTGCACTCATCGTGAAGCGACGGAAACGTGGTGCCAGGATTTCGTCTGCGGCGGAAAACGAAAAACGGACCGCCCCAGGCTTCCCCGAGACGGTCCGTTTCATGCATAGTCAACTGACCTCGCGACCAACCCGATTCGCGGATCAGCTGTTGGCGACGGCTTCGCCATCTTCGACTGCTTCTTCGTCTTCGGCTGCCGCGTCCGCTTCAAGCGGTGCGACAAAGCCACCGGCGGCCAAGACTTTCTGCTTGATCTCATCGGAGACGTCTGGGTTCTCGATCAAGAAGTTGCGAGCCTTCTCTTTACCCTGTCCCAAGTACGTGTCGCCGTACTTGAACCATGAACCGCTGCGGTTGACGACTTTGTTCTCGGTTCCGAGATCCAGCAAGTCGCCTTCGAAGCTGATGCCGTTGGAGTGCATCATGTCGAATTCGGCGATGCGGAACGGAGGTGCGACCTTGTTCTTCACGATCTTCGCTTTGACGCGTTGGCCGACTTGCTCTTCGCCATCTTTCAGGCTTCCAATCCGACGAACATCAATTCGGCACGAGCAATAGAATTTGAGGGCACGACCGCCGGGAGTGGTTTCGGGGCTGCCGAACATCACACCGACCTTCTCGCGAATTTGGTTGATGAAGACGACGGCCGATTTGCTTTTGGCAATCGCACCGGTCAGCTTCCGCATCGACTGGCTCATCAAACGAGCTTGCAAGCCCACGTGACTGTCGCCAATCTCGCCTTCGAGTTCCGCCTTTGGCACCAAGGCCGCGACGGAGTCGATGATGATGACGTCGACGGCGTTGGATTTGACCAGCATCTCGCAGATCTGCATCGCTTCTTCGCCGCTGCCCGGTTGGCTGACCAACAGGCTGTCCAGTTCCACACCAAGCTTCTTGGCCCAACTTGGGTCAAAGGCATGCTCGGCATCGATGATCGCCGCGATCCCGCCGGACTTTTGGGCCTCGGCACCGATGTGCAGAGCCAACGTCGTCTTACCGGAAGATTCCGGGCCGAAGACTTCGATGATTCGGCCTCGCGGAATGCCCTTTCCACCCAACGCCATGTCGAGGCTGAGGCTGCCCGTGGAGATGCAATCGATGGTCAGCTTTTGGGAAGCTCCCAGCGGCATGATCGCACCGTCACCAAACGACTTTTCGATCTGTTGAAGCGTCGTCTTCAGACCGGGTTCTTTTTCCAGAATGGTCTTCATGCCTGGATCCAGCTTGACGCCCTTGGATGCTGCCGGCGTTGCCATGCGTGGTTTCTTTGCCATGTCCTGATTCCTTTATTCCCTGAACAAACTTTTCTTGTTTCCAATTCAAACCCAACCGATGTCCCGACCAACGGTGGTCAGACATGGCGATCCCTGCGAAGTCGCAAGGTCGATCCTATCGAGGAAGGTGCCGGAGACAATGAAAGCCCGACAGCTTTTCCACCGAAGTGAGTTCGGCCAGTTGATGTGATGACTGGTCGACGGTTGGTTCACAGAGAAGACCGCAGTGAGCTGCCTCCTCTTCACACCACTAGTATTCGCCAGGGGCGTGACACGTTTGGTCACGGGCGAGACAGGTCATTGCCATCCGAATGAGATTCGCAGGAAACCGGTTGCCTGAGCATGGATCAGGAACGTTTCGCACCAATCAGGAGTGTTTTGCGAGAACGACCAGCGAAATGTTACGAAGCGAGCTGATTGGGCGTCCGTCCGTCATCGCGACGAAACGGCTTTTCACGCAGCGCCACCCAAGTCGCGAATAGGACCAGGACACTGGCGATCTGGACGGAAGCGATGATCGCGGGATGGGTGCTCCGCAGCTTGTCCATGGAACGTCGCAAAACTGCGGGTTCCCGTTTCTGCTGTAAAAGGATCTGATCTGAGAGGGACACTTGGGCAGGGATCCCCCCTGTCTGGTTGTGTGCTGTGGGCCATTCCGCGACGTTTTCCCATCCGTTCGATGTGCGTCGCCAGCCGACAGGTGGCACCGCGCGAGGACCGCTGGAGATCAAAGCTTCTTCGGTTGCTCTATCCGGATCGTTTGGCTCAATCAAATTGTTTGACTCATCGGAATTGGACGTCTTCCGCACGAGCATCGTCGTCGCGGGGACTGACGCGAGACTGGTTGCTGGCTGAGTAAAGGTGGAGCCAGGGTGGATACCGACTCGAAACGCTGGATCAGCGTGCCGAAGAGCAATGGGTTTTGGTGAAGCGGACCGAGATGAGTTGGTCGACGCTCTCATGGAACCAGAAGTGCCACTGAGTACGTTCACCACGCCCAGCAAAATTGCGAGGGCGGCCGTCCTTCGTAGCCGCTTCCAATAGAACGACGCATCGACCTGTGGGTTGTTTCCCAGGTGATGAGCTGCGAGTTGCGAGAAGAATCGGCTGTTGCCGAGCGACGGAATTCGTACGAGTGCCATGAGGCCACACGGTTGCACGTCGCGGGCCGGAGCCGTCCGGCTGAGTCGTTTAGACGTTCAACGTCCTGTCAGTCAAAGGCTTACGTCGCGGCGCCGGATTCGATTCGCGACAGAAGGTTGATGCGTGGAGTCAACCAATGAGGTGAAAGAGCGACGTTCGATGTTTGGGCGAAACGTATCAAAATCGCGTCACTACAAACGGTGCGACCGACAAAGGCTTCCGACTGAGGCTAATCATGCCGAATCCGGGCGTCTTCGAATGAGGCTGCGACGTGCTTCTACGAAATCTTGGCGTAGGGTTCTATCAGCGACGGAATGGTTGGAAAACAAGTGTCAGGCACCTTTCGCCGGTACGGCCGATGGGGTGATTCGCACAAACGGTTCCAGGCACTTCATTCTCGCTCGCCGCCTAAGAATTAAGACCGCGTGAGGCACATCGCGTGGCGAACAATGCACAAAACAACAAACGAGCTGAAATCGATGACGAACGTCGCAGAAAGCACCAACTTGGAAGATGTTTTTCATGTCGACATCCTGCCTGCCTTGCCGCACAGTGCGATCAGCCTGTTGCAGTTGTCGCAAAAAGAATCCGCTGGGCCGAATGATTTTGCCAAGCCAATCGAGGCTGATCCAGGATTGATGGGGCAAGTTCTTCGCTTTGTGAATTCGTCGTACTTTGGATTCAGTCGCGAAATCATGAGCATCCCGCAGGCCATCACATTGGTTGGCTCGCGAGCGATCGTGAACTTTGCATTGTGGAACGCTGTCTTCAGCGTGATTCCCAATCCGAAGTTTGGTCCTTTTGATTTGAAAGCTCTTTGGCAAGACTCGCTGCGTCGCGCTATCTTCGCTCGCAAGGTCGGCCGAATTTTGAAGCTGGAAGCCGCCGAAGACTTGTTCGCGGGAGCTTTGTTGCAGGACATGGCGATCCCGTTGTTGTTGAAAGAATTGCCCACCGAGTACGAAGAGTTGGTTGAGAAACGTGCTTCGGAAGGCAAGCGTCTCAGCGGTTTGGAAAAAGAAATGTTCGGTTGGAACCACGCGGACGCCGCAGCTGTTCTGGCCACGCGTTGGAACTTGCCCGAAGAGTTCGTGGAACTGATCGCTCAACACACCGAGATTGAACAGTTGCTTGAAATGGGTGACTCGGCCCGCGGTGCGGCCTGCGTCGCATTGGCCTCGTTGCTGCCTTCGTGCAGTGAAAAGGAATGGCACGAGAAGGGTAAGTTTGCGCGAGCGTGTCAGCGACTCTCTGGCATGTCGAAAGAAGATTTGTTTGAATGTTTGAAGGATGTCGACGAACAAACCGCTGAGTTCGCACCGTTGCTGAAGTTGCCGGTGCCGGAGCAGTCGATCATGTCTTTCTTGGCTGAAAAGTAATCGCTTTTGGACGTTTCACGAATCGCACGATGCTGGTTTCCAGACGCAGCGTCGATCGGTATCGATTCGTGGAACCCAGGGCTGAGCGGCGGGCGGGTCTATCGAATTCGCCCCGCCGCGAACCCGTCGTCTTATGTGCTGAAGTGTTCGGCCCCTGGCGCGCCGATGGCGCGATGGCACTGCGTGGCAAGCGAACTAGCCGACGCGATGACGCAGCCAAACGTATTTTCCACCGGGTTGATATCAGACGTCGCTTCCGAGTTGTTGCTTGATCCCATTTCGGCCAATCAAGAAGCGACACACGAGTCGGCACTCTTGGCCGCTCCTGTTCCGACCGCAGATGGTCGATGGATCGTTTTGGATCAAGGCCGCCAATGGCAATGCACCGCTTGGGTCGACGGCCGAGCGTGTGATGATTCCGAAGCGATGGACAGCGATGCTGCCGCGCGAGCGTTGGTGCTGGGCGGCGAAGCGATCGCGAAAGTTCACGCGAGGTTGGCCGACCTGCCCTCACCCGCGGTCTTTGCCGATCGAACGCTAAACGAGTTTGCATCCGCGGATCAGTTGCCACGTTGCTTTCGTGAACGGATGAAACGTCTTCATGAGTTGAACCCGTGGTTGTCCTCAGGAAGTTTGTTGCGCGAACGATTGCCAGGAACGGCTTCGCAGTGGCGAGCGTTGTTGGAACGTTGCGTCAGTATGGACGGAGTGCATCAACGATCGATCGAGCGAACGAACAATGAGTTGCCCGCCTATCAAGAGCTCGCGCATCGTTTGATGGCAGCGACCGAGTTGTTGGTCAAACAAGGCACCTCGATCCAATCAATGCTGATTGCTGAGTTGGCGGAGCGAATGGAGAGTTCGCCTCAGGGTTGGCGTCAGAATTGGGTGCTTCGCGACGTCCACCGAGAGCACATCTTGTTTGACGAATCTCGACAGACGGTGAAGGGGATCATCGATCACGACGCGATGGATTGGGATTGCCCGGTGGTGGACTTGGCCCGTTGGGCAGGCAGTTTCCCCGTGCAACTGGAAGGAACGCTTTCGGCGAGCCGGCTGGATTTGGCGGTGGAGGGATACACCCGGATTTCATCAGCAAATTGCGGGGTGAAACTGGCGGATGGTGCTCGACCGCGTTCATTCTTAATAAAGAGCCCAACACCAGAAGAACTTGCTCTGGGAGCGACTCTTCTACGCTTGAATGCGTGGGTGGGAATGGCAAATTGGGTGGATTGGATTGGATTGAGGCGACGAATCTTTTTCTCGTCACCGGAACGGCTCTCGAGCCGAATTTCCGCCTTGATCGATTCAGTTTGCCACTTTTGCTAAGCTACGGGACTCATTTCGGTCGAACGATGGGGTTCGATGTCTTTTCGTCTCATTGAATTGTCTCGTCGGAGGATGCTTTCGATGGATCGCTGTTACCAACCCGGGTTCGCTCGGAAATTGCCCGCCTTTGGTGCCGCACTGCTGGCGGTGTTGTTCACCTTGGCTGTGGCGATGCCCGTACGCGCTGATAGGCCCGATGCAGCCGGTCTGTTCACCGAGTTTTCGCTCGACGATTTTGCCGCTGACGGAAACGCGGCGTTGCAGACTGACGAGCCCGCCGAAGCCACCGCGACCTATTCGGTTGTGGGCGAGGGTGAGATCGAAGTCAACGTTCAAGTGAAGCTGCAGCCGAAGTGGCACCTGTATTCGACGACCCAGCCCAAAGGTGGGCCCAAGCCGACCAAATTGAATCTGGTCGAAGCGGACTCCGTCAAAATTTCGGGAGCTTGGAAGAGTGACCGCGAACCGCTTCGAAGTGTCTCTGAAGACTTTGGCGGAATCACCGTTGAAGAGTTTGAAGACGAAGTCACCTTCACCGCCAAAGCGAAAGTCGCGGGCGGCAACGAAGCGATCTCGCAGCTTGGTGCATTGAAGATTCGTTTGGACGCATTGGCGTGTTTGACCGGCGGTGCTTGCATGCCGGTGAACGAGACATTGACGGCAAAGCTGGTCGGCGATGTTCCGTCGGCGGTTTCAAAACCATCCGGGCAAACGATGGCGTCGACGTCGTCCAATGATCCCGCGGGTTTGAAAAGTCATCCCGTTGATCTGAAGCAAACCTTTCGCGATCAAGACTATGTCGTGCGGTGGGAAGCGATCAACTTGACTCCGCAGTTGGAACCCGGGCAAACGGGCACGCTCCGATTCACCGCGATTCCTGATTCGGGATATCACGTCTACACATCTTCGGTGAACGACGAGCAATCAAAGACCAATTTTGTGGTCAGCGAAAAATCAGATTTGAAAGTCGGGGCACCCCAAACCAAATCTCCGCCGGTGGATTATGACCTGTTGCCCGGCGTGACCTATCACAAGGGCAACGTGACATGGACATTGCCGATTTCGATTCCGAAAGATGCCTCGAACGGCGAACACAAGATCGTGGGCGGGATCGCCTATCAAGCTTGTACAGACGACAGTTGCCAACAACCAAAGGCGATCGAGTTTCAAACCGTCGTCAACGTTGTGGACTCGGCGCCTGCGGATGCAAAACCGCAGCTCATGAATGTTGCTGCAAAAAAACGCATGCTGATTCTGGACGATGCGGCGACACTCGATTGGGTCGACACCGACCTTTCGCCTGCACTGAATGCCAGCATTGAATCTGAGGCCGATAACGAACCACAAATCGCGATGGCGGATGCTTCCGCAACGGATCACTCGACATCCGGTGGCTCTGGGGACGCTCATGGGGTCGCCAGCGAGACAACCAGCGAAGAAGCATCGGGTGACACTGAGAAAGCTGGCACGGCCTTCGGCACCACGTTGCTGTTCGCATTCATCGGCGGAGTCATCTTGAACTTCATGCCGTGTGTGTTGCCGGTGGTCGGTTTGAAGGTGATGAGCTTTGTTCAGCAAGCTGGCGAAGATCGCAAACGAATCTTCTTCCTCAACGTCGTGTACGCCCTGGGCATTCTGTCCGTCTTCGCGGTCCTCACCGCTCTGGCGGTTTTGTTGTCCTTCAACTGGGGCCAACAGTTCACCTACTTCCCGGTGCGGCTTGGTCTGACTTTGTTGATGTTCGCGATGGCACTGAGCTATCTCGGTGTTTGGGAAATTCCGGTTCCCGGCATGGCGGCTGGAAAAACGTCGCAGGCTTTGCAGCAACGCGAAGGTTACACCGGTGCATTCTTCAAAGGCGTTTTCGCAACCGTCTTGGCAACACCCTGCAGTGGTCCGTTGCTGGGCGGAATCTTGGGCCTGACTTTCGCGTTGACCAGTTTGCAAACAACCGCCGTCATCATGATCGTGGGAGTCGGCATGGCACTGCCCTATCTGATGATCGGCATCTGGCCGTCTTTGGTGGCTTGGTTGCCTAAGCCCGGCACTTGGATGGAAACACTGAAAGAGTTCCTCGCGTTCTTGTTCCTCGGAACCGTCGCGTTCTTCTTCAACCAGTTCAGCGATGGCGACAAGTTGCCCGTCTTTGTGGCCTTGATCGGTGTTTGGTTTGGTTGCTGGATCATCGGCAAAGTTCCCAGTTGGAGCAGCCTGCAAGCACGTTTGTATGCTTGGTCAGGTGGAATCGCGTCGGCCATCATCATCGGCGTTGCGGCGTTCCACTGGTTGGGCCCCGCACCCGAACCGGCCGAAGGTGTGAAGACGATCGCGTGGCAGCCTTATGACGAAGCCAAGTTGAAAGAGTATCAAGCCGAAGGCCGCACGGTCATGATCGACTTCACCGCCAAGTGGTGCGTGAACTGCATCGTGAACTACAACGTCGCGCTCAACACCGAACCAACTCGCCAGTTGATCGAAGAATTGGATGCGGTGCCGATGTTGGCCGATTGGACGGACCAAGATCCTGAGATCGAAGCGAAGCTAAAGGAACTGCAAAGTCGATCGATTCCGGTACTGGCAATCTATCCGGGAAAATCTCCTGCCGAGCCAATCGTTTTGCGTGATTTGGTGTCCCAGCAAATGGTCTTGGACGCGTTGGAAGACGCCGGTCCGAGTGTATCGGGGAGTGCGGCCAACATTGCCAATCGAGTTCGCCCCATTACGAATGCAGGTGAGTTAAGTTCGGCACCCGACGCCGCAGGCGTGGCAGCACGGTGACATCGGAAGCGGATGACACCATTGCCGCCATCGCATCGCCGATGACTCCCGCTCCTCGCGGGATCGTTCGGTTGTCGGGCCACGACTGCATCGATGTGCTGTGTCGGATGAAAGTGTTGGACTCGAACGAAGCCAGCGGCCGACGCCCATTTCGAAGCTCGAAAACGCTCGCTCTCGGTGATCCGCTCGGTGCGATCGAGGTCGATGTGATGGTTTGGCCCACGCAGCGCAGTTACACGGGCCAACCGTCGGCGGAGTTGCATCTGATCGGATCAGCACCGCTGTTGCAGTCCAGTTTGGACGCGGCGATTCGCGCGGGGGCCAGAGCCGCTCGCCCTGGTGAATTCACGATGCGATCGTTTCTCGCCGGGCGATTGGATTTGACGCAAGCCGAAGCGGTGCTCGGTGTCATTGAAGCGGAAGATCGCGGCACGCTCGATCAAGCACTTTCGCAATTGGCCGGCAACCTCTCTCGACCACTGCAGGCGGCTCGTTCAACGCTGTTGGATTTGTTGGCCGATGTCGAGGCTGGATTGGACTTTGTTGACGAAGACATCGAGTTCATCTCCGATGAAGCTTTGATTCAAAGGCTCGACGAACTTCGCACTCTGCTTTTGCAAACCCGTTCACAACTGAGCGATCGCGGTGGTGCATCGCCAACGATTCGAGTTGTCTTGCGAGGGTTGCCGAACGCTGGGAAGAGTCGATTGCTGAATGTGTTGTCATGTACCGAGTCGGCCATCGTGACCGATCAAGCCGGGACGACTCGCGATTTAGTGACCGTGGAATCAAGTTGGGGCGGTCACTCGTTTCAGTTGATCGACACGGCGGGGTTGGAATCGAGAGAGGAGTCTGACCCGGAGGCACCGATCTCTCAGGAGGCTCAATTGCAAGCCGCCGAGGCAGCGAGGGGAGCCGACGTGCATGTGTGGTGCATCGACGCGACTGGCGAAGAAGATTTTGCATCGCTGAAAAGTCCCGACGCGGTTTTGGAAGATGCGAAGCGATCGGCTGAATTGATTTGCGTGGCAACCAAACGAGACTTGATGCCGACGGAATGGAACGGCGATTCGATGCAGGCTGATTTGGCCGTGAGCAGTGAATCGGGTGCCGGTGTTGATGCCCTGATCAAGCGACTGGTCCAATTCGCGGAGCAACGTGACGCTGGTGAGACCGGCAGCGTGATCGGCACAGCGGCTCGATGCCAAGATTCTTTGGCCGCCGCGATTGAGCACCTGGCCCAAGCGATACAGTGGACGGAGCAGATGGCCGGGCATGAACTGGTGGCCGCTGAAATGCGTCTCGCCGTCGAGGCGATCGGCGAAGTGACCGGTCAGGTCTACACCGATGATATTCTGGACCGTGTGTTCGGCCGATTTTGCATTGGCAAATAGAACGTGGCATCGGCTTCCTGTGTGTGAAGTGACCAACACAGGATGGAAGCCTATGCCACATCCGATGAGATTCAATGGAGATAAGTCATGACAGAGCGAGCGGTGTTAGCGGGTGGTTGTTTTTGGGGCATGCAGGATCTGATTCGCAAGCTGCCCGGCATCGAATCGACCCGGGTGGGATATACCGGCGGTGAAGTCCCAAACGCGACTTATCGCAATCATGGCAACCACGCCGAAGGGATCGAGATCTTCTTCGATCCTGAAAAGACGAGTTACCGGCAGTTGTTGGAGTTCTTTTTTCAGATCCATGATCCAACGACGCCGAACCGTCAGGGCAACGATCGCGGTCCTTCGTACCGTTCGGCGATTTACTATGTGGATGAGCAGCAGAAACAGACCGCGGTGGACACCATCGCGGATGTGAACGCGTCTGGTTTATGGCCAGGCAAAGTGGTCACCGAAGTCGAGCCAGTCAGCGACTTTTGGGAAGCCGAACCGGAGCACCAGGATTACCTCGAGAAGGTACCCAACGGCTACACGTGCCATTTCCCTCGTCCGGATTGGGTGCTGCCCAAGCGAACTTCTGCTGAGTGAAGAGGTCGAGCAATTTTTTTATGCCGCTCGTTGACGCTTTTTCACCTGTTGCACCTCTCCCGAAACGAAGTTTGGGGAGAGGTCGAGCGACGCCG
>NZ_DDGH01000047.1:0-27132 GCF_002337565.1 Rhodopirellula sp. UBA1907 | reverse complement strand
TCTCGCTGAACGCTCGCTTTCCGATCCCTCCGTTGCGGCTTGTCGACTGATTCGTCAACAAGGTTTTGACGCATGTAGGATGGGCACTCTTGCCCGTCCAAGTTGCGGATGTCGGCCAAGAGTGGCCAGCCTACAGCAAAATCGACTCGCCGGTTGTCAACGGGCGGGGTTCGCAAGATGGAACAAGCGAGGTATCGAATAGCCACACGACCTCTGAAGGCGAGGGGTCACTCGGTTTCGTCTTCAGGCGTAGCGGTTGGGTCATCGACGGGAGCCAAGATGGCTTCGAGCTCGATCTCTTCGCCTTTGCGAATCACTTTCAGTGATTGGGTTGAGCCGACGGGTTCTCGTTCGATCGCTTCGCGAAGATCAATTGCTTTGCGAAACTCTTGCCCGGCAAACTCAGTGATCACATCCAATTGTTTCAGACCTGCTCGATCGGCGGCGCTATCGCGAATGATTTCATAGACGAGCACGCCCATTCCCTCAGGCAGCTTGAACATCTTTGACATTTTTGCGTTGAGTTCCACCGTAGTGATTCCCATGGTCGATCGCCGGACGGTGCCGAAGGAAGCCAACTCGCGAGCGATCCATTTGGCTTGATCAATCGGCACGGCGAACCCGATTCCCTGATAGCTGCCGCTGCGAGTTGCGATTGCCGTATTGATCGCGATCACGTTGCCATCCAGGTCGACCAATGGGCCACCGGAATTGCCAGGGTTGATCGCAGCATCGGTTTGCAACAGCCGACTGCGACGGATGCGATCGAGCCTTCGATTCTTTGCGCTGATGATGCCTGCACTGACGGTTGCTTCCAGTTTGAAAGGACTGCCAATCGCGAGCACCCAGTCGCCAATGTCTAGACTTTTGGAGTCCCCGTACTGGGCGATCTTGAGTGGTTCGTCCGATGTGATTTGCAGCACGGCGATGTCGCTGGCAGAGTCGCCGTGCACCTTCTTCGCCACCAGTTCGGTTTCGTTTGGCAGTTGAACAACAACCTTCTTTGCATTGTTGATGACATGGTTGTTGGTCATCACCCAGTAGATCGATTCATCCTTTTCTTTGTCCTCATCGGTCACGTCGACGAATGGATTGATGATCACACCGGATCCCAAACCGCTGAGTTCAAATTCACCGTCCTCGGATTGTTTGGGCGGCATTGGACCGACCGATTCGTCGGGTGATTCCTCGTTCGTATCTTCTTCGGGCTCGTCCTCCGTTTCACCAGAGAGCGTTTGGTTTTGTCCGTAGGAAAACACCGTGACGACCGAAGGGTTGGCTTCGCGAGCGGCGTCGCGGAAGGCTCGCGAAAGTGAGCGGGCGCTGTCTTGGGCGGTTTCGTCGGCGCTTGCCTCGAGCGAAATTGAGATGACCGCGAATGTGAGGGCCATCAGCAACAACGGAAGGTTGTTCAGCAAACGGTTCGGTCGGATGGGGGTGAGTCGGGGTGCCATGCGAAGAGAGTCGAAATTCAGAGGCATTTCAGGAACACTTGGAACCGATGGAGATATGGAAGGTGGACCCGACATGTTAACGCGCCTGAAGTGATTTCGGACGGACGGGATACTGGACGTCCTGTGGTAAAATGGATGCATCACGTCGTGATTTCAGGGGCCAATCTCGACGGAGGTGATTTCGAAGCGTGTTGTCGCATTGCTTTACGGATGCAGGCGGGTACTCTATGGGCATCTGATGGCGGATTCTGCACCTCACTTCGGCGAGTCTACTTCCTTGTCTCTCTATCCTGCCATGACCGACGTACACAGTCACGCATCTGAAATCGATCCGCCTAGCGACGAAGATGTCCAACGTTTGATTCAGGCGGCTATTTCGGCTCGCGATCATGCCTACGCACCGCACAGTCACTTCTATGTCGGTGCGGCTCTGCTGACTCACGATGGACGCATTGTGGAAGGTTGCAACGTCGAAAACGCAAGTTATTCGTTAACACAGTGCGCCGAACGCACCGCCGTTTGCTCGGCTGTCGCGGGCGGATACCGAATGTTCCACGCGGTTGCGATCGCCAGTATTGGCGGAGCGATGCCGTGCGGGGCTTGCCGACAAGTGCTGGCAGAATTCGGGTCCGATCTCTACGTCTACACCATCGATGTGATCGATGGTGACCAGCAAATGCGACGTCTTTCTGAGCTGCTGCCTGACGCCTTTTCGACGTCAGATATTCCCAAACGCTGATTTGCCGACACTCCAGCGTCTTGGTGGCTGGATTCGCCGGAATTCAGATGTTCGAGTTGGTGGGAGTCCGGATTCCGGCGAAACCGGCTACGGAGGGGTGCCCTTGCTAACGCGGCGGGTTGTGACGGACGTGGGCCAGGCTGCCTGGCGGGGTGGCTAGCGAATCCGGCTACGGAAGGTGCGATGCCGGAACACGTCCGCGTCACTTTGATCTGCGGTTTGGCAACCAAGTGTCCTGCAGGGACTCAGATCAGTTCGGTGACTTTGCCGTCGCTGTCTGCAAACGATTCGGCAGGAACATCGAGCTGCTGAAGCATGGTGACGAACAAATTCGAAAGCGGGCGATCTTCGTGCGAGATCTCTTGTTGCCAAGGTTCTCGGCCACCGTTCCAAGCTCCACCCTGCGGATTGGAGCCCGCATTGTTGAGGTACTTGCCATGCCTGAATCCCATGTTCTTGCCGCCAGCCAAGATCAGCGGGTAGTTGCGTGACAGGTGGAAGGCACTGGATGCCGAGCCGAACAGCAGCAGAGTGTTGTCCAGCATCGATCCGCGACCGGCGGGTTCGTCGGTTGCTTTGAGCTTGCCGACGAAACGACCGAATTCTTCATTGAGAAATTGGCAGTAGATCGCAAAGTTTTTCCAGCCGCCGGGATTCTTGGTTTCGTGCGACAGTTGATGGGCCAAGCTGAAGCCAACGGCACGGGCCAAATGATCGCTGATTCCGACGCCGTTTTCTCGACCGATTTGATAGGTCGCTACACGAGTCGAATCAGTTTTGAAAGCAAGGAAGATCATCTCGAACATGGTCTGCAAGTACTGACGCGGTTCGTCGGGCGTCAGGTTGAGGTTCAGATGATCCGCGTTGACAGTTGGCAGAGGTGTTTTGAGCCAATGCTTCGCTTTTTCGACTTTGATCTCCGCTTCACGGACAGAATCGAGGTACTCGTCCAAGCTGGATTGATCGTTCGACGAGAGCGTTTTGCGAAGTGACCTCGCATCGGCAAGCAAATCGTCCAGCGCACTTTGGCTGATCGCCAGTCGACGTGCGGCGTCTTCATCGCTTTTGACAAACAGCATGTCGAAAATGCGTTTGGGACGATTCTCCGCTGGGATGGCTCGGCCATTTCGATTGAATGAAAGCGTGTGGGTTCCCCGCGGCGTCCCGGTGCCACCATCGGTTGACATCACCAATGAAGAATACCGGGTTTGGTTGCCGATGTGCTCGGCGTAAATCTGGTCCAGCGATATGGAATTCTCGTAGGGACCGTTGGATCCAGTGTCAGCGGCGGTCAAAAATTGATCAGCATTGGAGTGCCCGTGGACGCTTCGGGATTTTGGGTGCGAAAATCCTGAAAGAACACTGATCTCATCCCGCAATGGTTCCAGCGGTGACAAGGCCTTGGTGAACTTGAAATCATCTCCCGTTCCATGCGGAAACCAAGACCAATCCTTGTACGCAGGGTCTTCCACCAGCGGCATGGGCACGCCATCGGGGAAGTAGAAACATGCCAAACGCTTTGGGTCCTGAGGCGGTTCAGAGGCTCGGGGGCCAGCCATCGCGACGGATTCAAGCAGTGGCAATGCCAACGCAACTCCGGTTCCGCGAAGAAAGCGACGTCGGTCCAAGCCATTCAGATTCAGTGTCATCAAAGGTTCCTTCAGGACTGCGATCTTGGCGGGAGCTAGTTGTTCGGAAACAAAAACAGACGAGTGTTACTTGGATTGAAACAGGTCGCTGGCGACCAATTGCTCGATCATCGTCGCGAGGCCGTCGCCACGTTGGCGGACTTCGGCGGTGATTTCGTCAATGCTGGAGTGGTCCGAAAATGTGAGCGGACGCCCCAACGCGTAGGTTGCTAACTTATGGACCATGCCACGGACAAATTGATCCTGGCGATGCTCGAGCAGATAGCGTTTGAGGCCTTCGACGCCGGCGAGTTCTTGTTGATTGAACAACGTGGCCGACGCGACGACGGGTTTGCCATTGATGGAGTCACGCCAGCGACCGACCGCGTCGTAATTTTCGAAGGCGATTCCCCAGGGGTCGATCTTGGAATGACACGACATGCACGCGGGATGATTGCGGTGATCAGCCATCCGTTCGATCAGCGTCATCTTCGCGATTTCGGGATCGGCCAAATCAATTTCGGGAACCGCGGGCGGCGGTGGTGGTGGCGGGTCGTTGAGGATGCTTTCCAGCAACCAGACACCACGTTTGAGCGGATGCGAGTCGGTGCCGTCCGAGTTCATCGCCAACAAACCCGCTTGGGTCAGCAAGCCGCCTCGTCGCGGATCGGAGTTCAGTGAGACGCGGCGAAAATGGTTGCCGTACACATTTGGGATTTGATAGTGCCGAGCCAATCGTTCGTTGACCATCGCGAAATCGGCGTGGATGAATTGGAGCACGCTTTCGTCTTCATGCAGCAATTCGTGAAAGAACGTGATCGGTTCACGCTGCATCGCTTCTTTTAGCAGCGGGCTGAGTTTCGGTTTGGTTTCGTTGACATTGAGGAAGTCGAGCAGCTGAAGGTCAAGCCATTGATGAACGAAATGTTCGCTGAAGCGTTCCGCCTTTGGGTCTGCCAACATGCGACGAACCTGTGTTTTGAGTTGTTCAGCGGACGACAGCTGATCGTCGCGAGCGAGTTCGAGCAGTTCGGAGTCTGGGACGCTGCACCACAAAAACAATGCCAGTCGTGTTGCCAGTTCATTCGGCGACAATCGATCCATCGGCGTTTTCGCATCGTTCGTGTCAGCGGAGCGAACGACATACAGGAAATTGGGTGACGAAAGGACGGACGCCAGGACTTCCGAGAGGGCTTCTTCCATCGATTCGCACTGTCCGCGAATTGCGCCGAACAAATCGAGTTTGCGCGTCAGTTCGGCTTCGGTCGGCGGACGTCGCCAAGCACGGTGCATGAATGCGGCCAGAACTTCTTTGGCGTACCGAGGTTCATCGTCGCGATGTTCGCTGGCAATGAAAATCTGCTGGTGTGATTCGGGTGGCCATTGGTCGTTGACGGGTGTCACCACTTCAACATGGTCGATTTGAATGGCCGATTTCGACACGGAGCTGTTGACGAACCGGATGTACTCCGATGGGCTGGGCATGGCTCCCATTTTCGATGCTCCACGGACGGAGTTGCGTGGGTAGATGTCACCCAGCGGAACGTCCCATTCGTAGATTTGCGGTTCATCTGGTGATGCTTCAATCAGGGTGTCAGCGACGCTGACTCGCATGTCTGCACGCCCTTCGTTGCTGGCCCGCCAACCAAATTCCAGTTGCAAACTGGGTGGCTGCGATTTGTCATCGGTCGAGTCGTCTTTCAACCAAGACGCACGAACGCGAACTCGCATGATGCCTCGATTTGGAATTTGATCGCCCAGTTCAAGGATCAATTTTTGGTTGCGACCGCCGGGTAACACCGCCACATGATCGAAGGTCGGCGGCATGACTCGCGGAGCATCTTCAGGAGCCATCGCGTAGCGAGCCCCGTGGTAGGCCCAGGTTGCCGAAACCTTTTGTCCGTTGGTGAGGTCTCGGTAGTGGGTGTCTCGCGGAATGTCTTGGAATGTTTCTCGAAGAGCGTCGACTTCCTGTTTTTGTTTGGCTGGATCGTCTTTGTGTTTCTCGGCAACTTGGTCGAGTTTGGATTGTTGTTGATGGCGGTCGATCTTGCTGTTTTGCTTCATGCTGATGCTCCAGTACATCGGAGCGGGTTGTTCACCCAGCACGATGGATCGATCAAGTGCTTGACGAGCGAGTTGGCGATAGGTGTCCAACTGCTTGACCGTCATGTGCAGCATTTCGGAGCTGTTTTGAAATCCATCTTCCGAATGGGCTTCGGGCGGAAGATCTTTCGCGAATTCGTATGGTAGGCCGAGCAAATCTTGCAACGCGTGGTTGGTTTCATAACGCGTCAGACGGCGAAACGACGAGTGACCACCGGTCGCTCGGCGGACCGAAGATGCAGTTTGAATTTCGCCCGACAACCATTCCACCACGGTGCTTCGATCGTCGTCGTCCATGTCGACTTCGTCCGGTGGTGGCATCTCGCCGTTGTTGAGAACGGCCAAGACTTCGACCCACCACTGAACGTCATCGCCTTGCATCAAATTGGGGTCGAGCGTGTCGACTCGAATGTTGCCCTCTTCGTTGCCGGGGCCATGGCAGTCAACGCAGGACTCTTCCAGGATGGGCGCGATGACATCGCGAAAGGTTTGTAGGTCGGCTTGTGGCGTTTTGGTTTCGTTCGGTCGAGTGGTGGGCTCGAGATACTTCGAACGACTCGCGCCGTGCCGTTTGGTTTCTTCCAAAGATAGCGAAGGGGCGGGAGCATTCGAAGGCTCTTCCGCGATCAAGCATGTACTTGAAAGGCATGCCCAGCAAAACATTGCGAACAGTGCACGCGCATTCGCACGGAACGGTTGGGCGAACATGGGCGGGAGTTCGGAAGGCGGGAGGGAGGAGCGTCCAGGAAGGCGTCGCGTCAACGCGATGACGGTTGCCAACGTGGAGTAAAAGCAAAAGGTGGGGACTTTCTACGCTCGATCCAGTGGAGCTTCATTATGCACAGTCACGCGAACTTAATCAATCGAACCAACCATGAAGTTGCCAATCGGTCGGGTGATTGAGGTCGCGAAAAATCCACCAGCGTGCCCCATCGTCCAGTTCCACTCGGAAGTAATCGCGGCGAACCATCGGGCCTTGCCACCATCGGGTTTCAATCCGTTCGGGGCCCCAGTGCTGATGCACGTTCCACACTTTTCCGCGAAAGCGAAATCTTGGGGGGAACTGATTTTCACCGACGGGGTCTCGGCCATGTCCCAGTGGCGTGAGTCGCTGAGGGGATGAATGCAGTTGAAGCGGCCGACGTCCGGCATCATGGGGCGTTGGCACTCCGTTGCGAGTTCCGCCGCCATGTCGCCCATGAGATTCGTCATGCGATTCCGCGGTCGAGGATGCTTTGGATTTGGGGCGACGCCGCGGCCGGTTGGTGGCGAGTTTGCGACCTCGCGATTGAGTCAGCGGGAAATCCGTGACGGTGTCTTCGGGCAACGGGTCACGATTGATGCGGACGCCTCGCACGGATTCTTCTCCTAATCGACCGCTCAACGAATCGATCAATCGAGCGATGTCGGTTTGACGCGTCCAATCGGTTTGCGTGTCGCTTTCAAAGCCGGGGCCGAAGATCGACGGTTGAGTGCTGGCGAGGACCGCGTCTTGCAGCACGTCCAATCGAAGATGCGTAACCTTGGACTGACAGGCATGCGATTCAAATGCGCCAATCATCAGATTACTGAGGTGGTTCAGGTCCAATGTCGGTGAGAACAGTCCAGATTCGAGCGTCACCGATGGGGACTCGGTGAAGTCGAGTTGGCATCGCAAACGCAACACGCCTCTTCCCAGTGGGCGCAAAGATGCGGTGGCGGATTCGATCAAACGAATGATCCGGTCGCGAATCAAATCCACCGCGTCGGTTGGATATTCCAGTTCCAAAGATGCTGTGTGTTCGGTGGGAATGTCGATCGCGAGAATGGGTTCGTCGACTTCTCCCAGTGCTTGAGCGATGCGGTTGCACAAACCGTGACCGATGCGAGTGGCCAATCCGTTGCGAGGCAATTGCAAGAGCGAACCGATGGTTTCGATTCCCAACCGTTGCAAGGTTTCCACATCCGTTGGGTTTAAACGCAAAGCGGATGGCGGCAACGTTTGCAGTGCGTCGCGGGTGCGATCGGCGGGGGCCAAGAAAAAGTCGAAGTGGTTCTTGGCGGGATCTTTGGTTCGGTTTTGAGAGGGTGCGTGGGTGGCCAACGCCCAAGCCGCACCGACGGTGCTGGCGATTGCCAAGCGAGCTTTCAGGTGACGGCGTTTAAGAATGGTGGCCGCTGCGGCGAGCAAGCCAGGTTCGTCATTGAACAAATGGGTGACGCCGTCGATCTCCGCGACAAGTGCTTCGGGATCATGTCGAAAGCGTCCGGCCCATTTGAAACGGTCGAGTGTTTCCAGTGCGATCTGCGGGCACAGATGGCTTTGCAGTTCGGTCGCCAATGAATGCAACGCTCGCCGATCAGCGACACGATCGTGTTCGTCGATGATCGCGGTGGGGATTGGCGGGAGGCTTTGATTGGCGACGTTTCGGCTGGAGTTGTGCTGGTCGGCCAGTGTGGTTGTGATGTCGACGGCTTGCGCGATCGGCATGCCCAATCGCACGCCCATGGCCGCGGCACGTTGACAGCTCGCCGCCACGATTCTTCCGCGACGTGGGTCGGCGTGCCAAATGATCAGCGGTGCGGTGGCTTGGGGGCTGGATGTGTGAGTGGGGAGTTCAGGCTCGGCCCTCCCCTCGCTTCGCTCGACCCTCCCAGAGGGAGGGTGAAGAGTGGAGTTGGAGGCGCTTCGGGAGGAAGCGTGAAGTGTGGAAGGAGAGCTTCGCTCAACCGTTTGAGATGGAGGGTGAAGTGGCGAAGTCTTGGCAGTGCTATCCCGCGGCTCGGCGGTTGTTTTGTCGTTGGTCGCTGGGGCGTTGAGATTCGCGTTGGCGCTGAGGAGGCTCTCGGCGCGTCGACGTTGGACGGGCCAATTGGGCAGCCAAATGCACAGCAGCCTTTTCATGAGTGTTTGCCGTGGATGTGTCAGCGGTTGTGGTGTCACCAACCGGGTTCGAGTGGGAAACAGGGTTCGAGTGAGCAGCGAGGAAGGGCCGCGAATCCAAATCATGTAGCATCGCGTCGGGGGTGATCGCCAGGAAAGCTTGGCGGGCCGCGTTGGTTTTGGCTCGGGGCATCGTCACGTGAGTCACCCGGAGATCACGATAGCGACGAAGGTTGGTGGGTGGCAAAGCGGAACGGGACCGAGGAAGCGGAACAATTTGTTCGGGCTGAGCCGGCACCGACCGGACGTGCCAGCGAACCGAAGCAAACGAAGGCTGCCGCCCCGCCGACGCGGTTCGCACGAGCAGGCCTGGTGTTCGACCGGTTTCAGCGGCGAGTTGTAATCGGCGCGCGTCGCGATCGTTCAGATTCCAAGGCAACATTGACCACACCGCGGCGACGGAACCGCACCGGAGGGCTTGGTCAAGCGTCCACACCGCGTCGCGGCGGTTGGTGACTCGACACCAAACGATTCGTTCGGCGGGGATGCCGCAAGCGATCGCGGCGGGAGCATAGAAATGACCGCCGGGGTCGACGACGATGATGGGACCGTCGTGATGAGCGTGTGCCGATGAATGAGGTTGGTTGGCCGTTCCTAAAATCTGGGCCGCGGCGAGCAAGGAAAGTGTGCCCGCGCCGCCGCCTTCGGTTTCCGCGATCCATTCACTGATCGTGCCGCGTCTCATTCCGCCGCCGGGCAACCAAGAATCCAGAGCCGAAGATCCGGTCGAAAAACGCGGGGTGGAATCGGTCGCGGCGAGCGGATCCGAGATCGCTTCGGTTTGGCGACGCAGTTTTTGCAGCAACGCTTCGCGAGTGGCGGGGGCGTGTTCGGCTTGGCTCTCGTTTGGCTCGCTTTGCTCGGCCCTCCCCTCGCTTCGCTCGACCCTCCCAGAGGGAGGGTGAAGGTGAGTTGGGGCACCGCTTCGCTCGACCTTCTCGGAAGGAGGGTGAAGTGGGGAGAGGGAAACGCTTCGCTCGGCTCTCCCAGAGGCAGGCGGAAGGTGAGTTGGGTCGTTGCGCCGTTCTACCTTCTCGGAATGAGGGGGAAGGAGAGTCTGGTCGTTGCTTTGGTTGGCTGGTCTGGAGGGGAGCTGGGGGGCTGCGTGACGACGCTTGGTGATTGAGGTTACAGTGGAAGAAGCCACCGATTCCTCCCAAAAAGCAAAGGTTTGCTGTTCGGGAGCCTGTTCCAACACGCTGGTGGACGCGATCAAACGGCGTGGAACGGAGATGTTTTCGGTGGAAATGCTGTTTGGCATCGTCTTGCTGCCTGCCTCGTTTGGTCAGTCCATTGATCCTAGCAAACATTTGCTAGCAAATCCCTTTTTTCGCGAGAAATCACCCTCGCCGATTTCACATGCTCCAGAAAATCCGCTGGTTTTTGTCGTTGGTGGCCGTCTTGGTCGTCGTCATCGTGGCGTTTCAAAACCAAGACGCGGTGCCGCTAACGATTCTGTTTTTCAGTGGTGAATACCCGCTGACGTTGCTGCTGCTGGGCTGTTCCGGCGTCAGCTTTGTGCTTGGGTGTTTGATGACCGCGTGGAGGATCCGCAGTCGCCACAAGGCTCAAATTGCCCGGGAATCCGAAGCGAAAAAGGAATCCGAGGCCAAAAAAGCGGAAGCCACTGCGAAAGAGACGTCTTCCACGAAGAAGAAAAGTGTCGTGGGCAACGAGTCAGCCGAAGCTTCCATCGGCTTGGATCAGGAAGCGACCTGAACGTTGTCGTCGGCAGCGTCAAAGTCGCTGGCCTTTTGTTGCGACGCGGCTCGGCGGCGAGCCACCAAATCGTGGCGACGCAAAACGGCTTGAGCGAGATCGCCGATTCGCTGAATGGGACGTTCGGTCGATGCCCGCTGAGATTCGAGCTGTTCCCGGCCTTCGCGGATCAATTCGGCGAGAGCCAACAGTGAGTTGTCCGATCCATTGGACTTCGGTGCCGCGGTTGCGGAGACCGATGCGATCACGGGGGAAACCGGTGCGATGGCGTCGAAGAGAGAAAGCTGAGTCATTCGAAAAACCTTCGTCAGTGGGGCGGGAGGCCGGAGTGACGTGTGGGTCACGTCTCACTGAAAAGATTGTTCGCAAGGTCCGTGACACGTTTGGTCACGCAGGAAGAGCGTTCGAATTTGACGGTTGTGAGGATCACACTTCCAGGGGGCGGTCGATCTCCCCGGTCGTTCGTAAAACGTTTGCCTCCAACGACTTGGGGAACTAATGTGACCCATGCTTTATTGGCCGCTCTGGCTACCGGTGCATCGTGTTTGCACGGTGGACATGGCCGCTGGCATCTCACTCATCCCCAAACCCTGCCACCCCAGTTAGTCAGCTCGTCGACGGTTTCTGCTGCCGTGGAAGAGCGATCTGGTGCGTGAGCGCTGCACAATTGGCGTTCCCTTGCTCTGGAAACCTGCACCTCTTTCTGCTGTCAAACAATCGACACGTTCGGTGGCAATTTCGTTGGCTGCCGTGGGGTCGATCGCCTTGGCCACGTCATTGACATGTGTCGCCACAGAAACCGCTCAGCTCATGTTGGTTTTGTCGTCGATCAGCCGTGACGCAATCGTTTGGACGAATTGGGGTTTGGCGTTGTTGTTGTTTGCGGCAACGACCGCTTATGTGTTTCCGATTTTGTCGCGAGCCTTTGGTGTGCGGGTCAAGCATTGGTTTCCGCTGCTGACTCGTCGCAAGTTACGGTTGTCGGATTTGGCGACTGAGCGACGTGCGCTTCGTGCGTGCTTGATCGTGTTGGCTGCATTTCCATTGCAAACGAGTTTGGCTCATTCGGTCATGTTACGAGCAACTCGAGGGGAATCGAGCACGTCATTCGTGCCGGCTTGGTTGTTCTTGTTGTTAGCTGTCGTGATGATGATCGTGGGAGCGCTGGTTCACTTTCAATTGCCCAAGATCTATTTGAAGTGTCGTTTCGATTCGCTGCTCAATGGACTCCGGCACTATCCTCGCGGAGTGGCGCTCCGCAGTTTCATCGCCCAGTGGGACAACCCGACTCGTGAAATCTATACGGCTTGCCGAGTCAGTCGCCGAGTCGCGTGGGCCTATCGCGCCGGCATCTTGATCTCCGCCGCATGCTTCACCGCCGCCGGTTGCTTGGTCGCACGAGTCGAACTGCCTTGGGCGTTGGACGAATTGGGGACCGTGATCGCCATCGCCAGCATCTTCAGTTTGTGGCCGACCGCGGTGCGAATGGTGAACTGGAGCGGTCTGGTTCTGGATCCCATTTGCGGCGGCCCCGACGAATTCGATGAGTACGAGTGAGTCGTCAGCGTCCGGTTAAAAGACGCACAGGGGTGAAAACCTGCTGATTCGGCTACAATCGTCCCCGTCATTGCCAAGAGGCGATCAACTCGACGTTTGACGAGACCGGGAGGCAGACGATTGGAATTCCTCGAAATCGAATGGTGCACGCCGCTGTACCAGGAGGCATTGGATCTGAGGCATCGAGTGCTGCGCGAACCATTGGGGCTCCGCCTGACGGCCGAGGAATTGGACGGTGAATACGCGGATCTGCACTTTGGGTTGCGGAATGGATCCGAAGATTTGGTGGCCGTTTTGTCGGCAAAACCTCTGACTTCCAGTGCTGTCAAATTACGTCAAATGGCGGTCGATCCAGAGAATCAAAACGAGGGACTCGGCGCGAAATTGCTGGGAGAAGTCGAGTCGGCGTTGGAGAAGAAGGGATACACCCAATTCCAATTGAACGCTCGAGAAACCGCGATTGGTTTCTATGAAAAGGCGGGCTACACCGCTGTGGGAGAAACCTTCACTGAAATTTCTCTTCCGCATCGCAAGATGGTGAAGCCGCATGACGATGCCTGAACCCTCCACCGCCGACATCGTCTCGGACCTGATGAATCATTGCACCGTCGGTTCGCTGGCAACACAGATGGCGGATTCCGATGCATTGCCACGACCGTACGTGTCGCTTGTCACGGTGGCTCGAGTCGGTGAAACTTCGATGGCGATGCTGTTGAGCGGTTTAGCAAAACACACTCAGAACCTAACGAAGTGCCCCGCGGTGTCGCTCCTACTTTGCGAAGAGACTTCTCCTGATTCCGACCCGATGGCCGCCCAGCGTGTCACATTGATGGGCCAAATCGCTCGCTTGCCGCATGAAGATGATATGAATGTTCGGGACGCCTTCTTGCAGAAGCACCCGAATTCGCGAATGGTGGCGGGGTTCGGTGATTTCTTCTTTCACGTGTTGCACATCGAAGAGTGCCATGTGATCGCAGGGTTTGGGCGAATTGAAACCCTCTCGTCTTCTTGTCTACGGGTTTGACGGACCCGCCTCGTTCTTGCTCATCTCAGTATTTGGTCAATCGTTCATGAATTCATCGTCTCTTCCTTCTGATGATGCCGCGGAGAAGCAGCCTGGACCGGAGGACATGTCCAACTTTCGCGTGGCGAACCCACCTGATTCCGCGCAATTGACTCAATTTGTGACCACAATCAAAAACGCGGAACAGCAGGTCGGAGAGAATATCATTGAGGCGCTGAAGCATCCCGGATCCGTCGCGGTGCTGACCACGGCTGTTTTGGGACCCGATGGTCAACAGCGAGTGTTGTCGATGGCACTCGATGCTGATCGCATGAGTCAGGTCCAAGAAATCCTGCAAACGTCGGTGGAAGAACGCGAAGACGAAGAACGTTGCTATGGTTTCCATTGCTTGGTGAAAACGAAGGCGGCAAAAGAACAGCCAAGCACCGACGTAGATGCACCGTCTCAAACGAATTGACCCACTCCGAATTCTTCTGCATTTCTCTCGTCCTCTCATATTGCGTGATTCGTTTTGTATTCTCCTACTCAACATGTGACGCCCGCCGCGGAAGCGTTGACGGTGGCCCAAAATCCAACGTCCACTTTGCCGGACGAGCTGCAACTCCCGTGGCGTCATCTACAAGAGGTGTCGACTCGACTGCGGCAAGTGATCCGCGGCAAAGACGATGTCATCGAAGCGGTTTTGATCGCCTTGCTCGCCGAAGGGTCCGTGTTGCTGGAAGACGTTCCCGGTGTTGGTAAAACAACGCTGGCGAAATCCGTTTCGCGTTTGATTGACCTGGAATATCAACGCATCCAGTGCACACCCGACTTGTTGCCCGCGGACATTTTGGGCGGGCCGATTTATTTGCAATCCAAAGGTGAGTTTGAGTTCCGCCCCGGACCGGTGTTTTGCAATCTGTTGGTTGCCGATGAAGTCAACCGAGCCTCACCGCGAACGCAAAGCGCGTTGCTGGAGGCGATGGCGGAATCCCAAGTCACGATCGACGGTGAACGTTACGATCTGAAGCATCCATTCATGGTGATCGCGACTCAAAACCCAGCGGGCTTCGAGGGCACCTTCCCATTGCCCGAGTCGCAACTGGACCGGTTCTTGTTTCGTTTGTCGATGGACTATCCCGACACCGAAAGCGAGATCGATCTGTTGCTGGATCAATCCGAAGCCGAGCCGGTTGCCGCTTTGCAACCTGTGATGCAAGCCGACGAATTGACTTTGTTGCAGACCTGGGTGCGTCAAATTCGAACCGATCGAAAGGTCGCCGCTTACGTGGTCGCATTGGCCACCGCCACGCGCCAGGATTCTCGTTTGCGGGTTGGATGCAGTCCGCGGGGCAGCAAGATGTTGATGCGCGCATCCCAGGCTCGCGCCGTATTGATGGGCCGAGACTTTGTCTTGCCCGACGATGTTCAACAATTGGGGACGGCAGTGTTGGCTCACCGGGTGAGCACTCGCCACGGAACCGCGACGTCGAACGAGAGTCGCCAAATTGTCGCGTCCATCGTGGATCAAGTCCCCGTTCCAGTTTGAAAGACGACCAATGAAACGGGACGCCTCCGCATCGCGAAAAACGCGTTGGTCACGACGACGGCTGGCTTTGAAGGCCCTTCGGTGGTGCAACCCCATCGTGTGGTGGCTGGCGCTGCGGCGAAGCATGACGGGCGGTTCGGTGACATTGTTGTTGATGGGCATCGTGTCGCTGAACATCGTTTGGGGGTATCCCTGGATGGGCATGTTCGCCAGTTGCTTCGCGATGTTTGTGGTGGGTTGGATCGTCAACCGATTCATGTCGCCTCGTTTGAAGGTGGCCTTGGATGTGCCTCTGGCGGTTCGAGCGGGTGAGAGCTTTGTGGCTCGTATCTCATTGATCCACGAAGGTCGCTTGCCGGCGATGAGTCTGTGCGCGGGGCTGGATCACAGTCGCCGAAAGCACGGACGACGAGACATCGAGATGCCATTGGATGCCTCTGCGATGCAGTGGGTTCCTGACATTGCTCCGGGGGCAACGTCGACGATTGAACAATCGCTGACGTTTCTCAGACGCGGTGTGCATGAAATGCCTCCGGTCCGAGTCGAGTCGTTGTTTCCGTTTCACTTGTTCCGATCGACGCAGTGGCTCGACAGTGGGGAGTCGATGGTCATCACGCCACGGCGGTTGGATTGGGACAGTGAAATGGCGTGGCAGGTGATTCATGCGAGTCTGCGTGGGCTGGCCGTTGGGTTGTCGCAAGGAGATCATCAGCATTACGTCGGCAGCCTGGAATATCGCGCTGGGATGCCCGTTCGACGGTGGGATTTCGCGTCGTGGGCTCGGTTGGGCAGACCGATCTTGCGAGAGTTCAATTCCGCGGCAAAGCAGACCGTCACCGTGTTCATCGATACCACACCCGTCGAATCGGATGCCGCAGTCACGCCTATGTCGCGATGGCGTCGATACGCAGACGACGAGGACGCATCACTGGAGCGATTGTTGTCGATCGCTTCGGCAGGACTGGAGACTCTGGTGGGAGCGAACGTTCAAGTGCGTTTGGTCGTGCCATGGCAGGCACCTTCGGTAATTCAAAGCCAAGAGCGAAATGGAAAGTTGCGTTCGGTGCTATGCGAAGGAGCTTCCGACCCGACGCCTTTGCTGATGGCACTGGCCGAGGCTGAGCCGGTGGATGCCGACACCGCTCAAGAAGTCTTGCATGCGATGCCACAGGCAGGCGGCACATTCCACGGAGTCGTGTTCTCTCGTCGCGAACGTGAGGCGGCCGATCTGTCGCATCTGCCAGATTTGATGTGGTTGAACATCAACGAAGATTCGCGGGACAGCTTTGGCAATATGGCCGTTTCGAGTATCGATAACGACGCGACGAAGGTGCTGGCATGACAACCTTGACGCATGAAGAGCCGATGGAATGGCGTGATTGGTTGTCGGATGACCGAGTGGTGCTGGGCGCATTGACCGTTGGGTTGGCTTGGTTTTTGGGCGGCACGTTCATGACCTCGCCCGCGTGCGTCTTGGTCGCCACGATCAGTTTGGTTGTTGTGGTGTTGATGCGTCTTCGTTGGCCAGAACCGATACTGCCAAACGTCAGTTGGAAAATGCGAGCAGCTCGAGGCGTGGTGCTGTTTTTGACATTGATCGGTTCGATGCTGATTGTCTTTGCATGGCGTTTCTATCCCGCGTTGCAAGGCACGCCCAACGTGTTGTTGGTTGCGGTTGATTCGATTGGCCATGCGGCGTTCATGCTGATGTGCGTGCTGTGGATGCACTGGCCTCGTCGTGGTCATGTCATGATGTTGGTGCTGGGGATGACCGTGGTGTTGATGTCCGTCGCTGGTGGTGGACTCAGTACAACCGTCACGGCGCAGACGGCGTTGGGTTTGACCGTGTGCATCGGCTTCGTACTGGCGACGCGGGCGATGAACAGTGGTTTGTCAAAGGAACAAGCGGCCGCGGGACCGCAGTCGTACGAGGAAACACCCAAGCGAATTGGTGGGGCGCTGTATCGGTTCATGGCACTGTTCGCGATGTTGATCGCGGCGTCCGCAACCACTCATGCCACGATTTGGTTTTTGCCGGATGTCCAGGCGGGCGTGATGGCTCAGCTAAACGACCGTTTGGAAGCGACCTCCAGTCGAGGTTGGGGCGGAACGGATCGATACGTCACCGGTTCGCGTTTGGGCAACGTTCGCGAGTCCATTCTTAGCGATCCCGCAGCAGTCGCGTTGAGAGGTTTTGCCGAGACCAAACCCGGATACCTTCGCGGAAATGTCTACGACTCCTACAGCAACGGGCGTTGGCGAACGTCTCGCAAGTGGATCTTCCAGTCACCTCCCGGCAGTGGTGTCCGGCGTGTTGCGGAAGCTCGTTTTCTGCGTCCCGATGGTGTTGCGACGATGTCGCTACAAATCGCGGATGATCATCTTCGCCAGCGATACTCCATGCGAATTGGTTCGGTGGAAGAGGAGGTTGATCCTTCGATCGAGCTGATGAACTGGAATGGCGTTGAAGCGACTGACATTGGTGGCGGACGATTTGTTGGGACTGTCGAGATTCATGGTGAACCCAGCAAGGGACAAAAAGTGTTCTTGCCCGCGGCGACGCGTTGGATTGAGTTGGCGGGCGAAGGCGTCGGGATCACGCCGCATGGATTGTTGGGGTACGGGGTGGATGTTCGTTGGCCTTGGGTGGCCGGCGTTCAAGAGTTTCCTCCTGCCGAGCAATTGGGCCAGGAAGATCGCGAAGCCTTGGTGCGTGTGGATTCAGAGTTTCAGTCGCAGCTGAAACCGCTGACCGAAAGTTTGATGGATGGTGTGAAGACCAACGCGGAACGTGCGGATCGAGTCGCTCAGTTCTTCAAGCAGAACTACGAGTATTCACTCGACCCGGTTACCGTGCCGCCGAAGGTCGATCCTTTGACCCACTTCATTCAAAGTCGCCATCCGGCTCACTGTGAGTTGTTTGCCAGTGCGACTGCATTGATGTTGCGTACGGTAGGTGTCCCCACTCGTTACGTGACCGGCTACGTCATGGACGAACTCGACGATGCGGGGGAAGCGTATTTGGCTCGCAACCGAGACGCGCACGCGTGGGTCGAGTACTACGACGAAGACGCTTCCCGGTGGTTGCCCGTCGAGTCGACGCCGGGGCGTTCTTACCTTTCTATGCAGCATCAGGAAGTGTCGTTGCCGGGCGCCGGAGGCGTTGGAAGCAATGAGCAAACCGAGGACATCACAAGGAGTTGGTTTGCTCCTATCTTGAGTTGGTGGGCATCGCTGCGAGCGACCAATACTCTGGTCACTTTATTCCGTTGGTTGCAGGTGCCTCTGTTGGTGTTCCTCGTCGCGGTGTTGTGGCGACGAAACCGAACCAAGGCCGATGACCAACGCAGCGTTCAGTTGGCTGCCGAGCGCCGACGGATGGACCGACGTATTCGCAGGCTCGGTTGGGTGCGACGGCCGAGTGAAACGCTGCACACGTTTGCGAGCCGTTTAGAAGTCGAAGCGGTCGCCAGTCCGTCGGGAGAAGAATTGTTGAGTGCCGCGAATTGGTATCGCGAACATGCGGTGGAGTGTTACCGCGGTGCGCCGATGACGACGTCGCTCACTCGGAAGGACGTCTCAGTCGTTCAAACGTGAACAAGCCGGATGAGTGTCCGTCGCTGAAGCCGATGTTGTACGCATAGGTTCCCACCGGACGCATCGATTCAATGGTCAGCGGGCGAGCCTCCGCAGCACTCAAGACCGGCAGTCCGAGCGGTTGCGGAGGTTTCTTGGCATCTGCCGCGTCAGCGTTTTTATCAGTCAACGTCACCGCTTCGTGACCGCCGGTTTCGCCCCGTTTTTCGCGACAGGTTGCACATGGGCACGCATCGCGTAATTCGCGAGCGGTCCAGAATGACGATTGTCCATCGTTCCAAAGAATGCGGATCCCTCGTTCGCCTTCGCGCTCGATGGCGGTGGGAGAGTATTCGACCGGATCTTGAATGTTGCGTTTGGGAGCATTCATTGGGCGCTGGCCTGCTGTTGAGACTTCTCTGAGTTTTGGGCCGCAAGTGCAGCTTGACCAGCATTCAATGTCTCGATGATTTTGTCTACGTCATAGGTGCATCCGCCCCACGAGCCGCCGCCAACTTGCTGCAGTGCCGCCCACAATCGCGTGTCGTCGGGAATGTTTTCATCTCGATCCAAACCTTCGGCCATCGGTCGGGTCCGCAAGGCTTCGATGGGATCGGCGCCGTCGATCGTGGCGACCAAGTCCACTCGTCCGTCCAACGTGTTGCGGTCAATGATGATCTCGACCGTGTCACCGTCACGCACGCGACCGATTGGGCCGCCCGCGAGAGCTTCGGGACCAACATGACCAACACAAGCACCCGTGCTGACGCCAGAGAACCTTGCGTCTGTTACCAGAGCGACATGCTTCCCAAAGGACAAGTACTTCAGTGCGGAAGTGATTTGGTAGGTCTCTTCCATGCCGCATCCGATGGGGCCGCGACCGATCAAGACGATCACGTCACCGGCTTCGATTGGTTTATCCGATTGGCCCTTCACCGCCGCAATCGCATCGCTTTCTTTGGAGAAGACTCGAGCTCGTCCGCGTTTGCGATACACGCCATCGTCATCGATCACGGTTGGATCGATCGAAGTGGCTTTGATGACCGAACCCTCCGGGCACAGGTTGCCTGATGGGAAGCAAACCGTGCTGGTCAGCCCGCGTTCCTTGGCGATCGCAGGCGGCAGGATGACTTCATCAGGATCGACTCCGTCCGCGGCACGCAATCTTTCGCGGCAGACTTCGCGGCGTTCCGAGTTCTGCCACTTGTCGAGCAGTTCATTCCACGTCAGACCGGTGACTGTTTTTTCGTCCGAGTTCCACAGGCCTGCTTCGCGAAGATGCCAAGCGACTTCTGGAACCCCGCCCGCCAAAAACAATCGAACGGTTGGATGTCCAACCGGTCCGTTGGGCAAACAATCGACAAACCGTGGGACCGATTGATTGATGCGTCGGAAGTCGTCCGCGGTTGGTCGTCGTCGTCCGGCGGCCGCGGCGACCGCGGGAATGTGTAGCAATAGGTTGGTGCTTCCGCCCACCGCAGCATGCATCAACATTGCATTCTCAAATGCCTTGTCAGTCAGCACGTCGTGCAGCGACAATCCGGAGGCATGCATTGCCGCGGCCGTTGCTGCTGCATCACGAGCCAGCCGAGTCCAGATCGGTTGTCCGCTGGGAGCGAGTGCCGCATGCGGGACGGTCATCCCAAGGGCCTCCGCGATCACCTGGCTGGTCGCTGCCGTGCCGAGAAATTGGCAACCTCCGCCGGGAGTGCCGCAGGCTTTGCAACCGGCAACCGATGCCTCTTCCAAAGTCATTTCGCCGCGTGTGTAGCGAGCCCCGATGGTTTGGACTTTGCCCGCGTCTTCGCCCACCGTTGGCGGCAGTGTCACGCCGCCGGGAACCAAAACATTCGCGAGGTGACCGGTGCCGGCGAGAGCCATCATCATGGCCGGCAGACCTTTGTCACACGTCGCGATGCCGATCACGCCTTTGCGACGCGGAAGCGATCGGATCAGTCGTCGCATGACGATCGCGGCGTCGTTGCGATAAGGCAACGAATCAAACATGCCGTGAGTGCCCTGCGTTCGACCATCGCAAGGGTCGCTCACAAACGCGGCGAATGGAACGCCGCCGTCGCGTTCAATTTGTTCTGCGGCGGCTCGGCCAAGCAGTCCGACTTCCCAGTGTCCGGTGTGATAGCCGAGAGCCTGCGGGGTGCCATCCGGGTTGCGCACTCCGCCTTGAGTACTGAGGATTAAGTACTGATCGCCGAGGACTCGACGAGGGTCGAATCCCATTCCGACACTTTGCGTGAGCCCAAACAGGTCACCGCTGGTCCAGGATCGGAGGATCTCGTCGGAAAGCGGAAGTTTGCCATCGGGCCCATCCGCTTTGGTTGCCAAAGTTTCGGGGGCATCCAAAGCAGCAAAGTAATCAGAAGGGTCAATCACTACGTCGGCCACTGGTGAGAATCAGGAGGTAATAAGCCAGCGTCATGATCGATTGCAATGTCGCGGCAACGTAAGTCAGTGCGGCAGCGTTCAGAACCTTTGCGACATAGCGTTCTTCCTGCGCCGTGATCAAACCATACTCGACCAAGTGCTCTCGAGCACGACTGGATGCATTGAATTCCACCGGCAAATTGACGGCCTGAAAGAACACCACGGCCGAGAACAAGATAACCCCAATCCACATCAGTGGTGCGAACGACATGATCGCACCCAGGAATAGCAACGTCGCACCAATTCCGCTGCCGAAATTCGCGGCCGGAACGGCAAAGTTGCGGACGACCAATGGAGCGTAGTGCTGCGCGTCCTGGAATGCGTGTCCGGCTTCGTGACAAGCCACACCAAGTGCCGCCATCGAACGTCCCGAGTAGACGTCTTCGCTGAGTCGCAGGACTTTCGATCGAGGGTCGTAGTGGTCCGACAATTGGCCAGCGATCCGTTCAATTCCAACGGATTGCAAACCAGCATGGTCCAGCATGCGACGAGCGGCTTCGGCGCCCGACATTCTGGCCGGCACTTCTGCCATCGCTGCGAACGACGATTTCACCTTCCACTGCGCGTACAGGCCCAGCAAAAACGGAGGCAAAACAAAAAGGAAGTAGATACCCATTGAAGGAATGTTCCCTAAAACATCGATAGCAAACGCGATCGGTCGTCTGGTGGACCTTTCTGAGAAGGGCCGCCAAACGCCGAGAATCAGCCGTTCTGACAGCCGAAAATGCTCATTTTCAGCGGCAAATAGCCAATTGGGCAGGCACTCGCTGCGCCACAGCATTCAATACGCAATTGCCGCACCAACGTTCGCGGCAATCCATTGTTTCAGTTTGTCACGCGTACAGTTGGTAGAGCATCAAGTAGACCAGGACGCCGGTGACGGAAACGTACATCCAAATCGGATAGGCAATTCGAACCAGTTTTTTGTGAGCCACGATGCGGCCGTTCTTGGCCAGGTAAATCGCTCGCAACGCCAGGAACGGTACCGAGATCGCCAACAAAATGTGCGGGATCAAAATCGACAGATACGTGTACCGAGCGGCATCGGGAGCGTCCGTGGGAAAACGACGGTTGAATTCACCCGTCGATTGGTACAACGCGAATTTGTGGAACAGATAGCACAACAAGAACACCATGCTGACGCCGAACGCACGCAGCATCATCTGTTTGTGAATTTTCGCCCGGCCATTCTTGATGTAGTAAAGGCCGAGGGCGAGCAAGATTGTCGCGATCAAATTCAAGGCCGCGTTGAGGTGCGGCAAATTGGCCGCCAGTGTATCCCACATGAATCAAGACTTCTTCGAGGAGGCTTCTTCCTGGAGCATGGATTTGATGCTCTCTTTCAGTGCTGCCAGTTGACGTTTTTCAGGCCAATTGTAGAAGCCCTCGATTTTCCCATTCGGATCGACCAAGACAAAACGCTCGGTGTGAAATTGCTTGTTGACGGGCTGCTGGAAAATCTCTGCACCGATGCGGCGGATGTAATTCAGTTCACCGGTCAAGAACAACCATTGCTCTGGATCAGCTCCAAATCTCGCGGCGTATTCGCGTAAAACCTCGGGTGTGTCGGTTTCAGGATCGACCGAGATCGCGACAAAACGAACGCCCTGCCCTTCAAACTCGTCCTGCAATTCTTTTAGCTTTTGGTTCTGAGACACGCAAATGCTGGGGCAAGTGCTGAAGAAGAAACTGACAACATACGGTGACCCTTTCAGGTCGTTGGTCGAAACCATTTCGCCGCTGCGTTCGAGCAGTTCGAATTCGCTGAGCCATTCGACGTCTTTGGGCGGTTTGGACGGAGTGTCGTTGGCAACGTCCTCGGGACGCAGCGTCGCGTTGTCCGCCACCGCGTTGTCGTTGCCGTAGATGACTTCGCCCGGCCCTGGGCCATCGGCGGGAACGGTCGAGCTACGCAGTTGCCGACCGATCAGCCCAAGGGCAACCCCGGCAACGAGGATCAACGCGATGTGAGTGACTATTTTCATGGCGAATTGCCCTGATTAGGAGTTGGTATGCTCAGGCTCGTTTTCGAGCCGAACGGTCGGTGACCGACCTATTTCATTGTAGTGAAGCCGTGCAATTCTCTTAACCGTTGTTTTGCGAATGCATTGATGACTGATTGTCACTGACAGACCCGTGTTCACAGAAATCTGTGGGGCAAAACCGTCGAGTTGGTGCTCTTAACGAGTCTTTCGAGCTACTATTTCGAAATCGACCGCGCAATTCGTTGCGCTGGCGATTGAGACATTGCCCCAGGGTCGCCTGATTGCTCAGTGACCCAGCATACGCCCCAAAAGACTCGTGCTCTTGAATTCTCTATTTTCGAAGCGTTTGTTCGCTCATTTTGCTGTTTCCATTCTCATTCTTTGCCTCGGATCGAGTATTGGTTCGGCTCAGCGTCCAGGAACCGGTTCGCCGGCCCGTGGGAACTCTCAGAATGACCGGTCCGAACGCGGGCAGGGAGAGGCTGGGGGAAGACGCGGCAATGGAGAGCAGGGGCAACGGTCGCGAGGTGGAGGTGGTGAACGATCCGGTGGTGGTCGCACGCGCACCGAAACACCACCCGTGCTGGATCAAGAGTTCATCGAAACGAAATTGCCCGCCGGCACCGAGTACATCAGCGATGTTGTCTTCAAAGAGGTGGATGGTCTGGAGTTAAAACTAGATCTGCTGCTGCCGAAGAATGAAACGAAGCGGCAACTGCCAACCGCCATTTGGATCCACGGCGGTGCTTGGATGCGTGGAAACAAAGCTCGCGACTTGCACCGATTTGACCAACTGACATCGCGAATTTTGCAGGAAGGGATGGCGTTCGTTACGATCGAGTATCGATTGTCCAGCCAAGCATCGTTTCCTGAGCCCGTTTTGGACTGCACCGATGCCATCGCTTTTTTGAATCGCAATCGAGAGAAGTTTGGATTGGATACCGAACGCACGGTCATATTGGGGACCTCCGCGGGAGGCCACTTGGCTTCGTTGATTGGCACCGGTCTCACCGGTGGCGGCAAGGATTTCGTGACGGATGCTACTCTGCAGATGGGCACAATTTTGGGCGTCGTCGACTTCTACGGACCGACCGACTTGATCATGTTGCAGTCCAAACGCGGTGAAATCGATTTTGAGAACGATGCTTTGCCTGAGGCTCGATTTTTGGGGCATTCGCCATTGATGCGACCTGACCTCGCCCGAGCCGCTTCTCCGGTCAACTATGTCAGCAAGAACTCACCGCCGTTCTTGATCTTTCACGGTGACCTTGATTCACGCGTGCCGATGATGCAAAGCATCTACTTGGATTCCATGTTGAAAGTCAATGGTGTTGAGAGCCAATTGGTCCAGGTCGATGGTGCTCGTCATGGCGACGAGAAGTTTGATGAAACAGTTTACAATGACATGGCCATCGAATTCATCCGATCGCTAATTCATTGAGATCACATCGGCTACTGTGAGTGGCCAATCCGTTTCCGCCCGGTAACGGTGGCTAGGTCGTGTTTGGAGCCATGTCGCTGCCCGCGGTTGGCTGCATCTGGATCGTGTTGGTCTCGGCCGTTGCCTCTCGACATCACCAGCGAAATGCCGCACTCGAGTTTGAGCCAATCCACAGCGGCTTGTTTGACCGCGAGTGTGCGAGCGTGGATCAACGCCGATTGACTGAAGGCTTGGTCTTCGGTCATCGCGCTCGGTGTTTGCGAAACTTGTTTGGGCATTCCACCCACGTAGCCTTCTGCATATGACGCGCCGCTGCCGCGAGAATGCCCGCCGTATTGCAATTGAGCAGCGGTCGCGATGGTCAGCAACAATTCGCGAAATAGCAGGATGCAGTTTTTGACATCGTCGACGGGACCGTAGAACCAAAACAACGTTCGGTTTTGTTTGCGGCCGTAGTACCACTGCACCATCGGGAAGATCTCTCCACTGACGTACGCTGCCAGCGCCTTTTCCCACGCGCACGCTCGGCGTCCGTTCACCGGGCAAGCCATTCGTGTGTAGGAAACGCTTTCGATGTTGTCGTCTTCGGTGATGTCTTCGCGAGACAAGTTGTGACGCAGCATCAGGCTTTGCATCATTCGCAACGCGTTTCGTTTTTCACCTTCCGTGCTGGCGTGGTTGCTGGCGGTTGTGTCCAGGGCACGCAAGCGGCGAAGGATCTTTTCGAATTCGTTTTGAGTCAGCAGTTGTTCGCTGTCCTGCGGTCGTTGAGGACCGATGGCGGGCAACTTTGAATCAGACGTTGCACCCGTGAACGTCCAGTAGTTCACGATGGCATAGTCGCCATCGTCCATTGGATTCCAAGTGTCATGAATCTCATGATCGATGAGGCAGCAGAAGTGGCCTCCGCGCCGCGTGTTGAGTTTCTCAAGATGCACAACCACGACACCGCGAGGCAAATGTTCGGCTTGGAATGGACGTCCGTTGCCCTGGTGTCGGTGCCACAGGTTGGCGCGAAGGTATTCATCCCCGACCGAGCTGCTGACTCCGTTGCGAACGGTCTTGTTCGCGGATTTCCCCAGGGATTGGTAGACGTCGCGATAGCTTGTTCCCGTGGCGATCGCGATTGCTCGGGTCACACAGTCTCCTGCCAAGCCAACGAATCCCGCCGAGGATCGTCCGCCGTCGTTCCAGATGAATTCCATTGCTGTATTGCGAAAATGTGGAGAAAGGACGCGGTTCAATTTGGATCGTGATCGACATCAGCGTCGATGGATCAAACCATCGTATCGGCCTTTCGGCTTCCTCGCATCAGACGCCATGCGATCACCACAACGACGATCGTGGCAATCACAGTCACGGTCCAGCATGTCATCGAAGAGGGAGCAAATCCAGCCGATGACAAATCCAAGGTGGGATTCAGCAGACGACGCAGTTCCAGCATTGAATAACTCAGTGGGTTCAGTTGCATGATGCCTGCGAGCACCCAGCCGCCCCAATCGCCCATCGTCGCCGCCCCGGATTCAATGACCGGTCCAGAGGGGCTCCATGCGGGAATCGGAAAGAACGTTCCGGCCAGCAACCACATCGGCATCAAGCCCAGCATCATGATCGCGTGAAAGCCTTGTGTGCTTTCCATCGGCCAGGCCACGATCATTCCAAGTGCGCACATCGCAATCGCGATGATTGCCAATAGCAACAGCAGCCAAGGAAACGTCCATGCGATCGAAGCCGCACCGACCAAGTACACTAGCAGCAAAAAGATCAACGCTTGTGCCCAGGCAATCGCGGCTCCACCGAGCACTTTGCCGACCAGAACGGGGAAACGTCCCGCGGGCGAAACCAGCACCGATTGCATGAAGCCTTCCCGGCGATCTTCGATCACTGAGATCGTCGCGAAAATGGCGGTGAAAAGGACGATCAGTCCGATTGTGCCCGGCAAAAAGAATTGCGAGAAGCTTTCGCCTCCGGCTGATTCGAACGAGCCTCGCAGCCCGGTTCCAAACAGCAACCAAAACAAGAGCGGTTGCACGATCGCGGCGGTCACGCGGTTTCGTTGGCGAAAGAACCGCGTCCATTCGCGTCGCGCCAACATCCACGCGGCGCCCATGCGAGCGGAGGTGGTCATGCCGGAGTCGGTCATTGCAGGAGAACTCATTGGAATTGTTTCCCCGTTCGAGCGACGAACACATCTTCAAGATTTGGACGCCCGATGCTGATCGACTGAACGGCATCACCCAGTGCATCTGAGACTTTGGCGACGATCTCCGGTGCATCGCATGGCATGCGGAGTGTTTCGCCGACAATTTGAGTTTCCAAATTCAGCTCACGCTTCAAGATTGCTTTTGCGTCTGCCAGATCATCCGGGACGATGGTCAGCACGCCGCCACCCAAGTCCGCTCGCAATCGCGAAGGAGCGTCGTCGGCAATTTTCTTGCCCTGATCCAGCAGGATCACGCGGTTGGCCTTGGCGGCCTCTTCCATCAAGTGAGTCGTCAGCAGCACGGCCACGCCATCGTTGGCCAATTGTTGCAGTGCGTCCCACAGCGACAGGCGAGCTCCCGGGTCGAGCCCTGTACTGGGTTCGTCCAGCAGCATGACTCGTGGTCGATGCAGCAAGCCCTTCGCCAGTTCGACGCGTCGTTTCAGTCCGCCGGAAAGTGTTTGGCAAAGATCTCGACGTCTATCAGTCAACGAGAACTGTTCCAGCAGAGCATCGCAGCGATTGAACAGCTCGCGTCCTGACAAACCGTACAACGCACCTTGGCAGCGAAGGTTTTCATCGACCGTCAGTTTGATGTCCAAACTGGGCGACTGAAAAATGATTCCGATGCGGCTGCGAACGGCGTCCACGTGTTCGGCAATGTTCAGTCCATCCAAAGTGACGCTGCCGCGTTGAATTGGCAGCAGTGTGCTGAGGACTCGGAACAGCGTCGTTTTGCCGCTGCCGTTTTTGCCGAGCACGGCGACGATCTCACCCGCCCGGACCAACCGCGTGATCCTGCTGGAT
>NZ_DDGH01000086.1:40293-42409 GCF_002337565.1 Rhodopirellula sp. UBA1907 | reverse complement strand
CGGGGTTCTCGGATAGGTTCTTACTTTTCGCTGCCTTTTTGATGGTCGCCTTCGCTTTAACTGTCTCGGCCTCCGGCTGTGCCTCGTCGGGCAGTGGCTACGGAGGCTCCGACGGGCACTATGGGCATAGTCACTGACACGTTGCGTTGTCCGAGCCGGCGGGCACTACTGAAAATGAACAAAGCGAACCAGGTTGATCGAAGCTCATGAACTCCCCTGGTGAAATTCGGCAACCGTTCGCTTCCGTTCTGCTGGCAACGCTGTATTTTGTTGCAATCGTTTCGCCCGTCTTGGTGGCGGTGCTTGCCGTGCCGCATACCGACCACTCGTTGCTGAGCGAGATTGCCAAAAATGGTGGTTTGGTCGGCATCGGAATTCTACTGTTGCAATTTGTGCTGGCGGGCCGGTTGCGATGGATCTGCAATGTGTTCAGTCTCAGCGAGGTGATGCTTTTTCACCGCTCGATGGGGCTTCTTGCAATCGCTTTGCTGTTGCTGCACCCGGTGTTGCTCGCCGTCGGAGAGGGCGATTGGAGTTTGATCTATGGATGGAGCCAACCCTGGTACATCTGGGCGGGCAAGCTTGGGCTGCTGGCGCTAATCACTCACATCGTCGTCTCCGTTTTTCGGACTGCACTCAAGCTGAGTTATGAACGCTGGCGAATGACGCATGATGTTTTGGCCGTTGCGATCATCGGCTTGACTTTAGTGCATAGTTGGTTTGCCGGAGGCGACCTGCAAACCTGGCCGATGCGATCGCTCTGGATTTTACTTGGCGGGGCGGCCATTTCCGTTTTGGTTTGGCATCGCTGGATTCGCCCCAGGCAACTCGCCAGCCAACCGATGCGTGTCGTCGAGGTGCGGCAAGAAACGCCGGACGTTTGGACATTTCGCTTGGCGGGGGCTGGAAATTGGACTGCCGGTCACCTGCCGGGCCAGTTTCAGTTCTTGACATTTCCCGACTCCTGGGCCGTTCCACCCGAAGAACACCATTTCACGATTGCGTCCAGCCCCACTGCGGAAGGTTACGTCGAATCAACGATCAAGGCTTCGGGCGATTTCACGAGCAAGATTCAGTCGATTGAGCCGGATGACGCCGTGATTGTCCAAGGGGCTTTCGGGCATTTTTCACACCTGAGGCATGCCAATGAAGATGCATTCGTGTTCGTTGCCGGCGGGATCGGTGTGACGCCGTTGATGAGTATGCTGCGACATATGCGGGATACCGGAAGTCAAAAACACGTGCGGTTTCTGTACGCCAACAGAACAGCAGCGGACATCGTGTTTGCTGACGAATTGGCTGAAATGCAGGCAACTCAATCTCCGCCCTTAACTTTGACGCACGTGTTGTCCAATGCCGATGAATCGTGGTCCGGCGAGCGTGGTCATATAGATGCCGAGAAGATCGAGCGATTGCTCGGCGAGATTGAGTCAACGACCGGCGTTTATGTGTGCGGACCGCAGGCGATGACGAAGCAGGTGATCGAAGTCTTGCGGGATCGCGGGGTATCGCATCGCCAAATTCACACGGAATCTTTTTCGCTTGCTCATGACACAGCACCGACGAGCGCCAGTAGCTTGTGGCGGAGACGTCTGACGGTCGCCACCGTCCTGATGGCACTGGTTCTGGTGTTTGCTGTGGCGTTCTGGCGCGCCGATGGGGCTTCTACGGGAAATGGTCACCAACACTCGCACGGCGACAGCCATGGATCGAGTGACGGCGGATCGCAAAAAGACGTTTCCCCATCCGAAGAGACGCATGACCACACCGCCGAATAAGAAGTTGGCGAAATCGGTGCGGTTTTACTGAAGAATGCCGGGCTGCCGAGCATCGAACCAGACGGAAGCTCGCGATCACGGTATTCCGCCGAGCATCACTTGGTGGATCGATCGCGTGCCACATCGATCGCTGCTGGCACCGAAAGGCGCTCACAATGAGACGCACGCATCTAAAAATCCTACTGGTTTCGGTTTTCTTTTTTGGAATAGGGTTCCAGTCCGCCGTGATGGCACAGCATGGTGGGGGCCACGGTGGGGGAGGCGGCCACGGTAGCTTCGGAGGGCACGGCGGTTTCGGTGGGCACAGCGGTTTTGGCGGGCACAGCGGTTTTGGCGGT
>NZ_DDGH01000086.1:31476-40081 GCF_002337565.1 Rhodopirellula sp. UBA1907 | reverse complement strand
GCATGGTTTGTCCACCCATCACAATCTTGGTCATGGTTACAGCAGTTTAGGGCATGGCGGCTACGGGCACGGAATTGGGTTGGGTTTCCACTTGGGATCAGGTATCGGTCATCACGTGTACTATCCCCACTACGATACCTATGGGGGATACTATGCGGGCGTTTATCCGTACTCGTATTATGATGCCGGTCTTTACTCCTCGGCTCCCGCTTCGGTTTACGTTGCCGGTTCATCGCAAACGCCGCAAAGTTATTCCGTTGCGAAGCCGGCGATTCCAGACGCTGCATCCGCTACAGCCTCATCGAACAGCCCTTCGGATGAATCGTATCGACTATCTGCCGAAGCTGCATTCCGTGCCGGGCAGTTCGGTCAAGCGGCGAAACTGGTTAGTCACGCTTTGGTCGAAGATCCAGAAAACGTCCAGCTTCAATTGTTGCTCGCCCACGCATTGTTCGCTTCGAGTGACTATCGCGGTTCCGCGTTGACAATTCATCGCGCCGCCTCCATCGGCGGCTTGAGTGAACTTGGTTACCACGTCAAGAATTGGCGGAATTTGTACCGCGATGGCAGCTATACCGAAGCCATGAATCGTCTCAACAAGTTTGTCGCCGAGAACCCCGATGACGCGGCGGCGAGGTTCGTCAGAGGCTACCATTTCCTGTACTTGGACAACCATGCCGACTACGCCAAGAGAGAGTTATCCAAGGCGTTGGAACTGGAACCGGGCGATCGCTTGGCGTCAGACTTGATCGCAAGATTAGATGGCGATCCGATCGGACCACCGACTTTGGACGCCGAGCCGTTAGAGTCCGCGTCTTCCGCGACGCCCGCCGTCGATGATCATTCCACACACACCCACCCTTAGACTTGAAAGTTACGAACGGACCGATTGCTATGGGCTTATCCGGTACAGTTCAAAACTGCCGAAGCTCCGTTGCAGTTGTTCATTCGCGTCGTTTTGAGCCGTAAATGCAGTCCACACGTAAGATCAACTTGCAATGCCCAGTTTGTGGGATTGCTCAATTTCGGTTTCGCTTCGAGAAAAAGGGCCGTGATTTTTGGCGGTGCATGTCGTGCGCTGGTGAGTTGCTGTATCCGTTGCCAACGGTTGACGAACTGGAAAAGTACTACGACGAAAGCTATTCGGCGGGCATGTATAGCGATTTTGCTGCCGCTCAAACGATGAAACGCATGACGGCTCATAGCCGTCTGTCAGAACTAAGCCGATACGTCCCGAGCGCCAGTGGCGGTCGATGGCTGGATGTTGGGTGTGCTGACGGAACGTTTGTGGCGGTTGCCAAGGAGAATGGTGCGGATGCCCAAGGTGTCGAACTTTCGGAAACGGCTGTGGAACTCGCTCGGAAGGCCGGCCTGAACGTTCACTGTGGGACGGTTGATTCGCTACCTGACGATGCCCGTTTCGATACCGTCACGGCATTTGACGTGATTGAGCATGTGTTGGACCCTCGTAACTTCATTCATGATTTGCGCATGCGAGTTCGCGATGGCGGGCATATCGTCCTGACACTTCCCGACCTAAACTCGATGGCCCGCCGGTTGATGGGATCGCGATGGTATTTTTACATTCCTGAAGAACACTTGCACTATTTCAATCGCCAGAATCTAAGCCTGCTACTCCAAGAAGAAGGATTCACCGTCAAAGCGGCTTGCCGAATGTACAAGCCATTGACGTTCGACTACTCGCTCGTCCAATTCGCTGAATACAACTCGATGATTCACCGAGTGCTCAGTACCATCGGGAACTTAATCCCATCCCGGCTACGATCAAAAGTCATTCCGCTTCCGATCGGCGAAATGATGCTGATCGGCCAATACAACGCAACATAACATTGAGGATTGGTGAAATACCCCAGTTTTGGGAAGCGGGCTGCTTTGACGCGCTATCGAGTGAATTGGTTTATCTCAAATCCATCCCGCCGAAGGCATCAATTTCGTGCGGGCGTGCCAATTGAATCTTCCGTCCTGTGAACGCTTCGAGCTTTTGGTGCAAGCTACCGATGCGTTGTTTCATGTTGGACAAGAATCGGTTTTGATTCGCGTCCTTCTTGTGTGTTGCCATTGAGTTGCTGAAACCCATTGACTCCATCTCGGCAAAGTGTGACTCGTCGTACGTCGGTTGAACCAACTCAGCCAACTTGCCATTTCGCCACATCGTCGCCTGTTCGAGGTGAATGGTGGCCGCGTTGAGTTCCCGGCAAACGCAAGTCACATCGCCATCGGCCCCGTCCTTCTCCAATTGACAGCAGCAGGTGTCGCTCTGGACGCAGTGGTGTGAAGCCAGTGCGACGTGTGCTTCGACAAAGGCTCGTTGCAGTTCGCTATACGCCTGAACCTCGCCACGCTCAACCGCTGACGCCAACAGCTTCAGGTCATTGACCGACTTCTCGATCGCCACCTGAGATGTTGCGTCGGCACGAGCCGCTTCGAGCCGCAAAAACGCCAACGCGGTTCGCAGCGACGATGCGGCTTTCTTGTTGTTGCCGGAGAGAAAATGCTTCCTCGCTAGCTGAAAGTTCTCGCAAGGCTTATTCACGAAGGCAGACAAGATATCAGCGTCCACGACGACTTTGTTTGCCGCATGATGTCCCGCGTGCTCTTGGCCTAATGCAGACGAGGCAGAACCTGTGACACCCACAGCCACTGCCAAAGATGTCACGACCAGCGTGACTTTGAGTGCTCGCAACATTTTTCTTTCCCTTCATTCCGTGTGATGGAGCAACCTAATTCATCCGTGTTCGTGGCATCGACAGTTGCTCACCAGCAGCTTCAGCGTCGTACGCCAGGATGCCGGTGTTTCCACGAAATGGCTCGTCATCGGGCGACGTTTTTCGCCTAAGCCGCATACTCCCCCAGGGTATCGAGGCTCTCCGTTTGACGCCCACCCTCTGTCCCTGCGGTTAGGCCACTTTGAAGTGCCGCTTCAGTTGCAAGCAGTGTTTTTCCAGAATGTGCCAGCTCAGCAGAGCGATCCCGTAGGTTAACAAAAACATGAATGCGATGTAGCACAGATGAGCGATGATTGAATCATCACCCCCGAATCGCTCAAAGACACTCATCGAAGAAGGCAACATTGCCACCAATGGAATTAGCGGGCTTTGAAAGACATACATCGCGTAGCTGTACTTTCCCAGCGAACGCAGCAACGACGATCGAAACAACCGTCCCAGGTTCATGCGACTTTCCGGTCGTAATACGACCGCAATCAGCAAGGCAAACGTCACCGGAAACGCAGTCTCAGCAGCGGTTAAAAAACGCCTGTTGAAAAGCGCGATTGCCAACGTCGCTAGTGCAGTGACCACAAGCCCAATTCGCAGGCGGTTGATACCGACTGTTCGATCGTTTCCGTCGCTTCGCGTTCGCTGATGGATGATCAGCATGGCTCCGATCAACATGGCGTCAAAGCGAAAGAAGCTGAAGACGTCGGTCGCAACGTCATTTTGACTCATCGCCGCAAATGCGATTCGGCTGGATAAACAGACGACGAATCCGATGGTCGCCACCCGAAGCAACCATCGGTTCGGCACCGTGAAAATAATCGTCGGCCAAATCAGGTAGAAGTGTTCCTCCACCGCCAGTGACCAGAAGTGATCCAGGCGTCCAAAGTTCCATTGCCCAGCCAGGCTCATGTGAACGTTGGTTAGGTACGTCCACAAGTAGAACTGCTTGTCGGTCGCTTGCTCAAACGGGTTATCGCGACCGGTCAAAATCGGGATGATGACGACGAAGATGGTGAGAGCGACGAAGTAGAGCGGAAAAATCCGCAGACTTCGGCGGGCCAAGAAATTGCGGTACCGATTGGTTGTCGATTTTGCGTCGAGCAACACTCCGGTGATTAGGAAGCCAGATAGAACGAAGAATAATTCGACGCCGCGACTCCCCAAGGTGAGCGCATCGTGCAGCAAGCCACCGAGCCGGGTGTCGATCGGAATGTCGCGGCTAAAGCGATAGAGCGTGACGAGCAAAATCGCCAAACCTCGAACCCCATCCAATTCTGGAATGTGTTTCGAGGTGGCGTTTGTTGGCTTGGTGGGCGAACTACTCATGCCCTCACGTTCGATCCGTCGTTGGTTTGACGTTGAGACCGTCAATCAATGCTGATGACCAGCATGCGGATCATTGGCGACCGGAGCTGAACCGGTCGTGGGCGCGGACACTGCATTGGACATGGGCATAGGAGGTGCCTGATTGCTGCTAGGTGCAGCGGGCTGGCCTTGCAAGGGTGCGCTCCCGGACGTGCTGAGCTGCATCATCGTGGGCAATGCTGTTGGTGCTTCGCCAGTCTTGCTTTGGCAGCAACTCGAACCGCCATCGGCACAGCAACTTGATCCTCCGCCAGCACAGCAGCTCGGGACGTTGCCGGTGAGATTAGAAAACGGCGAAGTCGCCAGTGACGAGGCAGGTGAGTGCTGAGCCGGCATGGTTGTTCGCGCGTTCATTGGCATCGCAGCGCGCGGTGCCGCGTAATTGGCGGGCGGATTCGAGTAGGCAGGGGGATTCGAGTAGAAGGGCGCAGCGGAATAGTCGCTTGGGCCGTACTGACTCGGGGCTGGTTGATAAGCGGGCGATGCGATCGGAAACCCGCCTCCTGAGTAGTACGAGGCGATCGGAGCGTTAGTGGCGACTGTCGCTTGAGCACCACCCGAACATCCGCAACCAGCATTCGCCTGGGCGGGGACGCCGATCAATCCAGCCAGTGCTACCGCAGCCATGAACATTTTCATCATCAAAATCTCTTAGTGGGGTTTCGGAAAGGTGAACATGGCCGGTTGGATGCACCGAGTCGTCGAATCCTTCACAGAAAATTGAGATCGGTCAGACTGCCGCACTTTGCTGGCATTTGGCTCTGGTGGGCCTCCAGGCAATTCACGAATGCTTCAGACGCGCGGATCTCAAAAAAGATTCGGAGTTCCTGTGAAGAATCCGATCAGGCCAAGCATCTAACCGGGCAACGTACAACGTTTTGTTTCGTGATCACCCAAATAGTGTCGAGTGTCGGCTCGATCGCGAAAAATTGGTTTCCCCACCCTGAATCGAAGGATTCTCCGAATGACGATCAAACGATCACCCCTTTTGTTTTCGCTGGCCCTTGGATTGTTTATCAGCAGCGTTGGTTCACTGTCCGCGGTGGCTCAAGAGCACAACCACGCGGGCCACGATCACGAGGCCATGATGAAGGCTGAGAAAAAGATCGAAACGGCTTTGTCGACGCTTTCGGCCGAGGACCAAAAATACGCGAAGGCTCAACGCTTCTGCCCGATCATGACCTACGACCGCCTCGGCTCCATGGGCACACCTCTGAAAGTGATGATCGAAGGCAAGCCGGTCTTCTTGTGCTGCAAAGCATGCGTAGACGACGCCACGAAGGGTGGCGAGAAAACGGTCAAGACGGTCATGAAGTTGCGTGATTCAACGGCGACGCTCGCCAAGCTGCCCATGGAAGAACGCATGGCAGTCGAAGCACAAAAGTATTGCGCCGTCGCGAACACGAGCTTCCTCGGCTCAATGGGCGCACCGCTGAAACTGGAGATCGACGGCAAGCCGGTCTACTTGTGCTGTGGCGGCTGCACGAAGAAGGCGCAAGCCGACCCGTCCGGAACATTGGCAAAAGCCCAAAAGCTGATCAAAGCCGGAACACTTGAAGGCCACGATCACGCCGCGCACGGACACGGCGATCACAAGCACTGATGTGAAGCGAGCTGGGACTCACGGAGTACAAATTTTTCCCCATCTCCCTGAGACTCCCCCTCTCTTTGACTCCATCCCAAACGGGTCGCATCAGTCATCACTGATACGACCCGTTTTCGTTAGGTCACCCAATCAAGTCTTCAATTCTAACCGAAGGCAAAGCGATGCAGAAACTGTCACCCATGCGATTTGGCCTCGGCCTCGGTACCTCTTGGTCCCTGTTTTACTTGCTGTGCATTTTGACGATGAATCTGTTGCCGCAGCAGACAACCGTCTGGTTGTTCAACGTGTTTTTTCACGGCCTGGATGCCAGTTCGATCATGCGGTGGGACATTCCATTGTGGGAGTCGGCCGCGAGTTTGGTTTTGAGTTTTCTTGCTGGATGGTTGTGTGGTTTCACTTTGGCGATCGTCTACAACTTCGGCTTGAAATCGGAGTCGGCCTAGATGTGCCGTTTCGTCCTTTACCGCGGCGAGCCGATCACCATCGACACCCTGACGACACGCCCCAAGAACTCGATCATTCACCAGAGTTTCCAGAGTCAACTGGGCGAACAACCGCTCAACGGCGACGGGTTCGGTTTGGCGTGGTATGTACCGGACTTGTCGGATTCGCCAGCACTGTTCCGATCGACGCAACCGGCTTGGAATGATCGAAACCTGCAGCAACTCGCCGAGGTTTCTAAGAGCCATTTGATCCTGGCCCACGTTCGTGCCGCCACCGGCGACACCGACGTATCTCAAGCGAATTGTCATCCGTTCGTTGGCGGTCGTTTCGCGTTCATGCACAACGGTTCGGTGGCAAACTATCACCAAGTCCGCCGTGGTTGGATGCAAACTCTTCGTGATGAATCATACGATCAAGTTCGTGGTCAAACCGATTCGGAATTGATGTTCGCATTGTTTCTTGGCGAGCTTGGCGATTCAAATGGGATCGGTCCAATGTCCGAAGCGGTCCAAAACGTGATTCGCAGGGCCGAGCGAACGCGAACTGAACAGAAAATCGAAGAACCGAACTTTTTGAACTTAGCGGTGACGAATGGTCGCGAGGTCGTCGCGACACGATTCGCTTCCGACAACGCAATACCCCGCAGCTTGTTTGTCGCTCAGGGCGAAGGTTGCGAATGTGAAGACGGTGAGTTTCTGATGAAAACGACGGGGACTCATCAACAGAAACCTAGTCGAGCAGCGTCCACAGTGATCGCTTCGGAACCACTGAGCGATCAACCGCTGTGGACCGAGGTTGCTCCAGGTCAGCTACTGACTATCTCCAGCGACGGCAGACTCACAAACGAACCTATACGCATCTAGGCAAGCACAAGATTCAGTAGTGGACAACGTAACGAATCCAAACTGATCCGATACCGTGGCATGTTATTTGGCGCCCGTGTGAGATGTAGGTCTCTATCGGGCCCCTTTCTCCCTGCCCCCACTCTCCCAACTAGACAAAGCATGAGCGAAGAATCCTCCGGAAGCAACCAATACGAAGAAAACAGTCTCTCGTTGACCGGATCGGTCGCGATGGGCACCGGTGTGATGATTGGGGCTGGAATTTTCGCGCTCACCGGGCAGGTGGCTGAGCAAGTCGGTGGCCTCTTTCCGCTCGCGTTTCTTGCTGCTGCGATCGTTGCCGGCTTCAGCTCGTATTCGTACGTCAAGATGGCTCAAAAGTATCCATCGGCTGGCGGCATCGGAATGTTTCTGATGAAGGCTTACGGCAAAGGCACCGTAACGGCGGGTATGGCGCTGCTGATGTACTTTTCAATGGTCATCAACGAAAGTCTCGTCGCGCGGACGTTCGGAACCTACTCGCTGCAATTGATAAATGTCGAAGACACCGCGTTTTGGACGCCGGCGTTGGGAGTTGGCCTACTGATTGTCGTGTTTCTAATCAACATCATGTCCACGAGTTTCATCGGCAAGTTCTCGCTCGTGACGGCGGCCATCAAAATCGGTGGCATTCTGATTTTCGCTGGGGCCGGTTTGTACGTTTCTGGATTGTCGTTCGAGTCGATCGGCGCGACCGAACGAACGTCGGGTACGAGTTTTCTATCTGCGACGGCGTTGGCATTACTTGCCTACAAGGGCTTCACCACGATCACCAACAGCGGCTCGGAAATCAAAGAGCCAACCAAGAACATTGGTCGCTCAATCATTTGGTCGCTGTCGATTTGTTTGATCATCTACCTTCTCGTCGCATTGGCCGTATCCGGCAATCTGAGCGTCTCGCAGATCATCGAACACCGCGATTACGCTTTGTCGAAAGCCGCCGAACCCGCGTTCGGGCAGTGGGGCCGTTACTTCACGGTGGGTCTGGCCGTCATCGCGACGATCTCGGGATTGCTCGCCAGCACGTTCGCTGTGTCGCGGATGCTGGCGATGCTGAGCGAAATGAAGCTTGTGCCGCACAAGCATTTCGGGATGCCCGGCGATATGCAACAACACACGCTCGTTTACACCATCGTGATCGCCATCGCGCTAACGACCTTCTTTGACCTGGGGCGCATCGCATCACTCGGAGCGATCTTCTACCTCGTCATGGACGTTGCCATTCATTGGGGCGTGCTACGGCATTTGAAAGAAGATGTCAAAGCGAACACCGCCATCCTTGTCACTGCGATCGCGCTCGACATTGTCATTCTCGGCGCGTTCGTATGGATGAAGGCGTCCAGCGACATGTTGGTGATCTGGGTTTCCATTGTCGGCTTCATCTTGATCTTCGCCGGTGAACGTTGGTTCCTGGCCCGCGTCGATGATTCCGATGATGAACATCAACACAACGACCAACAGAAAAAGCAACACGCAACATAGGAGTACGCCATGACCACACGGACCAACCATTCACCCTGGCTTTCCATCCTCTGGATTCTTTGCCTTGCGATCCCGCTGGTGTTCCTGCT
>NZ_DDGH01000086.1:31075-31289 GCF_002337565.1 Rhodopirellula sp. UBA1907 | reverse complement strand
CGATCCCGCTGGTGTTCCTGCTGACGGCCAGCGGCGGTGGCATGCACAGCGTGCTTTGGATGTGGATCATCCTGTTGCTGTGTTTTTACATGATCGCGAGCATGGCGGTTGCCGGCCGGACAGCGGGAAGGACCGACGAGGAATCCGTCGCCGACGACGGTGTGCGGTTGATTCCCAACGGCGAACACCCACCGGCCATCGCGTCGGTGATGGA
>NZ_DDGH01000086.1:6036-30860 GCF_002337565.1 Rhodopirellula sp. UBA1907 | reverse complement strand
CCGAGTCGCGACGCGGCAGCAGGGCGTCGGATTGTTTCGCGGCCGGTTGAACATGCCAGCCGACGAAGCGTTAAAGAGACTCGAAAGCGAACTGGGCGAGAACGCGGTTCCGTTGATCCAGCAGGACGACGAACTCGGTACGGCAATCGTATTGATGAATCGACCAACCGAAGAAGCGACGTTGGAGCGTCCGACGCGGCTTTGGCTGCATTGGTTGCTGTTCGCGTTGACGTTTTTGACGACGACCTACGCGGGAGCGTTGCATCAGGGCGTGAATCTATGGGAGCAACCGGGGGCTTTCGCCGTCGGTTTGCCGTACTCCATCGGTTTACTACTAATCCTCGGCGTACACGAACTCGGTCATTACTTCACCGCGAAACATCACGGGCTGAATGTCACTCCGCCGTTCTTCATCCCGATTCCGTTTGCATTGGGGACGTTCGGGGCGTTCATTCAGATGAAGTCGCCAACGCGAAACCGTCGAGCATTGTTCGATGTCGCCGTGGCTGGTCCTTTGGCCGGTTTGGTTGTTGCGATACCGGCACTGCTGGTCGGTTTGCAAAGTTCGGAAGTTCTTCCGCCCGAAACCGAAGTCGTTGGCGGAATGCTCGGCCACGGCACATCCGCCGGATCGTCAATCCTGTTCGCGCTGCTGTCGAAGATCGCATTGGGCGAACAACTGCAAGACGGCTATCTCGTTCAACTCAGCCCGCTGGCGTTCGCGGGATGGCTGGGCTTATTCATCACTGCGCTGAACTTGATGCCGATTGGGCAGCTCGACGGCGGCCACATGGCAAGAGCGATGTTCGGGCGGCGAGTCGGCGAGACGATCGGAAGTGTCGCAATGTGGTCTCTGTTTCTACTGGCAATCTTTGTCTGGCCCGGACTGTTGTTCTTCGCCCTGTTCATATTCTTCATCGCCGGACGCAGCACGCCACCATTGAACGACATCACGCCGATTAGCAGCGGCCGTCAATGGATTGGCTATGCGACGTTTGTCATCCTGGCGATGATCCTGATTCCGCTACCGCACAAGTTTTGGCAAGCGGCCGATATTTATTGCCCCTACTTGTAATTGGAGATTGAAGAATGCCGACTGGAGATTCGTTTGTGCGAGATCGCTGTAGAGGTGACATGATTGCGTTACTGGACGTTGGCGGCGAAGGCCGATACGCGACGGCAATGAACCTCAATCCGAGCGCCGAAAAAACGCTCGGTCCTGACAAGGGACGGCCGATCCCGAATCGAATCGACGAACGAGCCGAGGACATTCCGCTGCCGGATTCGTCGGTCAAAGCGATTGTCGTCGAACGCACACCGCTTCGCAACGAAGCGATTGACGAACTTGCAAGGGTTGCCACCAACGATGCAACCTTGGTCTTTCGCCATCCCGTTGACGAACACTCCGACCCGCACGCACGGGTAATAGAGCAAATTAACGGCGAAGTCGAGATTGACCAATTGGAATTTGATGACCAGATGGTTCAACAACTGACGATTCGACTTGGAGCAGGCTAGTCGTGAGCTAGAACTGACGAGTCGCGGGCACAAAGAGGGACTTGGGCTCAATCAAGTTGGCGACACGTCGTCAAGAGTCGTTCCGATCGCCACGTACGGGCTGATGTAATTGAATGCCTGCGCCTTCGATCACGTCTTCCGCAGCGAAACGCGTTTCTACTTGGCGTTATTGATGGGGCGACGATGGCGATGATTTTGCTCGGATTCATCCTGGGCGTGTATATGAACAAGAAAGACATGGTCCCGCACCACTCGATCGCGATCCTGAGAACGAGCCGAAATCAGCGGCCACCAAGTCCGCGAACTTGCCGACGAGATCATCAAGGCCCAGAGAAGGGAGATCGCCGAAATGAAACAGTTGATCGCGGACCTCGAGGATGGTTCGCCCGATGCCCTTGCCGCGAAATGAGCTGCGCGGTTTTTGCCAACCCACTTTGGCATCGCAGTTGCGAGTCCGCTGTGTTTCCGCGAAGTTGGTGATCGTCCCAACTTCACTGTGGCAAAACGACATCATGTGCCGACACCGGACTTTCAATTCCTCCTTGGCACAACTCTCATGGGGCCGACGACGTAGTTTGGATTTTGATGTTTTGCGATTTCGGCGGCTTGGATGTTGTTGCGGGCCGGAACGACGACACTGAGTGGCATACCATAGACGCCGGGCGGTGGTTCCATCGTGACCTCCCAGAGATCAAACACGCCCGCGTCGTAGGCTTGCAGATTGAGTTGCAACTGCTGTATTTGCTGTGCACGCATTTGTTGGCGTTGGTATGCTTCTGCTTGAGCATGTGCGAGGAATGATTCCTGCTCTTTCGCTTCATAGTCCTCTTTGGCCGCCAGCCAACGTTCCCAGCCTGGCTTGAGCACGTTCACCACTTCGTCGGTAAACAGAAAGAATGGCGCACAGTACAAATCGCCATCCTCTAGCTCAATCATCACGCCAGCGCATTCAAACGCGCGAGGCTCGCCTTTGAGTTTCTTCGCCCATTTCTCAAGTTCTTTTTCACCAGCGATTTCTTCGCCTGTGAAATGCTCCACGATCTTGGGGATGATGGCTCGGTAGACACCAGGCATCTTGTCGAATCGGCGGTTGTTGACGTAAACGCGTCCAAGTCGTCGTTGGATCACGACCGGGTGCTTGTCAAAGCCAACGATTCGGCCCGGCATCTTCAAGCCAGACTTCAGCGTCCAAACTTGCGTGCTTCCGGTCGATTGACCAAGCTTTTCGGCTTCCTTGTCAACGTATTCCTGGTCCCGCTTCGACAGTTTCTTCAGTGGCACGGCCACCAGGTCACTATTTTTCTTTTTGAGCACCACGGTCGAGTCGCTAAAAGCGATCATGTCACCAGTAATACTGTAGTTCCCGGTCGAGTCGGACCATTCTTTTGCGTCGGCGTTGGTAGCCGCCACGACAACTATTGTCAGCCAGAGTGCATAAGTTTTCATCGTTGTGTATCTCCTGTGTGTGAAGTGGGTTGCTCCAAGACAACCACGCTGCGCGGATTGACACGGTAGGCGTGCTGGTTGATGACCGGGCTTGATTCGTCGCATTGGATATCGAGTGGACTGGGCAGCGAAGTGTCGATGACCCGTTGCCAATCGCGATCTCGCGGATGCACAACAAAGGGACGTGCTTCCTTCGAGCCGTTGATCATTACGTACAGATCGCCACAGCAGTTCCGTGAATCCCGCAGGTGATAAGCCAATACCCGCGACTGAGCCGACATGTCGACGGTCGGTTCTTCAGCACCAAACCAGCAGATATCGTCTCGCCAAAACGTCGATCGTCCAATGGATAGATGCTTTTTCCGGAAGGCGATCATCTGCTTGAAGAAGCGAAACACTTCTTGGTTGGATTCGAGTCGATGCCAGTCAAGCCAACTCGTTTCGTTGTCTTGGTTGTAGGGATTGTTGTTGCCGCCCTGCGTTTGCATGAATTCGTCGCCCATGCGGAACATCGGCGTCCCAGCCGAAAGCATTAACAGACAACAGAAGTTCTTGACTTGACGTTTGCGTAAGTCTCGCACCGATTGGGGAGCATCAGCGTCGCCTTCCCAGTCGTGATTGGAACTGAATTCATTCGGGCCATCCTGGTTGCCTTGGCCATTGGCTTCGTTGTGCTTGTCGTTGTAGGCGACGAGGTCATAAAGCGTGAAGCCATCGTGCGATGTGACGTAGTTGATGCTCTGGAATGGCCGGAATGACTGTGAAGGGTGATCTGGGAATAAGTCGCTGCTGCCGTACAATCTTGTCATCAGGTCCGGCACCATTCCCGCATCGCCTCGAACGAAACGCTGCAACGTGTCACGATAGCGACCGTTCCACTGCATCCAAGTTTGACCGGGGAACGAGCTGCCCAATTGGTACAGCCCGGCGGCATCCCAGGGTTCAGCAATCAGGCGGACGTTCGCCAAATCGGGATCGCTCGCAATCTGATCGAAAAGTGGTGGCTGTTGCAGATTGATGTTGCCTTCCGAGTCCCTTGAAAAGACTGACGCGAGATCGAAACGAAATCCGTCGACATGCATTTCCTTTGCCCAGTATCGCAGGCTATCGACGATAAGCGACCGGACGGTGGGATGCGAGGTATCGAGAGTGTTGCCGGTGCCGCTGAAATTTGCATAGGGCGAGGCGGGATCACTTGAGGCAACGTAGTAGACGTCGTTGTCGATTCCGCGGTAACTATAGGTCGGCCCGCGATGATCGCCTTCGCATGTGTGGTTGTAGACGACGTCCAAGATGACTTCGATTTTGGCCGCGTGCAGCTCACGAACCATCTCGCGAAACTGGCTGTGTTGCTCGCATGACGAGTGGTGTGACGAGTAGGCGTGATGGGGCGAAAAAAAGTTCAGCGGCATGTAGCCCCAATAGTTATTGTCCTCCGGATCGAACTGAAAGGCCGGCATCAGTTCAACCGCAGTGACGCCAAGCTCCTTGAGGTACGGGATTTTTTCCACGACGCCAGCGAACGTGCCACGATTGCTGGCATCAACATTGGAAGAGGGATCGCGTGTGAATCCACGCACGTGCATTTCGTAGATCACTAAATCCGAACCATGTCGAATCCTTGGCTCGTTCCCCCAGTCGAACGGACAACGGCAAACATCCAGCCGCCCCAGCGGAGCGCGACCTGCATTAGAACCGGGCGAGCGGGCTGCTTCGCGGTTGAAGCATTCCGGGAAGAAAATGCTACGCGAGTACGGATCGAGCAAAATCTTTTCTGGGTCGAAAGCGTGCCAGGGCAGAGCAGCACCCTCGACCGGTCCATCGACTTGGTAAGCATAGTATTCCGCATCGCCTGCTTCGGACATTGGGACACGGCAATGCCAGATCGGACCTGACTTGTTCTTCAGCGGATCAAGCACGACGGAGTGCCATGGAACACGCAGTTCGTCTTTGAGATACATCAAAAGCGTGACGCTGCGAGCACTCCCTGCATGGATGGCGAAGTTGTACGCTTGTTCCTGCTCCAGCCATGTAACGCCTAGCGGTCGTGGCGTGCCATCGGACTGTTCCCAACTAGGTCCCTGCACTGGGCGTCCACGTGGTATCGACGTCACATCCGTACCACAGTGACGGCAATGCGACTGGATTGTCTTCTGTATCATTGAATTGCCTAGTTTCTAGTGCCCCGACCGCGTGCGTTCAAATTCGATCTGCAAGCTCAGCAATTCAGAACGCAAGCGGTCGATCTGCCACTGCAAATGCTGCATGGGATCAGCCGTGATTTCTGGCTGTTCCGCTCGCTCCAACGCCAATCTCGCGAGTTGGGCGTTGAGTTCCAGTCGCTTCAACTGGTCCTCGCGAACATAGCCGCTCGCCTTTCTCGCCCAAGCAAGCTGTTCCTCGGCAAGAATGACGTCGTTCTTGAGCGACTGCAAATGACTCTTGTGCAAATCATGGTCGGCGTGCTTTCCCGCATGTTCGACCAACTTCGTCGCGTAGGCGACCTGGTTCTGTAGCCTCAACAGCGACAGCTTTGAGTTCATGCCGGGAATTCGGCGGTTGGCTTTCAGCGCCGTATCCCGATCATGTTTCGCCAGCTCCAGCTTCTTTTGAAAGTACCGCACATCCACGTCATCGGTTGCGGCATTCGGTTCCTGGGCCATCGCCATGGAGGTCAGTGGCAAACTAATGAGAACCGCGATCGCGACATGGACGAGTCGGTTTCGTTGGGAGTTCATCGTATCCTCGATCGTAAATGTGGTGAGACTTAATCAGGCGACTTCGCAAACGCGATTCATGGTTCCAAAGTCATTGGGCACACATTGTGGGCATTCACCGCTCGCATGGCAGTTGGCTTCGCAGCACCACTGACCATCGACGACAAACTTGAATTCGTAGCGTCCAGGCTCCAGTTTGAGCTTGGCCGTCCATTTCCCATTGTTGGACTTCTCCATCAGTGTCGCCTCGGGATTCCACTCATTGAAGGAACCAGCCAAAAAGACCTTTTCAGCCTCGGGGGCATGGCATTCAAATTCTGTCGCCCGCTCGGTTTCCGCTTTGGATGGAGCTTCTTGTTCAGACATTGGTTTTTCCTGAAGTTTGAGATTGATTGATGGAATACAAGTTGGATGCTGCACGAAGTGCAATCATTCGGCGAAGCTGGAACATATTACGAATAATGCTCTTGAACATTGCGTTCACTATGGATGGAGATTTGGTCGCTATTTCTCATGCCATTCCGCAGGGACCGCAAGGATCGGGCAAGATGCTTTCTGCACGATTTGGTCCGAGGTGCTGCCGCGAAGGGCATCGAGAAAGCCGTGGTGACCTTGCGTCGTTAACGCAATCAAGTCGGCTCCACGATCATCTGCGGTTTTGAGAATCTGAGTGGCAGGATCGCCATCTTCGACGACAAGCTCCCACGTCCAACCGTCGATGTCGGGAATCGCGAAGTTCCTGAGTACGTTTTCGTCATCGCCGACATGAACAAGGGTCGCCGTGACGGACTTGCAATCAAGTAGGCTGGCTAGCGCCCAAGACTGCGCAATAGCGGCTACCGCGTCAGGTTCTGATGCGATCGGCACGACAACTTTATGCATTTCGATACTACCGTCTTTACGAGCGACGAAACCGTTGACGCCGTGTGGGACGAACAGGCAACTCGTATGCGAAGAGCGTGCGATCTTCTTTGAGATGTCTTGGTGCAGCCATCGGTCAATTCCCTCACGATGATGCGCTGCGATGACAATCAAGTCTGGGCGATGAACACTCAAATGCTTCAGAATTTCGCTGACGGGATCATTTCCAGCCAGCAACACCTTGTGAACGCCTATTCCTAGGCGTTCAACGTCCTCGGGTAGCGCCCAATCGGGAAGCAAGCCCCACTGCGAGAGTGTTTCGCGCACTTGGGGGAAATCGTCCCATGTCACCTGTTCCGGATGCCGATCCACATGCAGCACTTCGAGCAAAGCGTTGGCATTGACTGCCAGCTTCAACGCATGAACAAAAGCCGACTCGCCGCCGTTAGAAAAATCGGTTGGATGAAAGATGCGTTGCATGATAAGTCTCCTTGGATGATTTTCTTCATGGTCGCTCGCGATTCTTACGACTTGTAGTAAGCCTTCAGCACATACTGTTGGACCATCCGCTGAGTGTTGAAATGTGAGCCGTTCAAAGCGATCGCGTGCGACATGATTCGCATCCACATATCGCGTTTGCGGTAGTACGTCGGGACGACGACGTCGTTGAGCTTGTCGTAGAGGGCGGCAGCGTCTTCGTGAGATCGTTTCGCATCGCCGGGCTTTGCTGGCGATGCATCGCCAAAGGGCCATCCGGTGACGCCATCGACGCAGCCTTCGATCCACCAACCATCCAGAATGCTCAGGCTTGGTACGCCGTTGATCGCCGCTTTCATTCCGCTCGTACCAGATGCTTCGAGTGGAGGCTGCGGCGTGTTGAGCCAAACATCAACGCCAGCAACCAGTAGGCGAGCAAGTTCCCAGTCATAGTTTTCGAGATAGACGATTTTGATTTCTGGGGTGAGAGTGTCTTTCATGCGTATGATTTGCTGTATCAGTCGCTTGCCCTCTTCGTCGCGGGGATGCGCCTTGCCTGCAAAAACCAATTGCAGAGGTCCATGTTCCTCCGCAATCTGGCGAAGCCTGCCGGGATCGCTCACTAGTAGATTCGCCCGCTTGTACGCCGTTGCACGACGGGCAAACCCGATCGTCAGCGTTTCTGGGTCATACGCGATTGCTTGCCGTGAGTTGATCTCGTCAATCAAATCAAGCTTGGCCACCTGATGGGCCTGCCATACTTCGTTCTCGGCAATGGCAACTGCTCCGCGAAGGCTCGCACTGTCCTCACGCCATCCCGGTAGCCACTGGTCAAACAGATTGGCAAACGATCGAGCCGCCCAGGTTCGTGCGTGAACTCCATTGGTGATGTGGTCGATCTGATAGTGATGTTCGGCATCCTTCGGCGTCAGCATTTGCCTTGAGACTTCGCCATGCTTCTTGGCAACACCGTTGACGTAGTGGCTGAGGTTGAGTGCGAGGTACGTCATGTTCAGCTCACCACTGCAGCAGAACACTTCGTGCATGTTGAATAGGTCGGTTCGACCGAGGACTCGGCCCACGAGATTCAGGTCGAATCGGTCGTGACCGGCGGGCACAGGTGTATGAGTGGTGAAGACGCATTGGCGACGCACGGCTTGCACATCGTCGCTCGTGAAAACGTCCCTTTCAAAACTTTTGGCTCGCTCGTCCAACAGTTCAAGACCAAGCAGCGCGGCGTGACCCTCATTCATGTGGTACTGCACAACCCGTCGGTAAGCCAACGCACGCAGCATGCGGATGCCACCGATACCGAGAACAACTTCCTGGCATAGCCGATGACGATCATCGCCTCCGTAAAGACGGTGCGTCAGTGTTCGATCTTCCGCCGAGTTTTCATCTAAGTCGGTATCAAGCAACAGGACTGGAATGACGTGCCCACCGCCGTCATGCACGTCATATTGCCAAGCACGCACGTGGACGGTGCGACCCTCGATCACAACCTGAACACGCTCGGACTGTTCGGTGCAAAAGTCTGCTGGCACCCACTCCACAGGTGATTCGTGCTGCCAACCGTTGTTGTCGATGGATTGTGACAAATACCCATGACGATGCAGCAGCGTGACAGCGACCATGGGAACGCTCAAGTCCGCAGCGGCTCGCAACGTGTCGCCCGCCAACACGCCCAGTCCGCCGCTGTACGTCGGCATTGCCGGGTCAATCGCGATCTCCATGGAGAAATAGGCAACGGTCGCCGACGTCGTCAGTGATCCGTCGGCTTCAACCTTCCTCGTTGTCATGCTCATTCTTGCTCGTGCTGCAAAGGGGCGATACTTCTAGTTCGTTGACGATCTCCTTGACTCCATCAATGCAACGGACCAATTCCTGAGCCATTTGCTTGTGGTAAAAGCTGTTAACTGTGCCGCGGATAAATAGGATGCCGCTCTCGAAGCGACACTCGATCCGCTTCAATGCCGGGTAGCCACTGGACGACCAACTGCGGCGAATCGCAGCGACGATACAGCAATAGCAGGGCTGTTCTGCCGTTTCATCGGGTTTGCGATGATCGACTTTACGGGGCTGTCTTGAATCGTCAGCCGTCTCGGGAAGAGACACTTCATTGGCGGACCCGCTGACACCGCATTTCTGCGACCCTCGTTGTTTTCGCGATCCTCGTCGAGTCAAGGTCATTGCGCCTGTGATCATTGGATGCTCATCCGAACAGATAGAACTGGAATACAGCGATCGCCAGCGGTCTGACGACTGCGCTGGCGATCCAAACAGGTCTTCCAGTCCCGTTCAGTTGTCGCTTTCAACGACTGCGGAACTGCCGCAGCAACTTCGTTTGACGGTGCAGCAGTAGGCCCGTTTCGCACAGCAAGTATTGCCGACTAGGTCAGCCGACCCATCGACCTCTTGGACCTGTGACACCGAAGCCGGGGCCGCAGTCGGCGGGACATCCGCTGCTGGCAAACCAAACGCGGCTGCACCAAACAGACCAATCGACAAAACACCAGCAGCGACCGATTTCAATAACATGACTTCCACCTCTAGTCGTCAGGGATTGAGAAAACAAGCGACTCAGGCGTACTTGACCACCTTTGCTCGCCTTACTGGTATTTGGATGCAACGAGTCGCTTGCTTCTTCACGGTTTTTTCTCCGGCTTGTTCTCATTGCGATTGTTTTCTTGTTCACCGTTTTCCCGTGAAGAAGTGGCGGACCAAAGGCATCAAAAACCATGGGCCGACACTTGATCGGTCGAATTCAATTCTCAGGCGGAGCAATCAGATGGATTGCCAACAAGTGGAGCAATTGCTCTCGCACTATTTCGATCATGAGTTGCGACGCGACGAGCGGGCTGAAGTCGAATCTCACTTAGAAAACTGTCCGCCATGTTCGGACCAATTGGCCGACATCCGCATGCTTTCGGACGCTGCCCGAAGCCTCTCTTCTGCTCGTCCGCCGCACGACCTTTGGGATCGAATCGCCGCCCAATTGAAAGAGCCACGGTTGCCTGAATCAGTCAACAATCACGACACCGTCGATCTGGAATCGAATTCTAGGTTTGATCAGAGACGATCATGGAATTTGGTTGCGGTCGCGGCTGTGTTGCTGATTGGCGTTGGTCTGTTCTGGATGTTCAAACCGTCCAGTCATCTGCATGATCCGCTGAAAAGTTACGCTCAACTGCTAGATTCAAGCCCACTGGCGGCTCAGGAGCATCTAGTCTCCCAATACTCGGGCCAGACAGTTTCGGTGGATGAAGCGGTCCAGCTTGTTGGATACCGACCTCGCAATGTTGATCCGCCTCCCAGTGGATACTCGTGCGACAAGCTGGTGGTGTTGGACATGCCGTGTTGCAAATGTGTCCAGGCGGTTTGGCAGCGTGCTGATCAAACGCAGGTCGCCATTTTCGAGCACAAGTCCAAAATGGATGATTGGTTCGAGGGCGAGCCGAGCGTCAGCATCAAGTGCCAAGAAAAAGTCTGCCGAGTCACGCAGCTCGACGGTCAACTCGCCGCAACCTGGGAAGTCGGCTCGCGGCTGGTCACCGCGATCGGAGTGAGGGATACCGATGAATTAGCGACGTTGATAGCCGCGCTTTGAGGACCGACGCAGACCGAAATTGCAGTGGGAACGGCTGGTCGCGTCAGAAACCGATTGGGTCATAACTTCGCCTCTTCGTCCCACTTCTCCCTTTCCCGCATAAAACTGCCCCCAAGGAATTTCCGCCACCGCTCCGAACCGACTGTCAGCAAATCTCGGATATAACGCAGCTCGATCTCGAAGACCAAGTGGCCGTCCGGAAAACCAAATCATTGATCACGCTCGTCGGCCGTCCATTGGCCTCATTGGTGTAGGTGTGTCCTTGAGCGTATTCTCACCGAATTGATCGGCTTGCATACCAGGAGCACTTTCTTGCTCATGCGATGGCGCAGTCCCATTTTCACGATTGATGGGATAACTGCCAAGTTTCCCAATGAACGGTAACAGGAGCATCCAAGGCAGACGCTCGACTCGCTCGTCGCGGAACTGCGAGAGCCCGATCGTCATTCCTTCGTGACCGCTGTCAGGCTGGCTCCGGTATGTTCCTAGCAGAAAGTCCCACCATGGGAGGTTGAAACCGAAGTTGCTGTTGGCTTCCCGCCTGATCACGGAATGATGCACGCGGTGCATATCCGGCGTTACGATCACGAGGCGCAGTGCTCGGTCCAGCGAAAGCGGAATTCGCACATTGCTATGGTTGAACATGGCAGTTGCGTTTAGCAACACTTCAAAGATCAGCACGGCAAGCGGCGAGGCGCCCAGCAAAACAATTGCTGTACATTTGATTCCTAAGGAAAGCATGATCTCAAGCGTATGAAACCGCAGGCCCGTCGTTACATCGAAATCCAAGTCGGCATGGTGGACCATGTGCAGTCGCCATAAAACCGGAATCGCGTGGAACATCACGTGCTGAAGGTAGATCGCGAAATCGAGCAGTATCACGGAGACAAAGATTGCTAACCACGATGGGACATCATAATACTGAAAAAGTCCCCAGCCCACGGATTCAGCAAACATAGCAATTCCCACCGCTCCAAGCGGGGCGATGAACCGTAGCAAGAGACTGTTGAGGAACACCAAGCCCAGGTTACTTCCCCAGCGCTGCGGCTTGCTGGCATGCAAGACACGCCGAGGCGCAAAGAACTCCCACGCGACCAACACTACGAAGACACCAGCAAAACATGCGATGCGAACCGCCTGTTCAGTCGGTAAAAAACCCAACATCACCGGTCTGACCTCAAAGTTTTCAAGTCATTGCAGCGGTGGAGTGAAAAGGTGTCCGCGAGTCGCAGACCATCGAACAATTGTTTGTTGCCGTAGCGCGGTCGGTCGCGGACAAACAGGAATTTGGTCATTTCCGTTTCCTTCAGGTTAGATGCCGAAGCCAAATTGCCATCAGCACGAAATGTTATTTCATTCTCTGTGTGTTACGGAATTGAGGATGTTTGAGCGGTCGGTCGATCAACCTTCCAAGCGATTCGACGACAAATTTGATTTCTGTTTTCGTCGAATCGCGTCCGAGGCTGAAGCGGATAGCCCCAGCAGCCACTGCTGTCTCGACGCCCATCGCAGCGAGAACCGGACTGATATGCATGTTGCCAGCGTGACATGCCGAACCGGTCGACGCTGCCAGATAAGGTAGGTGCGCGAGTAGCTCGTGGCCGTGGAGTCCCGGGAAACTAACGTTGAGCGTATTCGGCAGCCGGTGCTTTGGGTGACCGTTCAAGGCGACGCGATTACCGAACATCTTCTGCAACCGGTCCCAAAGCTCGTCCCGCAAGGCCTTCACTGTTTCGTCGTCGACCCAGTCCTGTGCAAGTTCGCAAGCGGCCCCCAGGCCGACGACTTCGAGGACGTCTTCTGTTCCCGCCCGCCGTCCGGCCTCGTGGTCGGCACCATGAAGCAGCGACTCTATCATGACACCTTCTCGGATGAATAGCGCCCCGACGCCCTTCGGGCCATACAACTTATGTCCTGCCACACTGAGTAGATCGACGCCAAGGGATTCGACGTCGGTCGGAATCTTACCGACCGTTTGAGCCGCATCCGTGTGGCAAAGTACACCGTGCTCCCGAGCGATCTGAGCAATCTCAGTGATCGGCTGCATCGTTCCAACCTCGTTGTTGGCGTGCATGATTGAGATTAGCGCCGTGTGAGGACGAATTGCTTTTGCAACGTCATGCGGGTCAACCAAAGCAAATTGATCAACGGGCAGTCGTGTGACCTCAGCGCCAAGTCCCTCCACGAACCGGCACGGCTCCAGCACTGCGGGGTGTTCGATCTGGCTCGTGATGACGTGGAATGGCTTCTTCAAAGCTCGCGCAGAAAAAAACAACCCTTTGATTGCGTGGTTGTTCGCCTCGGTTCCTCCAGAAGTAAAAATAATCTCGGTCGGATCGCAACACAGCAAAGCCGCGACTTGTGAGCGGGCTTTTTCGATAGCTTCGCGTGCTGGAACGCCGGCCCAATGCAGGCTGGACGGGTTGCCATAAGCCTCGTCTAGGTACCGCACCATCGATGCCGCAACCTCCGGAGCGAGAGGCGTCGTCGCGTTGTAGTCGAGATAAATGCGCCCGGTCATGAAGCCACCTTTCGCCGCCGTGGCTTCTTGCCCTTTGACTCGGCGGAACGCCGCTGGGCCTTGGCCAGACGCTCCTTGTCAGCCTGAATCTCCTCAGACGTTCGTCTCACCACAGGATCGTCTCGTCCGACCAGCGCCAGCATGTCCTTCACGAGTTGCGGGCGACAAAGGTAGTAGCACCGCAGGGCACCATCCTGAGCGTAATCCACCAGTTGAGCATGGCGCAACACGGAAAGATGCTGTGAGATGTTGGCTTGGCGCGCTGGGAGCAATTCCTCCATGTCCGTGACGCACTTGGGACTGGCCGACAACTCCTGCAGGATGGCCAGTCGCGTTGGGTGCGAAAAGGCCTTAAGCAATTCGGCCGGTGATCGAGGGTCCTGTGAGTTGGTCATCTTTGTATCCAGTAATTCGCATATGCGGATGTCCGAATATAATATCGACAGGAGGGGCGATTGTCAATTCAGGAGAATCGCACCGGAGAAGGCCATTTGGCGTATTCAGCCCCTTGGGACCGACCGCAGTTGTTCCTCAGTCTGTTGTGTCATCCGGCATACGAATCGGCTACTTCGCCTGCAACTCTTTTACGACATGGCAACAGTCCGTTTGCTTTTGGTGCTGACATTGAGTCAGTGCCGACCTCAGCACCTTGCGAACATGCCGCAAATCTTTGAGTCGGTCCTCAACATCAGTCAATCGAGCTTCGATCAGTACTCGAACGTTGCCGCATGTTGGTGCGTTTCCTTCGCCATCGGCAAGCAGTGACTTGACGTCTTCGAGTGTGAAACCAATGGCTTGCGCGGCTCGAATGAACTTCAGTTTCTTGAGCGATTGATCGCTGTAGAGTCGGTAGTTCCCGCAACTGCGATCTTCCGGTTCAACGAGACGGATTCGCTCGTAGTAGCGCAGAGTCGTTGTTGGGATGTCAGCGGCTTTCGCCAACTCGCTGATTGTCAGTCGCTTGCTCATTTCTATTCTCGACGGGCCGGTTCCGAACCGGCGAAACGCCAGCTTTGACGGGGAAACAGAAAAAAAATTGCAAATCCCGCTTGACCTTGCACCTAGGTACAACCCCAATAATAAAGGAATACCACGCATGCAGCAAACGCGATTGAAAACCAACACGGAGCAACGATGTGTTGAGAAAGCAGAGAGAGATAACGAAGAGGGTTCAGTGTCCGTCCTGTGGATGCAAAGCCAAACGAGTGAGCACATCAACCATCGGCGTTTTGCTCGATGACGACTTGGCCGAACAGTTCACTGCAGGCAGTCGATCCTGTTGTGCAACGGAAGAAGAAGGTTGCACATCCATCAAAGAGGACACCGGCTGGCGATTTTGCCCATCGCAGGATTGTGACGTGGTTTACTTTACCGAGGAAGGAGACACGCAGTTCACCAAGCCGCAACTGAAAGTCTCGGTCGGCGTGAAGGAATCCAGCGGCGAACGCCCACTGTGCTACTGTTTCGGCCATTCGGTTGGCAGCATTAAAGAAGAGCTTCGCATGAAGGGGCACTCCGATGCTCTGGATGACATCCGGGCGAAGATGAAGGACCCCGGCTGTCACTGTGAGACCTCCAATCCGAGCGGTTCGTGCTGTCTGGGGAGCGTGACGAAAGGTATTCGAATCGCTCAGGAGGAACTTGGGCTGAATGCCCCAAAGACGACGACTGCGTCAACAACGGCGTCATCGACGGGGGAGAGGGTCGCCAAGATCGGAACCATCGTGTCGGCAATCATGGCCTCGGCCTGTTGCTGGCTGCCGCTGCTTCTGCTGGCAATTGGCGTCTCTGGAGCCGGGATTGCCGCCACGCTGGAAACGTATCGCCCGCTGTTCATGGTTGTCACGTTTGGATTTATTGGAGCAGCTTTCTACTTCGCCTACCGTCCGAAGAAAGGGACTGCCGAAACAGGAAAGGACTGCTGTCCCACGGAAAGTACAGTGGCGGAAGACTGCTGTGCCCCGACCGGCAAACGTCTCTTCAATATGATGTCTATGAACAAGGTCATGCTATGGGGCGTTACCATGCTGGCCATTGCTTTCCTGTTCTTTCCCAGCTACGTCGGTGTGTTTTTGGGGACGGCGGACGATGCAGTCGTGTCCGAGAATATGAATCAAGCCGTATTCAGAATCGAAGGCATGACGTGCGAAGGATGCTCGATCATCCTCGCCGAGGCGATCAAAACGGCTCCAAGAGTACTGGCCGTCCACGTTGACTATGAAGCAGGAGAAGCCTTGGTTGGAACTGAAATCTGCTGTCCTGTGCCTGAAGAAGAAATCCTCCTCGCCATTGAGCAGGCTGGCTTCAACGGCAAGCAGCTTTCTTCTAGATCGTCGAGCAACCAATAGTTCTCCTGGGTTCGAGCGGTAGTAGGTTTACGCACTCGCACAGATTTTGAGTCAGCCAGCCAATCATGCTTCGCTTTCGCGATCTGAAAGCATCAACCGGATGCTCGCCAGGAACTGTTGGTAGTCGGATGAATCCGTTTCGGCGTAGTTCAGATTGCGAAAAGCATTGGTGATCCGAACAAAGAAATCGCGGGCCTCTTCCTTGTCGTCGAACAGAAATTCGCGCTCGGTGATGTCTCGGATCAGCCGCAGCATCGACTGCTGCCGCTCCAAAGGTGTCGCGACATCCACCGGGTCGAAGGCATCTTGTTGCAAGTAGACCGTGTCGAGAAACTGTGCTTTCTGATAGATCACGAAGTCGGCCAGCGAAATTCCTTCCTCGCCCGTCACTTGCATCATCTGATAGATGGCGTCAGCTTGCCGAAGTAAATCGAGCAACGATTCGACGGTCGCGGTCCAGCCGGGAGCCAATAGGCGATCAAAATGTTCTTGCAGTTGTTCTCGATATCGCGACCAGGAACGCAGTGGGTCGATGGCTGGATAGAATCGCTTGTAGGCGCGATCGTAGGACAGACCGAGGAAGGTTTTCACCGTGCCCAAAGTCGATTGCGTGACAGGCTCCTCGAAATTCCCGCCAGCAGGCGAGACGGTTCCGATCATCGTTAGACTGCCCGAGGAACCGTCGCAAGTGGCGAGTACTCCCGCTCGTTCGTAGACACCTTTGATCGCCGAATCAAGGTACGCCGGGAAGGCTTCTTCCCCAGGAATTTCCTCCAGTCGTCCCGATGTTTCCCGCATCGCTTGAGCCCAGCGCGATGTTGAATCGGCTAATAGCAAGACATCGAGTCCCATCTGTCGGTAGTATTCGCCTAGCGTGATGCCCATGTAGATCGACGCCTCTCGGGCTGCGACTGGCATCGACGATGTATTGCAGATGATGACGGTACGATCCATCAGCGAGCCGCCCGTCCGTGAGTCTTGTGCCTGTGAGAACTCGTTGATGGTATCGACGACTTCACCCGCTCGTTCACCACACGCGACCACGATCACAACATCCACGGCTGAGTTACGTGCGATCAATGTTTGCAGAACAGTCTTGCCAGCGCCAAATGGCCCCGGAATACACGCGGTACCACCGCGAGCGATTGGAAAGAAGGTATCAATGGTCCGAATGGTTGTGACCAACGGTTCAGACGGGTACTTTCGTTCGGCCAGGTGTTGTTGCAGGAGGTCCGCTGGCAATGGAACTCGAACGGGCCATTCCTGTCGCATCGTCAACGGACGCTCATCCTGCCCAACACGAATGCGGGCGATCGGCTCGTCAATCGTAAAGCTACCTCCCTGAATCCACGTCAGTTCAGCTTGGCCACTCAGATCAAAGGGAACCATGATCTTGTGCTCGACGCCGCGTTCCTGAACCGTACCCAAGACGTCGCCTGCACGAAGTCGCTCACCCGTGCGTCGTATCGGCACAAACGACCATTTTTGCGTGCGGTCGAGCGAGTCGGCATAATGCCCACGCTTGAGAAAGAACCCGTCGCGATTGGCGAGTGTTTCCAGCGGATTTTGTAAGCCGTCAAACACGGTTCCCAACAGGCCGGGACCAAGCGACGCGGATAGCATCTGATGCGTCAGTTCCACATGGTCGCCAACCTTCACGCCTTCGGTGTCCTCGAAGACCTGTAAGTCGGCTTCCGTCCCATAAATTCGCAGCACTTCGGACTTCAACCGCTTGTCATCCAGACAGACATACGCAACTTCATTCTTGACGATCTGTCCTTCGGGGACCTCAATCGACACGATATTTCCATTGACGGCCGTGACCTGCGCAGCGGTTGCTACCTGCGTGTTCATGCGACGTTTTCCTCAAGGTTCAACGTTTGCGTCAAGAGTTCATCAAACTTCTGCCGCCCCGCCGTTTCATCGAGTCTCGTCCAGCGATCGACGATTTCCCAACGAGCGAGGTACAGCAGAATCGTCTCAAACGAGAAGTAGAACTGGTCAGCAAGTTGCACCCAACGATTCCAAGTGGCGCCTAAAAGCTGCCGTTCAACTTCTAAGGGTTCGCCTGCATCCAACGATTCGCGGACATGTGGAATCCAAGGATGCTCTCGAACCAATCGAAAATCGGGATGTTGCCAGTTCTTGCGAATGTGGTCCGTGTGCTGGCCGACGGCGGCTGCTGGCTCAAGTCCAAGACGCCGTCTCCGTAATGCGCAGGTTATCGTACGAACGTCTATCCGATGATTGATGATGTCGCGAACGAGTGAATTAGAAATCGACTTCATCAAGCGATCGTATCCCATCTGAACTTCGTCATCCGTGCGTTCCGGCAGTTGACGATCCCACAGCAGAAAACTCTGCACTTGCTCAACAATGCTTTTGTCGCGATCGCCGAGCAACTTGAGCCTCTGCTGGAGTTGAATTCGCGAGATTGGCACTCGTTCAATTTCAAACGAGCGAGGCATATGTGGAAGGCTGGCGACGAGTGAGTAGTAATTCGTAGTCGCGGTCACTGGATGATCCCCTCCATGATGGCGCGAAATCGGGGGACCAGGTGCCTCAGCAACAGCTCCGCAATGGCTTCATCAGTCAATTCAATCTCGATATCTTCTTCGAGCAGTTGGATACGGATGCCCGCCGAGGCGTCGTCTCGTGTTCCAATCTCCAGTCCATCGCGCAGCATCTCTTTCGTGATTGAAGCAACGAAGTGGCTCAGATTTCCTTCTTTCACTTCCTCAGGGTGGCTGCGCAGTTGCTCCAAGCCGATGGCGTTCTCGGGAAGTAGAAGCTTGGCTGATTGACTGGGCGAAGGAGCTGACCGGCCACCGACCTCAAGAATCAACTGTTTCAGGAAGTCGCCGTCTCTCAATTCACGCCTTACCAGCCGTCGAACTCGGTCGGCGAACTGTTCCACCAAATTGGATTTGAGCCTCAGCATCGCATCACGCACCGCCAATTGCACCGCTTCTTCACCGGCCCGCTTGGTTTGCTCGGCCCCTTCACGTGCATTCCGCAGTAACGCATCGGCTTCCTGTCTCGCATCGTCAAGACGTTGCTCGGCTTTCCGTCGTGTTTGCTCCATGAGGGCATCCGCCTGCGCTCTGCCTTCCTCGACGCCCTGCGCGCGCAAGCGACCAATCAGTTCTTCAACGCCGGACGATTCCTTCGGGTTTGTCATAATGCCAATTTCCTTAGCCTGCCGCGCCACCGGGAATGTTACCACCGACGATCATCGCGAAGATGAAAGCGAAGACTGCGAAACCCTCCACGATGGCTGCTGGTGCAATCGCCAGTCCAAAAACTTCGGGTTTGGACTTTGTTGTATTGATTGCCGATGCACAGCAAGAGCCTTGCACCATTGCACTGAACAGCAACGCCAGTCCGACCAACAGGCCGATGGAAAACAATCCCGGTGCGGAGTCTAACGAAACGGCTCGATTGAACTGCATGGTCACCACGATTCCGTAGATGGTTTGTGAGGAGGGCAACGCTGAGACGCCAACCAATCGTCCGTATCCACTGTCAACGTCCAACAACGCGCCCGATGCTGCTTGCCCCGCGCGTCCGCAGCCGATGATACTGCCGATGGCTCCGAGTGCTGTCGGCAGGAAAACTCCTGCCCAGCCCAATAGAAGTATGTAACTATCCATTTCTAGGTTGCCTTCTTGTTGAATGGTTCAAATGCGTATCCTTCGTCTGGGAGACTCCAGCTAAAGAACTCGATGCAATTCAGACGCAATCCATGCACGACACCGCTCATGATTGCCAAGACGAAGTTCAAGCCATGTCCGAAAACCACGGCCACTACCGCTAGCAGACTGCCAATCCCCACGCAGCAGCTAGCTTTGTAAGTCAGGTCGTTGAACGTCCCCGCTAGTTGAGCACTAGCAAGGCCGAGTGCAAACAGTCGCAAGTAGCTCAATACGTCCCCGAATGCACGAGAGACGCCAGTTAGCGAAACGACGCCGTCGATCAATCGCTTGCCGTGTTCTTTGAAGCTGAATGTCGTCAGTGGTCGTTCGCTACTGAAGAGCAGAACGGAGGCAATCCCGATTCCGAGCACCCAGCTCCCGAATTGAATCAGCGGTTGCTCTGGCTGCGTACCGCTTTTGCCTAAGCCCAGGGCCAAGCCACCAAATAGCGCCGCGACCCAACCGAAAGACGCCAGCATCGGGGGCGACCATCGACGACTCCAAGCCAAAGCTAGATTCGCCATCACAAGATGCACAACGCCGATCGCAATGGAAATCTGCATCATCAGCTTCGTATCGGTTGCGTCGATGACATGCACTCTGGCCAGCACTGAACCGGCTGGCGGTGGAAATCCAAAGTAGCTGCCAACCGCGATGCCATAGGCGACGGAGGCGACCACAATGGCGACGAACAATGCGCGCATTCCCCGCGTGCTTTCGGACCTTCCAAACCGTCGCCAGAACAGCAACAAGAAAAACGCCAGCAACATCGCGTAACCCGCGTCAGCCATGATCATTGCAAAGAAAACACTGAACGAAAAAAACACGATGCCTGACGGGTCAAACGCTCGATAGGCGGGTGTCGTATAGAACGTGACAGCGTTTTCCCCGCCCGCGGCCAGTCCGCGATTCGACAGCAAAGTCGGCGGCGAATCCTCCGCGGTCGGAATTTCGATGGTCAGTCCTAAATCGTGGCTTCTCGCGAAGGAAGCGATCTGTTCGCGCTGCGATTGAGGTGCCCAACCTCGAACAGCGAACATGCGCGGATCATCGAAGGTTTGTCGTGCTGCACGCTCGCGTGCCGCTCGGTCTTCAGCAAGTCCAAGCCTACGAGATAGTTGGTCGATCCAGCGAGTCAATCGAACTCGCTGCCAATGCAACTCCTCCAACTCGGATTCGACCGCCTCAAGACGATCCTGCAATTCGCTCAGTGGACGTTCGTCCAAGTGCGTTCGCGGCACCGGCATGTCCGCCGGTTCCGTATCACTGATCACGACAACGTAAGCGAAGCGGTGTTCTCTGGCGACGACTTGCCAATCGTCCGGCAACGACTCCAGCAAACTCAATTTGTAGTGTGGGACAGCGTAGAACCAGAAACGCAAGCCACCAAGTTCGTCGTTCAATGGAAGCTGGAAATCTCCCCAAGGTAGGAGCGTTGCAATCGCTTGCTTCAATTCGTCCAATTCAGCTTGTAATTGCTGTCGTTGCTGCTGGATCGACAACGCTTGGCCAACGACGTCATCCAATTGAAACTCGGAGTTGTCCTTGACGGCACGGCGGTGAATCGGACAAGCTTTCAGATACTTTAGTGCTTGCGCGGCATCGGGTGAGCACTGGCTGTTTTGCGATTGGTGGTCACGACTGTCGTTCAAGTCAAGAAGATGCAGGCAGCCCAGTTCCTGTAGGCCATCAAGCACGACGTGTTTCTGGTCGGCCGTACCATAGAGAGTCACTTTGGCGACGGGAACGATTGCCATTACACCGACCTCGTCGTCAGTTCACCGCGATTTTGTTTCGCCTTGGCGATCTTGGAACGCACAACGGCGGCCCGTTCCGTGTCAGCCAAATGAATTTTGATACGGTGGATATCTTTTTCGGCTTGCGGAATCAGCACCTTGTCAAAAAGGTTGACTCGTTGCGTGATCCGGCGCACCGCATCATTCAGGCGGCCCACTCGCGTCCGCTCATTTTGTAAGCGTAGCTTCAACAAGGCCAGTTCCTGCAAAAGCTCCACCAGGAAATCGACCCAGAACGGCTTGGCCAGCATCGAGTATTCCTTGACCCGAAAACGAACTTCGCCGAGTAGGGGCAACCGCACTCCAAGTACGTTTTCTTCGGTGACTGTCCGCTCCTCGATGGTTACTAGATCGCTCAAGTCCTGCTCGCTCGCGCCCAGAAGCGAAAACAGTCCTCGCTGGGAATCCAGTAGCGTTTCAATCTCGTTCTCTGTTTCAGACAGGATGCGTTTGGATCGTTGCAAATCGGCGATTAACTGTTGCCGTTTCAAGTCCAGCGATGGCAGGAATCGCTCAAACATCGCAAGTTGATCGCGGCGTTGCTTCAGTGACGTTTTGTTGAGAGCCAATGCCATTGCTCAACTCTCCGCTTGCTTGAAGTATTTCTCGACCAAAGCCTGTTTCATCAGCAATTCTTCCGCCTCGAAACACTCGGCCAGTGTCTGCCAACTCAGATCGAGTGCGTCGTTCAAAGGCATCGCAATCCGAATGTCCATGAAACGTTTTGCAAATAGATCGCCAAACTTCAACAGCTTCTGGTCGAACGTCGAAAGATCGAACGCCATCGCTTGCTTCTTTTCCGCTTCCTTGGCCCCCGCGTAAAACCGAATCATCGTGTTCATGATTTGCGAATGGTCTTCGCGGGTGACTTTGCCGATGACTTGCTGCTTGAGCCGCGAGAGTGAACCGAACGGGTCAATGACGCCATTGTGCAAATACAGTTGCCCTTCAGTGATGTAACCCGTGTTGTCAGGAACCGGATGCGTCACATCATCACCTGGCATCGTCGTCACGGTCAGGATGGTGACGGAACCAGCGCCTTTATAATCGCAAGCTCGTTCGTAGCGCTGGGCAAGCTGCGTATAGAGATCACCCATGTAGCCGCGATTCGATGGAACTCGCTCCATCGCGATGCCAATCTCTTTTAAGGCATCGGCATAGGCCGTCATATCGGTCAATAGCACAAGCACCCGTTTACCTTCCTCGACAGCAAATCGCTCCGCGACCTTCAATGCCATGTCGGGAACCAGAAGACGCTCCACGATCGGGTCCGACGCTTGATTCACGAACATCACCGTGCGACCAAGAATCCCTTCGTCTTCAAATGTCGATCGGAAGAAGTGGTAGTCGTCAAAAATCAACCCCAGCCCGCCAAAGATGATAACGTCCGCATCGGCTTGAATCCCGATACGAGCAAGCAGCTGGTTGTACGGTTCGCCTGCGACCGAAAAAATCGGAATCTTCTGACTTTCGACCAAGCAATTGAACACGTCAATCATGGGGACTTTGGTGTGAATCATGTTCTTGGGCACGATTCGCATCTTGGGATTGACCGATGGCCCACCGATTGGAATCGAGGGTTCGTAGGACAAATCAGGTCCGCCATCCAAAGGAATCCCCGATCCACGAAAGACGCGGCCCAAAATGTTTGGCGAGTAGGTGACCTGCGTTGGGTGCCCCAGAAACCGGACCTTCGCTTGCGTGGAAAGTCCCTTGCCACCGGAAAACACCTGCAATGAGACCACGCCGCGTTCCAGCTCGATAACCTGTCCCAGTGAACGACGCCGATCCCAATTCTCAACGACGGCCAAGTCACCGAATCCAACGCCGGTGGCACGCACCTTGAGGATATCACCGACAATCGCGACCACGCTTGTGTGTCTGACAAGATCAGGGATCATTTGATAGCGCCTCCAAATATCGACTCGACTGAACATCGAACTTCTCGTCCCATACGCCCGATTCCGGTAACTATCAGACCGTCGCGAGGGTCTCCTGTAACAGCTATTTTGGTCCGCATTGCGATTCTTCTCGGCGCCGTCACGTTGCGACTCCTTGTGTTATGCTCATCAAGGCGCGCAGTCCCGTTTGACTTCAATGGGTTCGACGTCCACCAGTGATTGGATGCATCAAACGGCCTATCTCTTCACCGTGCGGTCAAGAAAAAGGCAAAAGCATTTGCAAGCAGTAGGCCGGAGTCCTATTCACTCAACCGGCAGAACCAATCGAAGACATGATCGTAGCCTTCCATTCCCACGACGCGGTGGCGTGCCGGCAGAATACCGAACTCTTTGTTTTCAAAGCGGGCGAGGATCGTTTCGTTCTCCAATGGGTCGGGAGTTGCATCCGCGTCCCAACCCAGCATCATGTATCCGCCGGGAACCAGAGAGCGAGACACCGCTTCGATCATGCGTTTGATATCGTCGTCTGTGTCGATTCCGAAACCAAGCAGCCCGTTGATGTGGACAACATCAAACCGTATACCGTTGAAGACACGATCTATCTCTCGAATGTCGCAAGTCCGGTGAAGGTGCCCGTTTCCGAATCGGGCCGCCCGCGGATCGAAATCGAGTGTCCACACCGCAGTGGTCTGCTGATCAAAAAGTTTCGGATAGCCGGTGTTGTAGCGACGAGTCCCCGCCAGCATCACGTTGGACGGCTCCGCCTCTGCCATCGCACGAAGCATGACCTCACGGAGGTACTTGCGGTCGGCGAAGCCATGGACCCGCAAATTGAAGGCGACGGAATCAGCGAATCGTTTCGTTTTGGCGACGATATTCATTTGGTAGGATCAGGGTGCATGTCAAGTGATGAGATTGGGAGTAACGGTTCATGCATTCTCTGCAAACTTCTCGTCCTTGATTCCAAGTTTGAGTTTCCATTCCATGGCGGCGCAATACAGCACCGGGACGACTAGCATCGTCATGATCTCGATTGTCATTCCACCGAAACTGGGGATCGCCATCGGAACCATGATGTCGCTGCCGCGTCCCGTGGATGTCAGCACCGGAATGAGCGCCAGCAGTGTGGTTGCCGTCGTCATCAAGCATGGGCGGCAACGTCGCATGCCCGCCGTCACGGTTGCTTCACGAGCATGTTTCGCATTCGTAATCTTGTCTTTGCGGAAACTCTCGTCTAGGTAAGACGCGATCACCACACCGTCGTCGCTGGCGATCCCAAAGAGCGCCAGAAAACCAACCCAGACGGCAACACTAAGGTTGATCGTGTGGACCTGGAACAGCTCACGCATATTCGTCCCGAGCAAGTTGAAGTCCAGGAACCAATCGGTCCCGTAGAGCCACAGCATGATGAACCCACCCGACCACGCGATCATGATTCCACTGAACACGAGCGACGTGGTGATCACCGACTTGAATTGCATGTACAGAATCAGAAAGATGATTCCTAGTGCTAAGGGCAAGACGACCATCAACGTCTTTTGTGAACGAATCTGATTTTCATAGTTGCCAGCGAAGGTATAGCTAACACCTGCCGGGAGCACGAATTCACCACTGTCGATCTTCTCCTGCAAGAATGCCTGGGCATCTTCGACAACGTCGACTTCGGCGTTGCCAGCCTTCATGTCAAACAGAACGTAGCCAAGCAAAAACGTATCTTCACTCTTGATGACTTGCGGTCCGCGAACGTACTTGACGGTTGCAAGCTGCGTGAGGGGAATCTGTTGCCCCATCGCCGTCGGAACCAAAATCTTCTCCAGCGACTCAGCCTCGTCTCGAAGCTCGCGTGCGTATCGCACACGCACTGGATATCGCTCGCGTCCTTCGACGGTTGTTGTAATCTTTCGGCCGCCAATGGCCACTTCGATCACGTCCTGCAC
>NZ_DDGH01000086.1:0-5873 GCF_002337565.1 Rhodopirellula sp. UBA1907 | reverse complement strand
GGCTTGCCGACGATTCGGTCCGCGATCACAGCAGACGCCTGAATCGTCGGCACCTGCTTTAGAAAGCCCTCAATTTGCAAGGCAACTCTTTCGATGGTTTCCAGGTCCGGACCTTTCACCTTCATGCCCATCGGGGCACGCATCCCACTTTGCAGCATGACGATACGAGCGGCGATCGGCTGCAGCTTCGGTGCCGATGTTGTGCCGGGTATATCCGCGGCCTCGGTGATCTTCTCCCAAATATCGTTGGGTGATTTGATTTCGTCACGCCACTGTCGAAACGGTTTGCCATGAGCCTCTTCGATCAACTCTCCATTCTCATCGCGGACAAAATCACCTGTTTCATCGTCATAGCGAAATTTCAGACGGTTTCCGTTGGCGTCCGTTTTGTATTCAGATTTGTAAGAAATGAAGGTTTCGATCATCGAGATGGGAGCTGGATCGAGGGGGCTTTCCGCGCGGCCGATCTTCCCGACCACGGAATCGACTTCCGGAATCGAAATCAAAAACTTGTTTTGTAGTTGCAGAACGTCCATCGCTTCGCCGATCGAAGCGTGAGGCATCGTTGTCGGCATGTACAGGAACGATCCTTCATCCAGCGGCGGCATGAACTCTTTGCCGAGGCCCGGCAGGGTCTCCGTCGCAGCAGTCCAGGGCTTCGACGCACGAATGGTTGATTCATCCACTCCAACAACAGAGGCTGTCCGAGGAATAAACGAAAAGACTTTGTCGAACCCGAGCCAAGCACACGCACCGAATAGCAGTAGTGTGACGGGCAGCGAAAGAAACATCAGCTTGTGGTTCAGGCACCACCTCAGCAGAGGCTCGTAAAGAAAACGCTGAAAGATTGTAAAGAAGCCGAGCAGTCCGCCGATCAAAAGACCGACGAACGTCAAGTTGCGGATCATTCCCTTCTCCGGCCCCAGCGGGAGCCAATGCTCGGTCAACAGGAAGGCAACAACAAGCACGGCGATGCCGCTAGCTGCATAGGGACCATGCTTTTGCCACTTTTCGGGAATTCGTGACTCGAAGAGCTTGTACGCACCCAAGCCGATCAAAATTGCACCAACCCACCACGAGATCATGAACATCGCCAGGACCCCAGCCGCGACTAGCGATAGCATCATGATTCGTCTCAACGAGCCGGCTTTCATCCGAGCACCCATCAACACGTGTGCAGCCGGTGGGATGATCGTGAGAGCCACGATCACTGAGGCGACCAATGCAAACGTTTTGGTGAACGCCAAAGGCCGAAACAGCTTTCCCTCGGCGGCAATCATCGTGAACACGGGAAGGAAGCTGACGACGGTGGTCGATACAGCGGTGAGAACTGCACTCGCGACCTCGTGGGATGCACGAAATATCACATGCGCCCGATTCTCTGACGGATCAGCCTCGTCCAAATGTTTCAATATGTTTTCGCAAAGGATAATTCCCATATCGACCATCGTCCCAATCGCGATCGCAATGCCGGACAACGCAACAATGTTTGCGTCAACGCCAAATGTCTTCATGGCGATAAAACACATCAATACTGCCAGCGGCAGCAATGCGCTGATGAGAAACGAACTCCTCAAGTGCAGCACCATCACCAGGATCACGATAATGGTGACCAGGATTTCTTCGGAGAGAGCTGTGTTGAGCGTTCCGAGCGTTTCGTAAATCACTCCCGTTCGGTCGTAGAACGGTACGACTCGAACTTGGCTAGTCGTGATCCATGTCGGCCACTGCTCGCGTGGTTTGCTTCGTAGATGCTGCACCCACGGATCGAAATCGGGTTTCGCACCGCTTATGTCTGGTAAGCCGTGTTGATCGGCATAGGCGTCGACTTGTTCTTTGGTCGTCCGCGTGTAGTCGACCACGACCTTCGTCGGTAGCCCGGGAGAAATCTCGGTGATTTTCTGTTTGACGTTCTTGATGGACTCAAGAGGATTGAATCCATATCGAACGGTAACCACTCCGCCCACTGCCTCAGCGCCAGCTTTGTCCAGTGCTCCGCGTCTCAGTGCCGGACCGAGCCGAACCTCGGCCACATCTTTGATCGTGATCGGCACGTTATCGGAGACTTTGACGACAGTCTTCTCAATGTCTTCGACGTTCTCGATGAAGCCCAATCCACGGATAACGTATTCCGCTTTATTCAACTCGATCGTTCGCGCACCAACGTCAACATTGGTCATACGAACCGACTGAAACACGTCGGCCAATGATACATTCGCGGCCCGCATCGCGTCTGGGTCCACGTCGATCTGGTACTCCTGGACAAAACCACCAATGGACGCGACTTCACTGACGCCTTCGGCCGACGTCAACGCATAGCGAACGTACCAGTCTTGGAGAGTTCTTAGTTCATCGAGGTCCCAACCGCCGGTCGGGTTGCCATCGGGATCATGACCTTCGAGTGTGTACCAGAGAATCTGCCCCAACGCAGTTGCGTCTGGCCCCAATGCGGGCTGGACTCCTTCGGGCAGCGTGCCCGCAGGCAGGCTGTTGAGCTTTTCCAACACCCGCGAACGGGACCAATAGAATTCGGCGTTCTCGTTGAAAATGATGTAGATGCTGGAGAAACCAAACATCGAGTAGCTGCGGATCGTCTTCACTTCGGGGATGCCGAGCAGCGCCACCGTCAGTGGGTATCCGATCTGGTCTTCGACGTCTTCTGGACTGCGCCCCATCCACTCCGTGAAAACGATCTGCTGGTTTTCGCCGATGTCCGGAATTGCATCAACGGGAACCGGATTGCGTGGAAGGTCACCCACCTTCCAATCAAAAGGAGCAACCATGACACCCCAAGTCATGATCGCCAAAACAAGCAGCGTTACGACCAGCTTGTTGTGAATGCAGAACCAAATGATGCCACCGAGAAGCGTTCGACGGTTCGTGTCTACATCTGGAGCAATCGCATTGAGCGAATCGGATTCAGTCTCGGAGGCGAGGGTGTTATCAGGGGTTTGTGACATTCGTTGTGCACTGTCTTCTAGTTGACGTTTCTACCCCGATACCTCCATGCAAATTCGGTTGGCTCGGGCTGGGTTCATGTTGCTTCGTTCATCATCAAGTCGAGAACTCGAAGATCGACGTTAGCCGTGGTTGTGTTTGTCGTGTTCGCCGCTACCGGGCGGTGGAGCGGTGATTAGCGGCGCGACTTTGTCGGCGCATTTGAGCATCGAGCCTCCGTAATAGGGATTGCGAACAGAGTCATTGCTCTGCAGCCAAGTCGCTCCACGGCCATCAAACGCCATCGGGCAATGCAGTTCAAACAATTGATTGCCGCTATGGAATCCAAACATGCGTTGGATCGTGATTAACTCATCAGATAGCAGTGCAAACGCGGAACGCATCGCTTCCAAATCGGTCGCCTTCGCTAGGCGAGCAACAATCGACGAGAGGCTTCGTGTCTCGGCTGCCCATCGCTTCGCGACCACGTCATCAAGACCGCTCGCGTCGATCGAATTGAGGCTCTGATGCAATTGCTCGACACCACTGGCAGCCGTATCGACTTTGTCCGATGCCAACCCATCTGCGATCGCCAAATACGCGGGCAACAAACGATCTAACTGTTGTCGAAAAGCCATCGGCACATCAAGCGTCTCCTCAGGCATCTCATGCCCGGCATGTGAAATCCCGAACATTTTCTGTAGCCGCATCGCATGCTCCTTGGTCACCAAAGTCACGCGATCCGCATCTTGCAAGCTTTGAATGTCTTGCCCTTCGACCGAGTCGTTTCTCAGCAACATGGCAAATTCCTGCCATTGGGCTGCCATATCGCCCGATAGCGTGTTTCCGTCCACGGCCGCAACTCGCTGCCCCACCGTTGCAAAGGCTTCACGGATTTTGCTCAGCTCTGCCTCCTCGATGGCGGCTTCAACTGACTTAACGGATTCCAGAACTGCCAGCATCTGTTGGCTCACCTTGGGCGGCAGTGACATTTGCGAGTGGTCCGTCATCGCGTCACCCTCACCCTTTGGCATCGCGTCACCGCCATGATTGTGACCGCCGCCACCTCCACCGCCTGAGGGCGTCATCATGGATGGCTTGGCGGAGATTTGCAGAGCGCTGTCGAGTTTGAAGTTGCCATTGGTCACGACCAATTCACCTTCCTTCAAACCGGATTTGACAAGGTAGTAATCTCCGGCGCGAGGGCCTAAAACGATCTCGCGCCCCTCGTAGGTTGGTTCTTCCGCGTCAGGAACCTGGACGTAAACAATCGCACGAGTCCCGGTCAAAAGGGCGGCCGACACGGGAATCACAAGCGGCTTCGCCGTATCACTTGGTTCTGCAGTCACGTATCCAAGGGATTCTGCACGCACCAACGGCATTTTGCAGATATCGCAATTGCCTGGTTGGTCTTTGACAATTTCGGGATGCATTGGGCTGATCCATTTGCCAGCCAACGATGCATCCAACACGCGGCCACCGGCTGCGATTTTAGATCGAACAATCGCCCGCACGAACATCTCTGGCTTCAGTCGTCCATCTTCGTTCGACACGTTCACGCGGACCTTGACGGTACGGGTGTCCTTGTTCAAAACCGGGTCGATAAACGCGATCTGCCCCTTGAAGACTTCACCCGGGTAAGCCTCCGTCGTGAATTCAACTTCCTGCCCGTACCGAAGCCAGGCGAGATCAGACTCATATGCATCCATTTGCACCCACAGATGACTCAAATCTGCAACGGTATAGATGCGATCGCCAGTACGAACGCGGTCACCTTCCTGGCGGAGTTTCTCTACGACAATTCCGCTAGCTGGTGAGTAAATCGTTAGGTGCTCGGTTGGCTTGCCGCGTTGTTCGATTCCCTGGATTTGCTCTTCGGTAATTCCCAGCAACCGCAGCTTCTCGCGGGCGGATTCTGCTAGGTCGATCGGTTTGACGAAACGAGATGACGAACGGCCAGCATTGGACTCGATCGCCGCGATCAATTCCTGTTGGGCCGTGTACAACTCTTCGCTGTAGATGTACGCCATGTGATCACCCTTGTTGACTTCGACGCCAGTGAAGTCGACGTACAGCCGATCCAGCCGCCCAGAAACCCATGCGGTGATATGCGCCAGCCGCGTCTCGTCATACTCAATCTTCCCGACCATCCGCACATCAGCAGTCACATACTGACGTCCTACCGGAACCGTCTGAATGTTCATCAGCTTCTTAACGTCCGCGTTGATCGAAACAGTACGAACGCCGCTCGCCGACTTCTTCACAGGCACCAGATCCATGCCGCAAATGGGACAGCTACCGGGCCCGTCACGCCGAATTTGAGGGTGCATCGAACAGGTCCAGATTGCCGGTGCATTCGATGCTTGCTCAGCCACAACGCCTTGGGAACCCGCTGACGAGTCCGACGACGATGGTCCTCGCAACCACCAAGCAAACGCAAAGCCGATCACCAAGAAACCGACAGCCTGGACGAGCCAGGTGTTGTCACGAAGTTTTTGAAATACGGGTTTCATCCGTTGTCCCTAGAAAATTGAATTTGCATTTTGACGGCGATCGGTGGTCAAGTCTGTTTAAACCACCTGACCAGTGCCGTGACTTCTTCTTGGTCCTTCACGCCGACGGCGGTAACACTCCGTGGGCCCTCCAGGGCGATTGCACGGGGAATCACGGGCTGAAAACGACTTTTTCCATGTAGCTGTCGTCCCATCCCGCAGTGAGGCGTTTGTTCTTCACGCCACACTTGGCTGTCTTCTCTTGTTTTAGCAGACTGAGTGCGGTTCGCCTCAGCGTGCTGAAGTTCTCATCCCCATGCCCCTTGCGGATTCGACATTGGTCTTCCCCGAAGGTCACATCAAGCTGCCAGTGGCAACTGTTTTCAATTCCCCAGTGACCACGAACCGCACCGGCGAATTTTTCACCAGGCAGCATCTTACTCA
>NZ_DDGH01000079.1:57201-60099 GCF_002337565.1 Rhodopirellula sp. UBA1907 | reverse complement strand
CTGCGTTCAGGAGGGTGATTTCAACCTTGCGAGCACGGCACTTCAAAACTGAACGACCTCCTGCGCGGTCGGGGTTCGCAAGACGTCACGAACACAGCACTTAGAAACTGCACGACCTACGAAAACATGGCGGATGGAACGTCGAATTCATCAGTTGAGGATTCGTTGTCTCATTCACCACGTTTGCAGTGGATTACGTCTTCGCGGGTTCAAGCCTTGGCCGCAGTGACGAGTGCTTTGTCGCTGATATCTTTGCGGCACCAAGCACCTTGCCAACGAATTTCACGCACGGCTTTGTAAGCCTGCAATTTCGCGGCACTGATTGAATCGCCCATTGCGGTCACGCCTAGCACGCGACCGCCGGTGTTGACGACTTCGCCGTCAACACGCTGAGTCCCCGCGTGGAAGACTTTGACGTTTTCCATCTTGTCGGCTGATTCGATGCCGGTGATCGCGTGGCCTTTCTCGTAATCAGCCGGATAGCCTTCGCTGGCCATCACGACGCAAATGGCGGGTCGCGGATCGAACTCGAGTGGACCGGTTTCTTCCAGCTTGCCATCGACGACGGCCTGCATGACTTCGACTAGGTCGGTCTTCAAACGCATTAGCAACGGTTGGCATTCGGGGTCGCCGAAACGAACGTTGAATTCCAACACTTTGGGACCGGCGGGGGTGAGCATCAAACCCGCGTACAGCACACCTTTGAACGGACGACGCGACCGTTTCATCGCGTGAACGACGGGGACCAGGATGCTCGATTCGACTTTCGCCAGGGTCTCTTCGTCCAACACGGGTGCCGGGCAGTAGGCGCCCATGCCGCCGGTGTTGGGACCGGTGTCGCCATCGTTGGCGGGCTTGTGATCTTGCGCGGGCGGCAACGTGACGATTGTTTCACCATCGGTGATTGCCAGCACGCTGACTTCGGGGCCCGTCAAACGTTCTTCGATGATCAGTTCTTTGCCGGCGGCACCGAACTCCTTGCGAGCCGCGATCCGGTCGATTGCTTCCAACGCTTCGCTGCGCGTGTCGCAGACGACAACGCCTTTTCCGGCGGCCAAACCATCGGCTTTGACAACGACATTGACCGGATCGGTGGGTTCGCTGAATCGATCTTTGATGTACCGCGATGCGTCGTCGGCACTGCGGAAGGTACGGTAGTCTGCCGTCGGGATGTCAGCGGATCGCAGCAGGTTTTTGCAGAAGACTTTGCTGCCTTCTAGTTCCGATGCCGCTTTACTGGGGCCGAAGGCACGCAGCCCGGCGTCGGTCAACGCATCGACCAAGCCTGCGACCAAGGGTGCCTCGGGACCGACGATGACCAAGCCGACATTGTTCTCTTTCGCGAATTGGATCACGGCATCGTGATCGGCCGGATCCAGGTCGACGTTGGTCGCGTCCATCCCGGTGCCGGCGTTGCCGGGGGCAACGAAAACATTTTGAACGTGCTGGCTCTGTTTGACTTTCCATGCCAGGGCATGTTCACGTCCACCAGAGCCAACAATCAACACGTTGTATTTACTCATCGAGTGGTTTGACTCGCAGGTTTTTGAAGTAGGCGATGCTTTGTGGGTCATGGGCTTGCAAGGCAAACGTGCCTTCGCCCAACCGGCGTTCGAAGCGATCTGAGAAAGCTTCTTGGTCGCTCGGTTCGGTGAAATCCACCAGGGTTTTTCCGTTGACTTTCAGTTCAATGTGTTTGCCGCGGACGATGATTTCTTGCGTGTACCATTCGTTGTCACGAATGCCATTGGCCGCAAGCGTTTCCGCGTCGATGTTTTCGACCCCATAGAGCGAACTGGTTTTCTTGGGATCTTTGTGACTGACGTTGACTTGGCATTCGTAGCCAAATTTGGGCCAGCCTGATTCTTGATATTGGGTGTGGAAGTAAATTCCGGCGTTGCTGCCGGGCATCACTTTCACGTCGGCTTTGAAGTGGAAGTTCTTCAGCGGAGCCAGGTCACCGACATAGAAGAGGTGGCAACGTTCGCCTTTGCAGACGAGCATTCCGTCTTCAACCTGCCAGCTGTCCGGGTTCTCGGTCGACTTTTTCCAGCCGTCGAGTGACTCGCCGTCGAACAAAGAAACAAATCCGGTTTCTTGTGCGGACGTGTTTTTAGAGGCATCGTCCGCCTTCACGATCGATTGGATCGAGAGGGCGGGGACGAGTGAAACGACGGCGGACAGTAGCAGCAGGTGGGGACGAAACATGCGTAGACTCAGGAGCGGGGATGGCGGGCTAGACGCTGGCCAACCGGTCCAGCATCACAGGGTCATTGGGTGACGGCGACATCGGGTCGACGCCCAGGGTTCCCTGCAACGATGCAATATAGTCTCCCGACTCGGCCAATTGGCGTTGTTGGGTCGCATATTCGTATTGGGCTTTCATGTCCAACCGTTCCGTCGCATCGGTGTTCAGCGGATCGTCCATGAACGATTGCAATCGCTGCTGCATCGATTTCCAGTGAGCGATATCGCGTTGCTGTTTGGCGTCGAGGCGACGGCGATACCAGTCACTGCTGAGCAGCGATTCTCGCGAAAAGAGCTGGCGTACTTCGGGATCGTCGATCGTTTTGCCGTTGTGTTCGCCGTGCACCATGATGTCCAGTGCCGCACGCAGCGGTGGGCACGCCAATTCGTACCCAGAATCACCAAAGTAGTTCTGAGCGACACGAGCTTGTGCTTCGGAAATTTGCAGCACGCCATCGGCGAACGAATCTTGATCCTGCTTCTCGGGACGCAAAATCGGTTCGGGGAAGACCTTCGACGGGTTATCGAAAACACGAGCCAAGTAGGTGCGAACGAACTTGTCCGTGATGCGATAACCGAGCCGGCTGGCGGGGATCTTTTTGCCGCCGTGGTCGAAGTCCTCGACTTTTTCCAGCATGCCGTCTTCGATCA
>NZ_DDGH01000079.1:51817-57144 GCF_002337565.1 Rhodopirellula sp. UBA1907 | reverse complement strand
CAGCATGCCGTCTTCGATCATGCGGCGCGGGTCGCGTTCTTCGGCCGTCATGCGGCACCAGACTTCAGGGATCAACAAGGAAATGTCGTGGCCGACTTCCAGGTTGGGACCAACGTGACCAGCGGGAGTGCTGAAGCCACCCAAATCGGTCAGGATCATCGAAACGATCACGGCGTTCAGGTCGACGGCAGGGTGCAGAGCGTTGAACGGACCTTTGGTCAGTGCGCCTTCGCTGCCCGCACCAGTCGTGCTGGGGCTCTTGCCGGTCAGTGAGCAAACGTAGTCCATCACCAGTTCAGGAAGTTCCTGATAGTGAAGTGGCGAGTAAACCGCCAATGAACGGATGCCGGCTTCGGCGTCTGGTGGATTGTTGCGACGGCCGGACAAGACCGCGCCCACCGGGGTCAGGACCGCATCGTCGGTGCCCAATTTGCGATGCAGTTGGATGCCTCGCAAAGCAACATAGGTCGCACGGGGCGATGCCAAGTCGGGACGGTCTTGCAAGTAACGAGGGTTCTTTGTTGGCTTGCCATCGACCAATCGTGGATTGGCGGTGCTGACGACGTAGCCGTCCTCGGATGCTGCCGCGGTGAGCAGCAACTCTTCCATTGGGCCGGTGAATTTGTCGAACTCGATGGCATCGCGAATGATGTCGCGAGCTTGTTGGCTGGTGAGCGGTTCGAAGTTACTGATGAAGTTGCCCGGCGCGGCCAGGTCGGATTCGGTTTGTTTATCCAGTCCGCGATGAACGGCATCGTCGGGACGTTGAAACAAGCGGTATTCGCAGTTTTCAACGAACTTGTAGCTTGGAGCTTCCGCGACAGCTGATCCAACATCACCAATGCTTCCCGCAGGAACCACGATGCTGGCGGAGATGTCATCTTCACGCTGAACCTTGGACGACGCGATGAAGTCTTGACGCAGTTTGAATGTTCGCCATTGCGAGTTCTCCAAACCCACACGCAAGTAGGTTCCGACCAACGGGCGGCTTCCGATCTTCAATTCGTGGCCCGGTGAACCGTTGACGATGTCGACGCCGAACGAATCACGCCAATCGTCGCCGACGCCTGGTCCGGCGAAACGTTTGATGATCAAAGCGAGAGCGTAAACGTGCTCAGGAATGCTCTTCAACCAAGCGTTGTAGTCGTCGTTGTATTCAGGGCTCGGGGTCAGCAACTTGATGACGCTACCGAGCGAACGGTTGGGGTCGAGGACTTTGCGGCTGGGACGCTCGCTGTAGTCGGTGCGTCCGGTGTAGGAATCCGACCAGCGCGATCCGTAGTCTTTCGAGAAGATGTCATCGACGAGTTGGAAATCAATCTCGTGGTCTTTGACGAAGATCGGTCCATACAACATGTAGTCGCGAAGACTCTTGCTGATTTCGCTCTTGCCGCCGCCGCTGACCGTGCAGGGTTTGTGGCAGAAAACGCCTTCGCCGACCGTGCCGATCAGACGCCAGCTTGGAGCGGAGGGGTGTTTTTCGAGTTGGATTTTGTAACCACTCGGAGCGATGTAAATCTCATCGGGCGAGAGTGGAATCGATTGCTCTTTGCCGGACGAATCTGTCCAGCGAATGCATCGCTCACGAAGCGTCGCCAGGGCGTCTTCCGGGATGTAGATGACGCTCGGATGGATGCGGTCGATGCCGTATCCTTCCGGTTGAACGTCAATGAAATCTTCGTAGCGTTTCGCGACATCGGCGAACGTTTGGCCGTTGTAAAGACGACTGTTGACTTGGAATTCGTCGCCCAACGAATACGAAGCAAATGCGATCGCACCGCCGGCGTGCTCTTCTTCCGCGTTGCCCATCAAGTTGGCAGCGTAGCTGAGCTGGGTTTTGACTTCTTTCTTGCAATAACCGTAATAGTTGTCAGCGATCAAAGTCACGATCACGCCATCACTGTTGCGGCAGGTGAGTTTGAACGCACCTCCGTCGTTGTAGCGTTCGGTTTCGTCTTGCCAGCACATCCGGTCGTGACGCTGGCGTTCGGTCGCGTCGTCGTAGTGAGGCAGCCCGAGTTCTTTCTTGGTCAACTGAGTCAGGTGGGTTGCCAGGATCACGCAACCGGTGTGACCACTCCAGTGTTTTGCGTCGAGACCGGCGTCGCAGGCGGCGATCAGAGGGTCGCCCGCATTGCCAAAGATCGATTCGACGAAGTCCAAGTTGCTGACGTAGTTGCCAGGAACGAAGAAGCGAGTTTCCATCGACTTCGATTCGCTGTACCCGGGAACACCGGGAGCAACCAATGGACGCAACATCAACGACACCCATGATTCAGCGGGGTGAGGTGAGTTGTGGGTGTACGGCAATTCCATGTCGGCCGCGGGCGGCTGCATGGCGGCGCGGAAAAGGTTCACGAACACGTTCTTTGGAACAACTCGTTTGTCCCCAGGAATTGGCAAACCACCTTCGACAACGTGGAAGGTGCCTGCCGTGGTGCGGCGGTCGGCTCGTGGGTTGTTCAACACGCCATTGAAGCAGCGGTACGATTTGACCTGATCGTTTTCAAATTTGTTGCCACCCAAAGGCATGCTCAATTCACGAGCCATGCCGTGACGGTCCAGATTCAACGAGCGACTGGGCAGCTTCAGAGGTTCGTCGCCGAGCTCATCGCCAAAGTAAGACGCGAGGAACGCTTCGATGCGTTGATCGATTGGTGGTTGGTGCTGGCGAAGAATCGCGTTGCGTTCACGAAAGCTATCCAGCATTTCGCGAGGGAACGCCGCGTCGGGACGTTCTTGGTCTTCTTCGCCGGGGGGCATCAGGCCGGCAAGTGCCAATTGGAACGAGAGATAGTTTTGCAGACGTTGTCGTTGTTCCGGAGCGGCCGCAAGCATGCGGTCCCAGCTCAAAGCGCGTTGAAGTTCTGTGGGTTCTCGCAGCAATGCCATGAGGATCTCTCCGGTTCGAACATGAATGTGGTCGGCAAAACCAAGCTTCGTGATCGAAGAGCTTTGAGGCTTTGGATCGCGGAGCACCCTTGGGTCCAAAGCGATCGACGATTGACGACAGTCTCACGAAAAACGTTGGATCCAAAGACGGGCTTGGTGGAGAGGAGCTTAGCAAATACCGCCCAAATTTGAATCGGACGGGAATCACGCAAGAGCCTCCGATTCCACGGCGATTTATGGTGCGAGTCTATTGAGTGTGCTTGTCTCGCCACGCGTTAACGTGGTTCGTCGCGTCGCTGTTTCTTGCTAACGGGGCGGGCCTGCGCGTTGGTGCGATTGAGGTGTGCAGAAATATGCCTGCCAGACCTGCGGCAGGTCAGTCGGGGGAGCGAAGGATGAATCGATTCAAACATGCCGGCTGTGGAAGAATTTCCGATGAATTCGTTTGGGCAAACCCACAAATCACGATGGCGTCACTTGGATTGCAGTACAGAAGCCAGTTCGGATTCGACCAAGCGACGCAATTCGTCCAAGGTGCCGTTGTTTGGAATCACGCGAGTGCTGGCCGAACGTTTCCGATCCCAGGACCACTGGCGAGCGTTCCGTCGCTCGAGTTCGTCCATGTCCCATCCGCGAGCAGCGAGCAGTATTTGATGTCGTTCGGGAGCGACCTGCAGGCACCAAACTTCGTCACACGTTTCGCGATAGCCGCTTTCCAAAAGCAGTGGCACATCGAGAATTACAAACGGTCGCCGGTCCGATTTCGCTTTTGCGATTTCAAATTGCAGAATCGTTCGTGTTCGCGGATGAAGCACGCCTTCCAGTTGTCGAAGTCGAGCGTGTGAACTTTCGTCGTCACCGAAGACCGAGTCAGCCAATCGCGAGCGTGATAAAGAACCATCCGCCATTTGAATGGAATCGCCAAACAGCGATTTCAGTTCGTGAATGACGTCGGGTTCGCTGAGTTGGCTCTTCGCGATTTCGTCGGCGTTCAACCAGACGCCACCCAGAGATTCCAGGTGACGAGCGACCGTCGATTTGCCGCTGCACGGCGGACCGATGACTCCAATGATTGGTGTTGAAGACATTGGTGTTGAATCGGTCAGTGGCCCGTCCGACATCAAGCCTGGTAGAGAAAGGCGTTGCAGTTGGGGCAATGCGTCAACGTCGACAACATCACTTGGTTGAGAACCTGTGTGGTCAACGTTTGGTAGCAACCACCGCAGGAGTCTTGTTCCACCGCCGCCAATGCCTCGTCGCCGCGGGCGTCAACCAGTCGGCGGTAGTCTGCTTTCACAGCGGCCGGGATGTCGGCTTCGTGAGCGGCGAGTTGTTCGTTGATGCGAGCGAGATCCTGGCGAACTTGTTCGAGCCGAGCTTCGATTTCGTTGACCCGTTTGGTTTGGTCTGCTTGAGCCTGTTCGAGCTTCTTTTGGGCTCGGCCCAGTTCGACCTCGCAGGTATCGATTCGTTCGAGCACTTCGAGGATTTCGTCGCTTTGAACGCTGTTGGCTTGTTCGTCCGCAGCGATTTGGTCCTTCAGCAGCGAGAACTCTTTGTTCGAAGCGGCCGTGTTCAGTTTGCCCTGCAGGTTCTTGACGTGGGCTTCGCGGGTCTGCAGTTGCAATTGCTTTTCATCCGCCGTCATGCGGGTTTTCTTCAGCGTTTCCGCCGCCGCATCCACATTCGCTTGAGCCTCGTCGACCATCGACTGAACGGCCTTGATTTGAAGCGGGCCACGGCGCAATTGCCCCTCCAAATCGGTGCGTTGTTGCAACGTGTTGTGCAACGTTCGCAAAAGGACGCTGGAAAATTTAGTCGTGGTGGAGGGCGAAGCCATCAGGCAGAATGCGGGAGCTGGAGAATGGGAGTGAAAAGAGGGGGTGAGATTGTGAGACGGATAGGAGCACCGATCAATCGCCCTTTTCTGGAACCTTCTCTAGAATTTCCAGCAAAACGCGGTCGGTGTCGATGCCTTCGGCCTGAGCTTCGAAGTTCAGCAGCACGCGGTGACGCATCGCGGGAAGGAACATCCGCCGGATGTCTTCGAAGGAAACGTTGAACCGTCCGTCCAACAAAGCCTGGACTTTCGCGGTCAAAGCGAGCGTTTGGGCACCACGCGGGCTGCTGCCCCAGCGAACGTATTCGTTGGTGATCGGAACGCTGTGCGGGCCATCGGGGTGCGTCGCCATGGTCAGCCGCACCAAGTAATCCTGAACGTGCGGGGCGAGGATGACTTCGCGAACAAGTTTTTGCCAGCGTTGAATTTCTTCGCCGTCCATGACCTTTTCGATCTCTGGACGTTCGCCGCGAGTCGTGCGGTCGACGATCGTCGCCAGCTCATCGCGGTTGCTGTAGCCGACGACCAGTTTGAACAGGAAGCGGTCCATCTGGGCTTCGGGAAGCGGGTAGGTGCCTTCCTGCTCAATCGGGTT
>NZ_DDGH01000079.1:51400-51641 GCF_002337565.1 Rhodopirellula sp. UBA1907 | reverse complement strand
CCTTCCTGCTCAATCGGGTTTTGAGTGGCCAAGACAAAGAACGGTTGGTCGAGCGTGTAACGATGCCCGCCCGCGGTCACGGTGCCTTCTTGCATCGTTTCCAGCATGGCCGATTGAGTCTTCGGGGTCGCTCGGTTGATTTCGTCGGCAAGCAGGATCTGTGTGAAGACAGGCCCCTTTTGAAACTCAAACTTGCGGCGGCCGGATTCATCTTCCACCACCATGTTGGTGCCCAAGATGT
>NZ_DDGH01000079.1:47234-51194 GCF_002337565.1 Rhodopirellula sp. UBA1907 | reverse complement strand
GGCATCAGGTCGGGCGTGAACTGAATGCGATTGAATTGCAGGTCCAGCACTTCAGCCAACGTTCGGACCAGCATCGTTTTGCCGAGCCCCGGAACGCCTTCGAGCAAACAGTGGCCACCGCAAAGCATCGATGTCAAAACGCCGCTGACGATGTCATCGTGACCCACGATCACGCGACCAATCATTTCACGGATCGCGACGTATCGCTGACGAAATTGTTCCGCGTCGGCTCGCATCGCATCGACGGTGGTGCTCATAAGCTTGTGTGTCAGTTCGAAGAGGTGAAGTTTGGATTAGGAACGGGCATTTTGGCATCCATTTCAGTTTGCCATTGCCGAAGTGCATCACGCAGTTTGGTGAAGCGTTCGGGCTCAGTTTTCGACAGGTCTTTGGTTTCGCCCATGTCGACCGATAGATCATACAGTTCTGCGGTGTCAGTTTCGTAGAACTCGATCAATTTGTAGTTGCCACGGCGAATCGCCGCACCGGGACGCCATAGCGAACCATGGTAATGAGGGTAGTGCCAGTGCAGATCACGGGAAGTGGAATCGGCTCCGGAGGCTTCACCCTTGATTGCGGGCAACAGACTGATTCCGTCGGCGTGCAGTTCAGGTTGAAGCGGCAATCCAACAACGTCGAGAATCGTTGGGAACAGATCCGTGCTGCACGCGATCGTGTCGATGATTTTCGGTTGGAGAGCAGCTGTCTTCGCTCTCGCCGCATCCGGCGCGGTCTTCGGCAGTCGCACCAACAGCGGTTCTCGGATTCCGCCTTCGTACAACCAACCCTTGCCGGCTCGCAGTGGCGAATTGCAGGTTGGCCCAAACTTGCGAAGCGTCGACAGACCGCCGTTGTCGGAAAAGAAGACGACCAGTGTGTTGTCATCGACGCCGTGTTCCTTCAACGCTTGCATGATTCGACCGACGCTGGTATCGACCGCCTTCACCATCGACGCGTATGCCGGGTTGTCTTGGCGACCACGTGTGATCGCATCGCGTTCCGCAATCGTTGGTGTGTCGCCTCGCAGTTCCGGCGTGTTTGCCTGCTTCTCTTGGAAGTGATCGATGGTTCGCTTGTCAGGCGTGATTGGCGAATGAACGTTGTAGTAGCTCATCATCATGAAGAAGGGCTTGTCTTCACTAGATGCTGTGTCGACCAGTGAGATCGCTTCGTCGGTCAGTCGCGTCGTCAGGTACTCTCCATCGTGCTTGGCCTTTAGATAAGGGTTTCTCCAAGGCGAGTAATATCCGCCTGGAGGCGAACCTTTGTGACCGCCACCGATGTTGATTTGGAATCCTTGATCGGTCGGCAGGTGACCGACATCGCCGAGGTGCCACTTGCCCAAGAAGAACGTTTGGTAGTCGGCGGCGTCTCGCAAATGTTCAGCGAGCGTGACTTCGTTCAAAGCCAGGTTGTCTCGGTCGTCGACGTGTTGGAAACGAGGGTTCTGGGCTCGGTCGGTCGACATACCAGGGATCCAGTCGGTGATGTCGACGCGAACCGGGTGGCGTCCGGTCAGGATGCTGGCTCGTGTGGGAGAGCACACGGGGCAGGCGGCGTAAGCGTTGGTGAATCGAGTTCCCGATTCGGCCAACGCATCGATCTGTGGCGTTTCGTGATAAGTGCTGCCGTAGCAACCCAAATCCGCCCATCCCAAATCATCCACCAAGAACAAAAGGACGTTGGGACGTGATGCTGTTGAGGAGGTTTCTTTAGCAGCTAGCGTCTTCAGGTTTCCAAGCGAAGCGATCATCGCTAGCAACAACACCGCCGTTGTCACCTGGTTCGGTAAAGAACGTGGGGGCGATGTGAGAAGGCAATGAGATCGCAGCATTTGACGGCACAAGATGTCTAGCAGGGTGGTGGTTGTCTGACCCAGATCGAGGATTGGGCTGAGCGTCATTGTAGCCCAATCCAAAGGCACTCGGTGGTACCGGGGGGCTCCTGCCGAGTGGCAGAGGCTTTCAGCCGGTGTGCATCCAAAGACTGGAAGCCTATTCCACTTTCGATGGGAAGTTGTAACGATTTTGGCGGAAATCGAGGTGCCATGACTGGGCTGGGGCACGGATGATCGCATGCCGATATTGAGCTCGTAGCGGCACAGTCACCACCCAATTCAAAGACGACGATGGCGGATCGATCCACTGAAACATTGACCGGTTCGCCGGGGCCGAAAGAGCGAACGGTTCGTTTGGCATCGGGAGAGATTTGCGAAGTGCCGAGCGGTTGGGAGTTGTTGCCGCCGGGAGATGCCGGTGTGACTCGCCGTGTCAAAGCCGCTGGGCCGACGTGGACGGTCAAAGAGAAGAAAGGCCGACGGGAATTTTCGCAGGGGCTTTGGGCTGATGCGAAGCAGATCGCGGACGCGAAGGCTTCGATGGAGGCGACTCGATCCACCGCCGGTTACGCGAAAAAGCAGGCGGCAGCGAAAAAACGGCGGGAAGAGAAACAAGGCGAGTATGTGGAGGACTTCTTCCAAGCCGTCTGCGACTTTTTGAAATTTGCACCAGAGTACTCAGCGGTCGCCAAGCACCTCGCCAAAGCGGTGACCGAGCACGCGACGCCGGTGGGCAGCGGCACGGTCGCTCGGACCGAACGGATTCCGATTGAACGTCGAGCCGAATCGGCCGTGATCGCTTGGATGCGTCATCAAACGACGGCGTACGACAACATGAAAATCGAACGCGTCAAAGGCCGGCGTCGCGAAGTCCGCCGTGAATTGGCAGCGAAATCTCGCGAGCTGCTGCAGAAGTATCGCTCCGGCGAGGATAACGCGATGGTGGGCTGTCCTCTGGCCAAGGCGTTGCGGGGATAGGACCGAGCCAGACTTTCAAGGCATCGTTGCAAAGTGCGGTTTCACAGAAGCGTTTCACGAAACTCGCGCACGGTTGTGAAGCGGATACAAAAAATTGGCGTTGTTGTCGAAGCGATTGCCGATCTAAAAGCGTAGGTGGTCGATGGATGGTTTCCGTCGCAACCAAGGCGAGCAACCTTTTCCGTTCGCGTTCCCTTCGTTTGCCCCGTTTGAGGTGGCATTGAACATGAAAATTCAACTCAATTTTGGCGTCCGTTTGATTCTCGCTGGTGCCGCAGTTTTGGCATCGGGAGTTTTCTCTCCGAGCAACGCGATGGCGCAAGCCAACACCCAACGCGGTGCGACATGGGGCGGCATCACGGGGGCGATCGCCGGTGCGATCATTGGTGACAACAACGGTGAAGCGGGGGCAGGAGCTGCCATCGGTGGCGCCGTTGGAGCCGTTGCCGGCGGATTGCTGGGCAACGCGAAAGACAAAGAGTTGCAAGCTCAGCAGTATTACTCGCAGCCGAGCCACTACACACGAACCGTTGCCCCCCAACCTTCCGCATCACCGCTGGTGCCCACCGGAGCCGTCTCGTTCAACGACGTCGTCGCGATGAGCCGCAGTGGCGTGAGCGAAGGTGTGGTGCTGAACCAAATCGCATCGCGAGGTGTTCAGCGGCGTCCCGTTGTTTCGGACATCATCTCGCTGCATCAGCAAGGAGTCAGCGAAGTTGTGATTTCGGCAATGCAGAATGCTCCCGTCGGTGACCAAGTCGTCGTGCAAGCACCAACAGTCGTAGAAACACCAGTCTATGTGCCCGCGCCTCGCGTCTACGTGCAGCCAGCACCGGTCTATCGTGCACGTCCCGTCTACCACGGACCGCCAAGACATGGTCGTAGCAGCGGATTTCATATCCACTACGGTCGCTGATCAGAAGGCTTTTCCGGCAGCAATCGCAAGCTAGCTCATAGCCGATCGAGTATTCCTGTAGCACGGCGGTCCCCGCCGTGAATGCTAAGCCGCCAAGCCCTCATCTCGCTCTGAGGTCGTGCAGTTGTTTGATGCCGCTTTTCGGCAGATTTCCACATGACGCACCTCTCCCGAAACGAAGTTTGGGGAGAGGTCGAGCGACGCCGTTCAGGCGTACGCGAGGGTGAGG
>NZ_DDGH01000079.1:36104-47059 GCF_002337565.1 Rhodopirellula sp. UBA1907 | reverse complement strand
TCGCATTCCGACCCTCCCCAACTGCGTCCAGGAGGGTGATCTCAACCTAGCGAACACTGCACTTAAAAACTGCACGACTTCCTCTCCGGAGGGCTGGCAATCAATCGTTTGGCGAGATGAAATTTGGAATTTGGACGATATCTATTCAGCGGAGTCTGAATTCTGGTGAATCCAGCTACCAGAAGAATCGAACGACGGATGTAAATCGAGTTGGCGTGGTGTCCTAAAACAACGCCGTGGCTTCGCCGGTGGAGTCGACTTGCCAAGGCGTCCACAGGATGACTGGACTACCGATCTTCAAGTCGCTTTTTCGCGGCGGGATGGTCACTGTTTCGAGCTCCAGGTTTTCGATGTCGAATTCCTGTCCGAGCTGATCGATTTCGTGACGCAGTTCGTCTTCGAGCTCTTGCATGTCGATGTGCAGTTGCTCCAGAGCCGCTTCGGCTCGTTTGACGTCACCGCGTTGCTGAGCCGCTCGCGTGGCTCCTCTCGCCGCCGTCGACATCTTGGAGACGTTGGTACGGCTGGCGATTTTGCGACCCATGAAGGCGCCGATCAGCGAAGTGCCAAAGGACAGCAGTGAAGACATCTTGGCGGATTCGTACTGCCCTTCTTCACGTGCGATTCGTTCCTCTGCCGTTCGCATCTTGCCCTCCAGCGACTTCATCTTCGAACCGTATTTGTCACGCAGCTTTTCCGTCTGCAAATCGCGTTCTTCGCGAGCGGCTTGTTGGAAATGCAATCGAGCTTCGACTTCGCTTGCACCCGCCGGAGCGTACTCACCCAACGCGGGGCTTTTGAAAAGCTCCATTGGATGATGTCGGTAGAGATAGTCCTTCAATTGCTTTTGAATGGACTTCAGCTTGCTGGCTCCGCGAAGGTCGTCGGGCAGATCGGTGAAGTCAAAACCTTCTTCGGGATCGGACACCCATTCGGCATCGACGTCCAATGGTTCGCTGGATTCCCACACGTCATCGGGGACCCCTTTACCGCAACGCAGGACTCGCCGCACGTCGACCCATTCGTCCACGCTTGCACTGCTGCGAACGAAGTGCATGGAACCTTCACCCAAAAGTGCGGCCCGGTAGACTCGCCGACCATCGCCGCCGGGATAACGAGTGGGGACAAGGAATGCTTCCCCAACACCGGTCGGCAAGACTGGCCGACTGGGTGAGGAGACTTCGTTGGAGACCGATTCGTGTTCGCCGGCTTGTTCGGCCGCGAGTTCCGCTTTTCGATCCGCCATCAACGCAGAGATTTGATCGCGAGCCAAAGGCCCGGCCAAAAAAGACATCGCCCAACGAGTTTGAAACACGGTCGGTCCATCGTCATGCACGTTGTTCATCAGGAACACGCGACTGCCCAACGAAGCGAGCAGTTGTTCCATCTCGGCTTTGTTGAACGGCTTGCCAGTTTGAGCGGCGGCACCTTCGAGCCCATCCAGTACCCGAGCCTTGTCGCGTTCGGTTTGCAATCGGCCGAGGAACCAAGTGCCGATGTTGGACAAGCCTTTGTAGTCGAGGTCGACCGGGTTCTGAGTCGCGAGCGTGACTCCCAAGCCAAACGCTCGGGCTTGTTTGAGTAGCGTCAGCATCGGCGGTTTGGACGGCGGGTTGGCAACCGGTGGGAAGTAACCGGCGACCTCATCCATGTACAGCATTGCGCGGAGTGAGCTGGTACCGCTTTGTGTTCGCATCCACGAAACGATTTCGTTGAGCAAGATCGTGACGAAGAACATCCGTTCTTGATCGCCCAGGTGTGCAATCGAAAGGATCGATAGTTTGGGTTTGCCTTCTTTGGTGTACAGCAAATCGGGGATCGAGAGCGATTCGCCTTCCAACCACGATGAGAAGGCGGGAGAGGCCAACAAATTGTTGAGCGTCATCGCCAGCTTGGCTCGTTCGCTCGGTGGCATGAATGTGTCGAGGTCAAGCACTCCGACGCGGGTGATTGGTGGTGCTGAGATCAAGCCGATCAAGTCGCCGATCGTGACGCTGCGACCGTCTCGCCAGCAATGATCCAAGATCGAGCTGATCAGAATATGTTCGCGTGAAAGCAACGGGTCGGCTTCCATGCCAAGCAGGGTCAGCAATCCGGAAGCGGCCCCAGTGACTCGTTCTCGCATCGCGTCAGTGTTGGAAAGGACCTCCGGTGGCGGAGCGTCAAAACTTTTTAAAACGGTCAGCGGAATTCCGGTGTTGCTGCCAGGCGTGTAAATCGCGACGTCGGCGGCGGCTTTGAACTTGGCAACTCGCTCGGGCGTCTGTCCCCAAGAAGCCAAGCCGTTCTTCCAGGTCTTGGCGGTTTTGGCGGCGTACTCTTCCAATGTCATGCCTTTGCGGGACGCTTCGCCCTGTTCCAACCAAGGCAGGAAGTCGTCGGGCTTCATGTCAGGAAAGGCCAGCATCAGGTTCGCCAGGTCGCCCTTGGGGTCGATGCAGATCGCAGGGATTCCATCGATCGCGGCTTCTTCCAGCAACGACAGGCACAGTCCGGTTTTCCCGCTGCCAGTCATGCCCACGCACATCGCATGGGTGCACAAATCTTTCGCGTCGTAGAGCAGCAAATCGTCGAGAGCTTTGCCGCCCGCGATGTCGTACTGGCGTCCCAAGTAGAACGTGGCCAGTTTCTCGAACACGTCGGGAGAAGGCGTGGCAGATGTCTGAGAAGGAGAAGATGAGGACATGCGACGAATCGTGTTGCGAGCAGACGAGTGGATTCCAAGCGGTTGGTAACATACAACGTTCGGCAGTTTCAATCATCGGTGCCACTCCAACACGACCTGATCCATGCTCGATCTGTACGACAAAATTGATGAAGCCTGCACAGAAATCCGTCGTCACACTCGCGACACGCCGCGAGTCGGCATCATCCTGGGGACCGGGCTGGGCGGGTTGGTCGAGGACATCGAAGTCGAAGCAACGCTGGACTATTCCGAGGTGCCGCACTTTTTGAAGTCGACCGCGACCAGCCACGCCGGACGATTGATCATCGGCCGCATGGGCGGCGTGCCGGTGTTGGCAATGGAAGGTCGTTTCCACTTTTATGAAGGTTACGACCTGAAAGACATCACGCTGCCCGTGCGTGTATTCAAAGCGATGGGTGCCGAATTGTTGGTCGTCAGCAACGCGTGCGGGGGACTGAACCCTTATTTCAACAACGGCGACATCATGGTCATCGAGGACCAGATCAACTTGATGGGCGGCAACCCGTTGATCGGGATCAACGACGATCGCTTGGGCCCACGTTTTCCTGACATGTGCGAACCGTACGACCAGCAATGGATCGACAAGACATTGGCCATCGCTCGTCGCAACGAAATCTATCCTCACAAAGGTGTTTTTGTCGCAGTCGCGGGACCATGCCTCGAAACACGCGCTGAATATCGCTACCTGCGTCAGATCGGAGCGGATGTCGTTGGAATGAGTACAGTGCCCGAAACGATCGTTGCCGTGCATGCTGGAATGAAAGTCGTCGGATTGAGCGTGATCACCGACATGTGCTTGCCTGATGCACTGAAACCGGCTGATGTGTCTGAGATCATTGCGACGGCAAATGCGGCCGAACCCAAACTGCGAACGATCGTCCGCGGCATCGTTCAAGAGTGCGGCGAAGTTCGTATCGCTTGATCGATGCGAACGCGATAGGACGATCGCGGCGGGTGCCATGCTGGTCGGACGAAAGATACAATCGTTCAGACCTCCTCACTTCTTTTCGAAGACCCCGTCTCTAGGATTCATCCATGTCTGAGTTGTTGGAACAAGTCGGTCGTCAAATGACGCCCGAACGTATCTCAAGTCTGAGTCGCTCGTTGGGCGCGGATGAGTCCACGGTTCGAAATGCGGTCAGCGCAGCGTTGCCGACATTGTTGGGTGCGGTAACACGTCAAGCCGATGACCCTGCCCAAACGGCCCAATTGCATCATGCGTTGGAACGCGATCACGATGGTTCGGTGCTGGATCATTTGGGCGGTTTGTTTGGATCCGATGATGCTACTCAGAACGCTGGCGTGACTTCCAAGACGACCGCTGGCGGCGCGATCTTGGATCACATTCTCGGCAACAAGAAAGAACGTGTCGAACATGGTGTTAGCGCAGCGAGCGGTCTGTCGATGGGCCAATCGACCAAGTTGATGATGATGCTGGCCCCGGTCCTGATGGGCGTTTTGGGACAGCAGCGAAAATCCAAAGGGTTGTCCCCGGATGGGCTGGGCGAAATGCTACGTCAGGAGAAGGCTTCGGTGCAGCAATCGGCTGACGGCGGAAGCATGTTGGGCCGGATCTTTGATCAAGATGGCGACGGTGACTTTGACATGATGGATGTCGTCAAGTTCGGGATGGGCCGCTTCTTCGGTCGCAAGTAAGCGAAACCTTATCCGTCTTCTTTCATCGACTTGAAACGGTCGATTTGAAGATGCAGGTGCCACTGGCCCGGGTCGTCCAAAAGGCTGGTTTGTTCCAGCAGCAGTGCTTGGTCGATCTCGCCTTGTTGGGCCAAGATTTCAGCGAGCGTGTCACGGTAGACAGCACTGTTCGGTTCGACCGAAACCGCATGACGCGACATCTCCAACGCGTCGTCCAGTCTCGAATGATTGCGAACGGCACACCAAGCGACATTGTTTGCGGTCGTCGCATCGAGCGGGAACTGGCGAAGGTGTTCCATCCCAGCGTCCACGATCCGGTTGAGCCATTTGTCGGCGGACTGTGTCATGCCCAGTTGTTTGATTCGTGGCAGCATCAATTCCGCTGAGTGAATGTCGATGGGCTCGAAACGAAGCAGCAGTTCAAAGATGCGTTCGACCTCTCGTTGTTCGTCGGTATTCAGTTGCTGCCGATCTGATTGCAGGATCAGTTCCAATTGATTGCGTAGGATCAATTGAGGCAAAAGAACGTAGTTGATTTCTTGGTAGTCCGAGGCCGCCAGGGTGCCCGCAAAGCCGAGGTCGTACCAGCGGATCGCTTGCAGACGTTTTTCGATCGCGTCGGGTGGCAGTTGTTCCAGTTCCGCTTCCGCCGCGTTGCCCTCGTCGGCGGATACTGCTGTCGTACGTCGAAGGACAAATCGGTTGTAAGCTCGAGCGATGTCCATCAACGCGAGCGTTTCGTCTGATTCAAAAGCGGTGACCAAGAGCAGTGATTGATACAGGTCTTCCGCCAAATCCCACATGCCGGCACCGGCCAACGCGTCAGCCATTTGTTGTCGCATGTCGGTCGATGGTGTTGCCGCCATGACTCGCAATTGTGTGCGAAGTTCATCGGCCAACGATTGGTCGCCGTCTCTTTGTGCGAACATGAATTGTTGAAGGACAACTTGGAACCCGATCATCGCGTCGTCTCGCAGTCCCGCGTTCAGCACCCTTTGTGGTTCACTGATTATTTCTTGCCAGATGCTCTCAAAGTCTTCCGGCGTAGGAGCGTGCGAGTCATCTCGGTGATGATCGGTCAGCAATTTCAAACGCGCAGGCAGGTCTCCACTCTGTGCCATTCCTCGAACGATCCCGCGGACGAAATCAGCTCGTCCATGTGCTTCAAAGAGTGCTTCCCACTGCTGCGCGGAGGGGACATCCGATTCCGACAGTATGTATTCATCGACCTTGGTGCGGCGTTGAAGATCCTCTTCCGATTCGCCGGAACGAAGGTGCTCGCCGAGCAAATCGATCCATTCACGATGTTTGCGAATGTCTTCCGGAGCGGCTCGCGCGATCTCGCAGGCCGTGATGAAGCTACGCTCGGTCGACCATTCAGGACGATGGTGAAAGATGAACCAGTTGAGGTAGTACAGCAGTTCTTCGTTCGTCGGTTCAACCACACGCGAAACCAAACGCAGTGACAATCGAGATAGAAGGCTGGGTTTCTCGGGCGCCGCCAGTTCAAAGATCCAGTCGGTTTTGTTCGTCGCGGCGAGCGTCGCTAGAACGAAGTGCTGAGTCAGAACCGATTCGCGTCCCGGCGAGGCTTTGACATACATCCTGGAATCGGAAAATTGGGTCGCGATTCGATAGGCGATGTCAGGTCGTCCAATGTCGATTGCCGTTCGCATCAGAGCGAGGCAATCCAGGACTTTTTCTTTGGGGGCAACACCCGATCCGGAAGTCAATTCCTCTTCGGACACACTGCGTTGTTGGTGGATGGCTTCGTCGATCCATTGTTCCAAGTGCGTGTCGAGTTGTTCTGCTTCAAATCCCAAAAGCTGCAAACCGCGAGCATGACGCGATGTCTTGATCGCGACCGCTGACGCTTCCCGCGGTGATTGCTGTTCCAATAGATCGATGGCCGAGTCGACTTCCCCGTGGATCAGCAGTGATCGCCAACGAAGCGTTTCGTAGGACGGCGAAAGACTTTTTTCGCGTTCCCGCGTCAACGCATCGATGGCTGCTTGGCGAAGCGAGTCATTGCCCGATCGTGTGGCGGCGAGCAAAGTATCGGACCAGTGCCGAACGGCTTCGTCACGTGCAAATTGTTGCTCGGCAGCTGATCCTTCGTTTGCGGATTCATCGAGCCGCTTGGCTTCTTGCGCGGATTCTTCTGCGATCGCTTTCCAATCCGATGTCACCATTCGAACGACTCGGTTCAGCGAGTGCCGCGAAGAGTTGGGCTCGTCGGTTGGGGGTGGTTGTTGCTGAGCGAGTTCGTCGTGCTGTTGGGCGACTTCGGAGGCGGCTTCAAGGTTTCCACGCAGCAAATGCATCACGCACAATGCTTCCGCTCGTTGATCGTCTCGCCATGTTACTGCGGTCGCTGGAAGCGAAGGTGAATCGCCGGCGCTGCGAATCAAATCGTCGCGGCACAACGCCATTTTCTTGTTGGCTGATGCACGATCTAAAAATGCGATCAAATCAGGAAGTGAGTTTTGCAGGACCGCGATTCGGGCGTAAATCGGATAGCGGGATTCGACGACCAAGGAGACTCGGGCGAGAATGGCTTCGTATTCGATTGTTCCGGCAGCTTCTTCCATCGCGACGGTGGCGGCACGAAATCGGCCGGCTTCGAGCAACACTTCAATCGCTTCGGCGGGGCTGACTTTGGAAAGAATGTCGGCCAGTTCGGTCGGCGTGTCGGCAAGGATCCCGCGTTGCCATTGAGATTGCACCCAGCGGGCACGATCCGAGATTTCGGGATCGCGATGGCGGATCGCCTGGATGACGTCAGACCGCCAGCGATCTCGGTCACGCCACCACTGCAACGTCGTTTGAACTCGATCGTCGAATTCCGAAGCCGCCAACAATTCCGTTTGAGTCGTTGGCGTTTCAGGCATTGGTGATTCCTGGTCGACGCTCCATGCGAATTGTGCAGGAACGATGGTGCAGGACAGACACGCGGCGACAATCGCGAACGCTAGCTTGTTACTCAAGGTGGTGGTCACTGCGTAGTTGATGGGGTGTATCGGGTTTCAATCCAATCGGCAATTCGTTGTGGGTCAGCACCTTCGACGTTTTGCAGCGACCGCAAGATACCCGCCGAATCGGCCCGGATTTCCGGGGTGGATTTGGTGGCGATCGATTCGTAGACCGCCTGAGCGGCTTGCCCCGTTTCGGATTCCATTGGTAACTGGAACTTAGCCAATGCCTTGGAAACCACAAACGGTAAATCGTCGAGCGTGTAGGTGTAGTTTCTAGCTCCGCGGCGAGCGATCAATTGTTCGGCACGGGCTTCAACGACCAACAACGAAATTGCATCCGTCACGTTGAATTCATTGCCGGCGGTCAGGTCTGCCATCGCCCGGGAAACGCCACCTCGATAGTACGTTCCCAAGTCTGCGATTTGATAAAGCGTTTCTGCGCGAGCGACTTGTTCATCGGTGGCCGCGACTTTTTCGGCGGTTTCGGCCAAGGACTTCATCTTCGACCAATCCCGTTGCCGAATTGATGCTTCTGCAGCCGCAATGGCAGTATCACCAGCCGAAATGTTTTCCTCAGTTGCTTCGGGACGAGCGGCGGGCGATGGTGTCGTTGTGGGAGATGGCTCGGGGGCTGGGGGAGGCTGCATGTTGTCGCCGGCGTCCGACGGCATTCCCATATCGGGTGTTGGGGCAGTATCGGGCGGCGATGGCATTCCTGCAGGCAGGCCTGGCATGGTGGTGGGGTCACGCATCGCACCGGGGTTAGATAGGAAATTGCCCAGCGAGTCCCGCGAATTGGGTTGAGCGGGGGCCGGTGGTTTTATGATCCCATCGTTCGTTGGTCGAACTTGTCGAACAGGTTCTTTTTGCTCGGCGACCGGTCCTTGAGTTTGGCCTTGCTGATTCGCGTTGTCGTTTTTGGTTCGGATCGTGATCCCATCGTTGCTGCGAACGACCTGGACTTCGCCGGGGCCCCAAAAGAAAAAGGCGGCAAGGAATCCGACAATCACAAAACCGAGCAACAAGAATCCTCCCATCAGCCATCCGCCAGAATTTTGACGTCGCCGGGCGCGAGCAGCGGTTGGCGAACGTGGTTGGACAACCAACGGAGCGGGAGATTGTGAAATTGTCGGAGTCAAATTGGGAGCGACGTCGCCGATTCCGGCGGCCGGGCTGGCCGCCGGCGTGACGTTCACTTGATTGACCGCGGGATCAAGGACCAGTGTGGCATCCACGATTTCGGTCGCTGACTGACTGTTCGAGGCACCAGCCGCAGGTTGTGTCGAAGCAACCGGTGCAGCCTGCGTGTTGCCGGACGCGTTACCGGTTGGCAACAATGCCGCCAACGGATCGACCACGGGTGCTGCAGGCGCTTTCGGCTTTGCTGTGTCAGATGACGCAGCCTTCTGCGGCGTCGCTGTGGCGCTGTGGGAAGCGGTCTTGGTCGAGGATGCATCGTCCATCGAAACGATGCCGAAACGTGCGTCCAGCTTGGCTTTCTTTTTTGGGTCCGTCAGTGTTCTTTGTGCGGTTTGCAAAACCTGAGCTGCTCGGGACCACGTTTTGGGTGCGGTGCTGGACTTGGCTGCTTTCAACTGAGTGATTCGCCGCGCGATAGCTTCTTGGATGGCAGCCGCGTTGGATTCGCCGGGATTCAGCCCAAAGACTTGGTAGGCATGCGGCGAGGTGACGTGCTCAGGCAACTCAAGCAGTTCGTGAATGGTCTTCCCCGTCATGCCGTCATCCAAATGTCCAACGAATTGCATCTCATCATGCGAAAGCGATTCCAGGCTCCACCACGGAACCGCAAAAACATTCTAGCTGATGAGGGGGGAAACTCCCAAACCGGCTTTTGCGACCCAAATTCCGCTGGATCGAACGGGACAAGCTTTCCATGAAGGAATCTGCCTGGACGAGGTGAATCGTGGAGTTCGGGCGTTTCTGGGCTACCGCACGCGGACGGGCCGAGGCGAGGAAATGTTGGTTCCGCGAGACCATTTGTAACAACTCAGGGACTCTCCGACGTCGCCTTCCCTGGATGCGATAAACTGCTTTGCAGTCGACTGTCGTTTTGCCTTCAACGGGATTTCCGAAATGTGGAAGCTTTTCCATCGCAGTTCAATCGTTTTGATGATGGCATTTTTGGCTCAGGCCCCAGGAGTTCAAGCGAACGATTTCGCAATTGAAGAGCAGGAGCCCAATTCGCCGGCGGCGACAGAAACTGACGCGAAGTATCCCGAGCAGATCGTTGATCGACTGTTTGAGATGTCTGTGAGCGATCCCTCGGCTGAAATTCGAATCAATGCTCTTCAGGCGTGTGCGAATATTCCGGATGAGGGAGATCGTTTGAAGGATGCGGTCGAACATTGCCTTGATGCCTCCGATCTCATGGTTCGTTTGACTGCGATTCAATTGTTGGACCGAGTGGAGTTGACGCCGCAGCGAAAGGTTGATGCCGCCATTGACTACTTGGAAATTCGCTATCAAAACCCGGAGCGACGTGCGCCACTGAATCACCGTTCGATGTCTCCCGCCATCGACGTGTTGAAAAGTCATTCGGACATGGCAAACGCAGAGCTCTCGGATCGGCTGGAAGAGACCGGTCCGATGACCCTGCTTCATTTGCAGCTTGCTGGGTTGTTGGATTTCGATGTTGTTAAGAATGCGGATCGTCTGAATGACCGTTCAAAATCGGGCGATCAAGAGGTTCGTCGCGAAGTTGTTTCGCTGTGGGCAAAGTACTTCGCAAGCGTGGCAACGAAACAGTCGCAGCCTGACCTCAGCGAGAAGCTCAAGGAAATCAATCCAAAACTTTTGTCCTACGCCGAGAAGATCATCAGCCGATACGACCAAGACGGTTCCAAGTCACTTCATGAGCAAGAATGGCAAAAGATGCTGATGAGTCCGGCACCCGCTGATCTCAATCACGATGGGCGTGTCACCATCGAAGAGTATGCCCTGCTCATGCACAGCCGATCAAAGAAGTAAAAAAACTGCCTCGATCCAGATGGAACGAGGCAGCATGAATGTTGTCGTGAGCTGTCCGTTGTTTAGTTCAGGGCTGGATAAACATCACTGGGAACTCGCGAATCGGTGCGGGCTTTGAGCTGGGCGGATTTTGTGCCGGACGTTCTCGTGCGATCGGTCGTTTCGGTGGTTGAGGTTGTGATGTCAAATGCCGCGGCAGATGAGGTTGGATGCGACTCCAGCTTTGGATGACTTGTTGCAGTCGCGTGGTGATTTGTTGTTGCAACTGGTCGGCTTCGCGTCGCAACGAGGCCTCGATCGAAGGCAACTGATTGAGTTCGCTGTTGAGGTTAGCGATGCCGCTGGGGGCTTTGATCTCGAGTTTGAGTTCTTTCAGGACAGGCTGCAGTAGTTTGTCCGCCAGCTTTTCAAGCGGTTTCAGGACCACACCAAGGACCTTGCCCGGCGTTTCCAGAATTTCGCGGATGCTGAAGGTGATGGTCTTCTTGCCGAATGGGAGTTTGATCGTGAGTTTTTTGCCGAGCGTTTTCTCAAGCTTGGCTGCGGTCTTCTCAGCGGGAGCCAATTTCTTTTCGAAGCTGTCCAGCGATTGATCCATCGTCATGAATGCGCGGATGGGATCGTTCCAC
>NZ_DDGH01000079.1:0-36034 GCF_002337565.1 Rhodopirellula sp. UBA1907 | reverse complement strand
AGTCTCAGTCAGAACGTTGGCAATCGACTGAACAGTGGGGCGGGCAAGTCGCGATGTTGCGTCGAAAGCAGTTGCTCCACCAGGAATCATGTTGGCGCGAGCCGCGTTGGTTTGCAAATCGCGTCGCCAAGCCGAAATGGTTTTCTTGTAGCTCGCCAGTTTGATTTCGCCGCCGAGAATTGATTGCTCCAGTTCCTTCAGGCGGTCTTTCGCCGGACGCAGGACGTCTTTTTCGGCTTTGTCTGTCTTCTTTCGCAACGTGTGGATTTGGTCCTGGATGCGTTGCAGATTCTTCCGAAGCGTCCGAGCGATTGTGCGGACCTTGGGAACAGAGGTGTAGGGAGCCAGGTTGTCGATCAATGTCTTCAAGCGTTCGTCAGTTGCCTTGATGGCTTTGGTCGCGTCGATGGCATGATTCACTCCGTCGCGAGCCGTTTTGACTTGTTGGCGAAGCTGAGTCAGCCGGTTTTGCAGCGTTTGGCATTCCTTTTCAATTCGAGCCAAATCGCTGTCGATGGCTCGGGTTTCTCGCATATTGCTGGGGATTGGTGATGCGTTCAGTGTGGTTGCCGCAAAAGCGAGCAGGAACGGAATCGACAGGACGATCGCGGGTTTCATCGGTCTTCTCGCTTTGTGCGGGCGGGTGTTGGCCGGCGGATTGGATTGCCGTGTTGGGTTGTCGGGGGTTCCTGCGTCGCGGATGCCGAAATGCCCTCACGAAAACTCTGGAAAACATCAGCGAAGCGGTTTGCTACACTGTGAGTCCCTCCCCCACCTTCATTCCTGCCTTGTGGAAGACTCTGTCCCATGCGGAATCCTCCGCTGAGATGCACTGAATTCGCGATGTTCTGCGTGTTGACGGTCCTGTTGACCACGCAGACGGCGTCCGCCTTCGAATCAGATCGCTCCGAGCCCGATGCTTCGGCGAAAGCGGCCGGAACGCTGGAAACGGTTCTGCAAAGCCACTGCGTGAAGTGTCACTCAGCTGGTGAGGATCCTGAGGGCGACATTGCGTTGTCGGAAATCAACGACCGAAACGTCGCCGACGATTTGGATCAACTGCAGAGCTTGATCGATGTTTTGGATCTGGAAGAGATGCCGCCGGAGGACGAGACGCAGTTGCCGCCCGGGACACGTCGGAAGTTGCTGGCCGAATTGAAGGCGACGCTTCGAGGTGCGGTTGCCCATTCAAAGCAATACCCTCGCACACCGATTCGGCGGATGAATCGGTTTCAATACAACAATGCGGTGGTGGATTTGTTCGATCTGAACTGCACCGTGTTCACGTTGCCCGAACGTATGCTGCGCGAACATCGCGGCTACTTCCAACCGGCGTCGGGAAAGATGCCCGATGAAGTGTTCGTAGGGAGTCGGCCACTGGGCAAGTCACAGATGATCGAACCTCGCTTGGCCGGCGTCGCCGCATTCCCTCAGGATCTGCGTGCTGAACACGGATACGACAATCAAGCCGATCACCTGTCACTGTCGCCTTTGTTGATGGAATCGTTTTTAAAGCTTGGGCAGTCAATCACTGAGAGTCCTGACTTTGTGCCAGCCAACGTTGGGATTTGGGATTCGTTCTTCGCCTCTCCAGCACCCGATTCTGACCTCGAGTTGATTGTGCGTGAACGTTTGAAGTCATTCTTGATACGCGCGTTTCGTCGCTCGGTCGATCAATCTCAATTGGATCGTTACAGCCAATACGTTCTGCGGAACCTTGAAGATGGAGTCGCCTTTCCGGTTGCCATGAAGGCTGTCGCGGCGGCAACGATTTCGTCGCCCCGGTTTTTGTACCTGTACGACTTATCGAGCGAGTCACCATCGGTCACACCGGTGGACGACTACGAACTGGCTTCTCGATTGTCTTTCTTTTTGTGGGGCAGCATTCCGGATCCAACGCTGTTGGAGCTGGCAGCGGAAGGGCGTCTGCGTGAAAAGGATGTTTTAAGCGAGCAATTCGAACGCATGATTCGCGATCGGAAGCTCAAACGATTTTGCGACAGCTTTCCTTCGCAGTGGTTGCAATTGGAACGGATCATTTCGTCGGTACCCAGTCCCGAAGAGTTTCCGAACTTTTACTTTTTGAAATACCGCGACAGCATGCACATGATGCTGGAGCCTCTGCTGTTGTTTGAGACTGTGTTGATCGAAAACCAGCCGATCACCCAGTTGATTGATTCCGATTTCACCTATCGATCCGATTTGCTGGAGGATGCTTACGGCGAACTGGCAATCCAAGACAATCGAAACGGCCGAGGCGTGCAAGTCATTCGGTTTCGTCGGTTGCCAATCGAAGACCGACGCAGTGGCGGCGTGATCACGAACGCGGCTGTGATGACGATGACGTCGGGACCGGAAAGAACGCAACCGATCACCCGAGGCGCTTGGTTGGCTGGGGTTGTGTTCAACAACCCGCCCGAGCCTCCTCCCGCGGACGTTCCCGCACTGGGGGAGAAACCTGCGGAAGGCGAAGAGCATCTAACGCTTCGCGAGAGACTTTCCATGCACAGGAAACGGTCGGATTGCAAAGGTTGCCACGAACAGATCGACCCGTTGGGATTTGCGCTCGAGAATTTCAATCCCGTGGGTGTGTGGCGAGATCAGTACGAAAACGGTCGCGACGTAGACATGGCTGGGACGCTGTTTCGCAAGCATCGCTTTGAGAATGTGATCGAATTCAAGGATGCGTTACTGTCGGAAAAGGATCGATTCACCGAGGCCTTGGCGGGGCATCTGCTGAGTTTCGCGCTGGCTCGTCCGCTGAGTGCCGCCGATCGCGTCGCGTTGGGTGAAATCACGGCAAAGGTTGCCTCGGACGAATACAAAATACATACGCTGCTTCGCCAAGTCGTTTTAAGCGAACCGTTTCAAACCAAATCATTCCCGCAAATTGCGAGCAATCCACGGCCATGATTCGAACCAATCGACGTCGCTTTCTTCGCGGTTTGGGCGGAGCTTCTTTGGCCCTGCCTTGGATGCCCAGCATCGCCATGGCGGCACATGCGGACAGCGTGCCGATGCGAATGGCTCATTTCTATGTGCCTATTGGAGTTGTCCGTCGCGGCTTCTTTCCTGGTGAAGCAAACGACGTGATTCCCAAAGGCAATCTTGGCAACGTGATGAAGTCGTTGGGCAAGCAAAGCCCGTTTGCCAGCGACGAACCGCTCGATCAATTGACACCCACCTTGGAACCGTTGGAGCCGCTCAAGCACAAAGTCAATCTCATCACCGGAATGGATCGCACATTCCAACAGGGAACCGACGTGCACGCGCAATGCGCATCGTGTTACCTGAGTAGTGCGGTGCCGTACACGGTTCAGGGAACGGCATGGCCGCTCGATCGAACATTGGACCATTTGGTGGCCGATGTGATCGGCACTGAAACTCCGTTCGCGACCCTCGAGTTCAGTTGCAACAGCCACCGCGACAACAAAGAGTCAATCTACTTTGACAACATCTCATGGTACGGGACGGGACATTTGGCACCCTCGATTCGCGACCCTCGCAAGATGTACCATCGATTGTTTTCGACTCAGGAAATCGATCGCTATCGGGATATCACGGATTTGGTCCTTGAGGACGCTCACGATTTGAAGATGCATTTGGGGTACGAGGACCGGCACAAGTTTGCCGAGTACTTTGATTCGATTCGTACGATCGAAACGCAAATGGATCGATTGGAACAGATGAAGTCCCAGCTTTCTCGTGTGCAGCTGGACGAACCGCCGGAAGCTTATTTGCCTCGCGGAGAATACATCCGCTTGATGGGCGATCTGATGGTGGTTGCGTTGCAGACGGGGCTGACCAACGTTGCGACGTTCATGGTTGGGCCTGAACGATGGGACACTCCGTTCAAGTTTGAAAGCTTGTTCGACAAACCTCGCAGTCACCACCAGATGTCACACAACCAAACCAAGATGATCGATGACCTATTGAAGGTCGATCGTTTTCACATGGAGCAGTATGTCTATCTGATGGAAAAGATGGACTCGATCGAGCAGGCCGATGGTTCCACCCTCCTCGACAACACCCTTTTCACCTATGGATCAGGGTTGGGCGATGGATCGACGCACCAATACAACGACTTGCCAATCATTGTCTCGGGAGGCGGCAAACGTGTCGCGTCCGGACGTCACATCAACATGCCCGAGGGAACACCGCTCGCGAATTTATGGTTGACGCAAGCTCGTTTGCTGGGGATCCAGATGCCGCGTTTTGCCGACAGCACCGGAACGGTAGCCGGCTTGATGGCCGAGCGTTCTTAGAAAGCCGCGGCGTTGGTTACAGAGATGCGTTGGTTACAGAGACGCGGTGATGATGTTGCTGGTCATCGGGACGGATTGGCTGGGAAGGCAAAGCCAGTCGGTGATCACGACTCGTTGCACCAACGGTTCGTCGAGGTGTTGCAACACGACATCCATCAGTCGTTCGCGAATTTCCTTTTGCGATGGGTCATTTAGCCAGGAGGCATCGACTTGTCGCAGCATTTGTTCCGCAGCTTCGGTGATCGGAAGCTGGTTCAGCTTCAAACGTTCTTCACCGCGAAAACGGCGTGAGGGATCGACGATTGCATGCAGTTGGAATTGGTAGGTGCAATCGGGCACGTTTGGGTTTTGAAACCTCATCAGCCCAATTTCAATCGCGGAACTCTGCATGTTGCTCAGCCGAGCCACGCGACTGCGAACGTAGCCAATCACGGCAGCGTGAATCGCCACCATGAGAAGGATGATCGCAGGGGCCCAAAAACGTCGCAGCAGTTGCACGGGATTACTCAGGAGAGTGAAGTCTAAGCGAATTTGGAGCCAGCAACGGACGTTGAATGGTTCCGTCGAAGCCTAGGTTGCGAAAACTGAGCGAGCAAACAGATGGGCTGAATTTCCTCGTTTCACGGCTCAGACGCCTGCATGGGGCCGTCTTTTCGGGTGCAAAAGTCCGAAAATCCGTGTTTGAGCCGCGTTGCCAACTACGCGAAAGGCTCTGGTGAAACGAGCTCGCCACGACACAACGTCGCACTTTGGCGGTTCGACGCGACCGGGAGCCTCATTTTCGTCTATCACCCAGACGCGATTTGATTGACACTTCGCCTTCGACCAAAATCCGCCCCATCACCCAACCACTGAGAACTGATTGACCGTGCCCGCCGTGGAATCGAAACGGACCATTCGTGAAGTCTGGATCTTCACCAGCCCCAAGGCGGGGACGGGTGCCGGACGCGGAGAAATCTTGCGATTGATCGAACTGTGTCGCGCCGGTGGTTTGACCTGTCGCCGGATCGACAATTTGGCGGAGCTCGCCGAACGAGTGGGCGATGCGGATCGTTTGCCCGATGATGTCGCCGTCGTCGGGGCCGGTGGTGACGGGACGCTGGCGTTGTTGGCTGGTCAATTGCCGCCGGGCAGTGCACTGATTCCGATGCCGATGGGGACGGAAAATCTGCTGGCCCGATACTACAAGTATTCACCCCAGGCGGAGGATGTGCTGGCGACCATCCGTCGCGGCGATGCGATGAAAATTGATGCGGGTCGAGCGAACGGACGATTGTTTTTGGTGATGGTGACAGCGGGCTTCGATGCCGAGGTCGTCCGAGCGATGCATTTGACTCGTCGCGGTCACATCAATCGATTCAGCTACGCACGACCACTCTGGCGAGCGATCCGCCGATATGCGTTTCCCGTGATCGATGCCGAAATGGAAAACGCCGTCGCGGTGTCGCCCGAGACGGCGGTTGTCGCGGGAGCCGGTGGAAACGCACCGAGTGCCGAGGCGTCCTCGACCACTCAATCGATTCGCACCAGTGGTTGCTGGATGATGGCTTTCAATCTGCCTTGCTACGCAGCTTCGTTGCCGATCGAGCCCGAAGCGAATGGCAAGGATGGCAAACTGGATCTGATCAACCTGACTTATGGATCTGTGATTGCGGGATTGCGGTACCTGATGTCATTGCCCGGTGGGCGTCACTTGAAAAGAGCCGACGTTTTTCGCTTTCAATCGACCAAGATCACGTGGACCAGCCTGTCGCGGGTGCCTTATCAAATTGACGGGGATTACGCCGGACGATTGCCAGTTCAGATTGAAGTCCTACCTGACCACGTCACGTTGCTTCGGCCCGCCGAGTAAGCAGGATTTCGATCATGGTTTTTGCCATGCGAACACGGGCGCTGACATTGTCAGTCGGATTGGCAACGAAACCGGCAACCGCCAAGATAAAACGAAGCAATCTGATTGCTGGGTCGACTTGGCAGATTGATTTGTCGGTCGGCTCGCGATCATTGGATTGTTTCTGATCCACCCGACCCGCATGGCCTGCGAAACGATGACCGAAACCCCAGAGATTCAACCCGTTCGAATTCGCGATTACGTGTGTGGGCCGGGGGAACCGTTGTTGGTGATCGCTGGGCCGTGCGTGTTGCAATCGCGTGAGTTGGCTCTGCAAATTGGCGAGGAATTGGCCCGGATCAATCAGCGTTCTGACGTGCAAGTGATCTTCAAGGCTTCGTTCGACAAAGCCAACCGGACCAGTTTGGCGGCCAAACGCGGGCCGGGGATCGAGCAAGGATTGGGGCTGCTTGAGGCCGTTCGGGCCAACACCGGATTGCCCGTGACGACCGATATTCACTTGCCCGAGCAGGCGGCAGCGGTCGCGGAAGTTTGCGATTTGCTGCAAATTCCTGCCTTCCTAGCTCGCCAGACGGATTTGTTGGTTGCCGCCGCGAGCACGGGACGACCCGTGAACGTGAAAAAGGGGCAATTCATGTCTCCGGGGGACATGCGGTACGTCGTTGATAAACTGCGAGGTTCCGGCGACGGCGGCGTGATGGCGTGCGAACGAGGTACGTTTTTCGGCTACGGCCGCTTGGTCAACGACATGCAAGCGATTCCGATCATGCGATCTTTGGGCGTTCCCGTCGTTTTTGATGCCACTCACAGTGTCCAACAACCGGGCGGATTGGGCGGTGCAACCGGCGGAAATCGAGAAATGGTCGAACCATTGGCTCGCGCCGCCGTAGCCATCGGTTGTGATGCTCTCTTTTTCGAGACGCACCCCGATCCGCAAACGTCGCCCAGCGACGGGCCGAACATGATCCCGTTGGACCGATTCGCGGGAACCTTGGACCGTTTGCTGCGATTGCGAGAAGCGGTTGACGGCCTGGATGGTTGATCGGCCCGCGATGCACGTTTTCGAAACGCTTTCTTTTCTTCGCTGCTCTGTTTGTTCCCGCCGTGCTCCACTCCGCCAAACAAGCCCTGACGTTCGCTCTTTCGCCCGCATCGGTATTGGCATGCATGGCGTCCGCCGCGGTCGTGTTGACCGGGTGCACCGATGATTCGGAAACCGTTCGCCGAATTCAAACGCAACGACAAGTCGCATTGCAAAAACAGTCTCAACAGGACCACCTCGGTGAAACCGTTTCGCTGCTGAGTCAATTTGCGGGGCTGAACGAAGAGAAGGCCAGCCGCCAAATTTCTTATCACCTAAACCAGTGGTCACAGAATCAATCCGGAGACGGTGGCTCGGTCGAAATGCCGGAACTGGCATCCACGCTGACCGACGTTCTGCCAGAAGAAAATCTGCGAACGGAAGTTTTGCGGGGCGAGTTTCAGCCGTCCGACGTCAGTGTGCTGCGAGACGCCTATTTGTTTCGGCAGGCGGTTCAGTGGATCGACGATCCCATTCGAGAAGATCCGCTGTTGGTCGATTGGTTGAAGGACTTGTCCGGTGAGATCGGCGAAGATGCCGCCAGTCAACTTCGAACGGCGTGCCGTTTGTTTGATTGGACAGTTCGCAACGTTGCGGTGGAGCCACTGGACAGTTCAGCGAATGTGCCTCCGCAAGTCCCGCAGCCCCAGTTTCCGTATGGGATGAAGTTGGAAGGGCCCGGTTATCGACAAACGTTGTATCAAACGATTTGGCGCGGCCGCGGGGATTCCATTCAACGAGCCAACGTCTTCACGGCACTGTGCGAGCAAGCGGGAGTGATCTCCGCGGTGTTGGCTCGGCAATCGGACGAGGACGGAGCGTTGACGCCTTGGGCGGTCGGCGTTTTGGCGGGTGATCAAATTTACTTGTTCGAAACCGAATTGGGATTGCCGATTCCCGGTCCTGATCAAGTCGGCATTGCGACGTTGGAACAGGCTCGCAAAGAGCCGACTGTGATGCGTCGTTTGGATGTTGCCGGCTACTTCGATTACCCGTATTCGCGAACCGATATTCAGCAGAGCGTTGCGTTGCTGAACAGCCGAATGCAGGCCATCTCGCCACGGATGAAAAAGCTGGAAGACGGGCTGACGGGCGATCGTCGGATGACGTTGTATGTGGATGTTGATGCAGTCGCCGAAAAGCTGGATGCGATTCCAGGTGTTGCCGGCGTGCGAATGTGGACAATGCCGTTGTTGGCAGAAATCTATCAAGCCGAAGCCCGACGGATGGTCGCCCGAGATCCTTTGTTCTCGTTCTACTACACGTCTCGCTGGGCGGTGTTGGAGGGGCAAGATGAGATGGCCCGGAACCTTTCCAGCGGTCGCTGGCAGCACCTGACCGGGCAGTTTGCCGATGATGACATCGAAGGCGTGAAGGGCGCTCGAACCCGCTATTTGGAACAACGCGCTCCCGAATTCGAGATTTCGGATTTGCGGATCAATGTTGATTTGCAAAAGCGATATGGTCTGCGACGCGGATTGGGAATCGATAGCTCTCAGTACGACCAGCAACTGCAACAGATTCAAATGTTCATGCGTTTGGGCAAACGCACCGCGACGCACTGGTTGGCACTGGTTCAGTACGACGATGGGCGATTCGACACCGCAGCGAATTGGTTCGAAAAACGAGTTTTGGATGAAGACCAAATGTCGATGTGGGAAGATTCCGCTCGCTACAACCTGGCTCGAGCCAAAGAGCATGCCGAGGAGTGGGACGAGGTGGAAGAATTGCTGAAATCGGAGCGAACCTACAGCGGTCATGGCAACCGTTTGCGGGCTAGATTGATCGACAAGTCATTTCGAGAGTGACTCACTAGATCAGCGGTGATACAATGGCACCTGTCGGTTTTGAGACGGATTGAACGTCCGTCTCCCCACCTCAAGCCGCCCCCCGCCATCCTCCCCTCCCGCCAGTAAGCGAAACGACGATGTTCGTCCGCCGATCCTATCGAGACCATCGGTCTTTTTATGCGCGCCAACAGAGCGACCTCGATTCGAAATGGATCAGACGTTTGAGTGCCGGATTGGTCGCGTTGCTGATCCTTCCGGTTTGGGTCTGCGCCGATGACACGGATTTCTTCGAAGCCAAAGTCCGGCCGCTTTTGATCGAGCGGTGCTACGAGTGTCATTCGGTCGAGTCCGGCGAATCGATGGGAGACTATCGGCTCGATTCCGCTCCCGCGATGCACGCCGGTGGATCACGCGGCGCATCGATCGTCCCGGGTGATGCTGATGCCAGCGTCCTGGTTCGGGCGATTAGCTACAGCGAACCCGGGTTGGAAATGCCACCGGATGAAAAACTCAGCGACGACGAAATCGAGATTCTCAAACATTGGATCGATTCGGGAGCACCTGATCCGCGAACCGATGAGCATCCGCCGGCAGAGTCCGTCTCGCCGCTCAGTCGCGATGTGAAGTCGCACTGGGCCTTTGTCCCGCCAAACCGTGTCAGCGGAACGGAACTGCGGGACAACAATGTTGAGGTTCATCCTTCATCACGTGATTTGATGGATGACTTGTCGGCAAAGTATGCCAGCGAGTTGGGAATTCCTGTCGGTGAGATCGTGGACCGCGACACGTTGCTTCGCCGCTTGCACTTCGATTTGTCCGGACTTCCGCCTACTTATGATGAACTGAAGTCTTTCCGCGAAGATCGTCGTCCGGATGCGTTTCAAAGACGCGTGAATCGGATGATGGCGGATCCTCGCATGAGTGAACGGATGGGGCGGCACTGGTTGGACGTCGCTCGCTATGCCGACACGATTGGATACACGACTGCCGGCAAAGAACGCACGATCAAAGGATCGCATCGTTACCGTGACTGGGTATTGAAAGCGTTTGCCGAGGACATGCCTTTTGACGAAATGGTGCGTCATCAGTTGGCGGGCGATCGAACGGATCCTGAGAACGAGAATGGCAATGCCGACGCGATGGGATTCATCACGATCGGCCGAAAATTTTTGTCCAACGATGACACGCTGGATGATCGCATTGATGTCATCACGCGAGGGTTGTTGGGACTGACCGTTTCATGTGCTCGTTGCCACGACCACAAGTTCGATCCGATCCCAACGGTGGATTACTACTCGCTCTACAACGTGCTGAACAACAGCGTTCCGCCGGAAGACTTGGACGCCGCGGCCAGCCCGTTGATGTTGGTCGATCGCGACAAGCTTCGACGGCAGCAGGTTTACATTCGAGGCCAGCGGGGCAATCGCGGAGACGACGCGCCACGGCAGTATCTGACTGCGTTTCGTCGATCAGAGGAAATTCCGTTTGAAAATGGCAGTGGCCGTTTGGACCTCGCAGAAAAAATCGTCGCGGATGACAACCCTTTGACTGCCCGCGTGTACGTCAATCGTGTGTGGGGGCATTTGACCGGACGCCCGCTGGTGGATTCGCCCAGCGACTTTGGCTTTCGAACCGCTGCTCCGGCGATTCCAGAAACGCTTGATGATTTGGCGGCGGACTTTCAAACGCACTGGAGCACCCAGCGATTGATGCGTCGTATTTTGATGACTCGTATTTACCAGCAGTCATCGAACGCGGATGCGGATTCTCTTTCCCTCGATCCAAACAACACGGCTCTGGCCAGAGCGGAACGACGACGACGAGATTTTGAATCGCTTCGTGATAGCATCTTGGTTGGTGCCGGCCAGATCGATTGCCAGTACGGCGGGGAGTCGGTTGAGATCACGTCACCGACCATCACGCCGCGGCGAACCTTGTATGCGATGATCAACCGTCAAAACTTGCCGGGATTGTTTCGCACGTTTGATTTCGCCAGTCCCGATATGCACTCGCCTGAGCGTTATCAAACGACGGTGCCGCAGCAGGCATTGTTCTTGATGAACCATTCGCAGTTGTCTTCGGCTGCATTGGCGGCAGCAAACCAGGTGAAGCAGGATCGCACCACCGATGTCGGCCAACAAGTGACAATGCTGTTTCGGCGGTTGCTTCAACGCGAGCCATCCGGATCGGAATTGGACGCAGCGGTCACATTCGTTCAGTCCGATGTCTTGCCTCCGTTGGTCAACGCTGATCCTCGGGAGCTTTGGTCGTATGGCACGGCCAAGTGGGAAAACAAACAGCTCAGCGAGTTCACTCCATTCCCAGTCTTTGACAAGAATGGTTGGCAAATCGAGACCAAGTATCCAAGTCCGGGGGCGTTCACCTACGCTCGGCTGACCAACGAAGGCGGGCATCCAGGGCATGGCGACAACGCGGCGGTGGTACGCCGATGGAAGAGTCCCGTGGATGGCGTCGTCAAAGTTATCGGAATGGTCGGCCACCGGGCGAAGCAAGGTGATGGGATTCAGGCGGTGATTCGGATCGCCGGTGAGGTCGTATTTGACGAGAAGCAATTCAGCAGCAATCGACCTCTGCCAGCCAAGAAACGCAAGATTCATAAAGGTGAATTCGTCGAGTTCATCGCTCACAGCGGTCCGACGTTGAGCCACGATAGTTTCTTCTGGCGATCAAAGATTTCGGCGACGGCAGATGATGGGTCGGTGGTCGAAGCCAACTCGGTGGACGATTTCAGTGGCCCATTCCAAAAGACCGAAACACCTCAGCTGGATCGCCTGGCACAGCTCGCCCAGGTTTTATTCCTCACCAACGAATTCGCATTCGTGGATTGAATCATGAATCTCCCTTTGTCTCGTCGTGATGCATTGAAAGTTTGCGGGATGGGCTTTGGCTCGCTCGCATTGACCGATGCCTTGTGCCGTGAAAGTGCTGCGTCTGGGTTGCCGAACTCGGCGGAATTTCGCGGCGAAGTGATGCCACACTTTCCTGCGAAAGCGAAGCGTGTCATTCACTTGTTCATGAACGGCGGTCCCAGCCAAGTGGACTCGTTTGATCGTAAACCGGCGTTGGAAGAGTTCGATGGCAAATCGGCTCCGATGGCAAATTTGAAGACCGAACGCCCGACCGGCAATGTGATGCGCTCGCCCTACAAATGGGACAAGTATGGCGAGTGCGGACTGGAAGTCAGCGAGTTGTTCGAACACACCGCAAAGCACGCGGATGACTTGTGTGTGATCAACAGCATGTACGCGGACGTTCCAAATCACGAGCCTTCATTGCTGCTGATGAATTGCGGCGAAGCCCGTTTGATTCGTCCGGCAATGGGATCCTGGCTTACTTACGGTTTGGGCAGCGACAACGAGAACTTGCCCTCGTTCATCGCGATGTGCCCGGGTGGATACCCGATCAAGGAATCACAGAACTGGCAAAACGGATTCTTGCCCGGCAAGTATCAAGGCACCTACATCGACAGCAGTTTCGCGACGGTCGAGCGATTGTTGGAAAACATTCGCGGCCGTTCGGTTCACCCGACCAACCAGCGTGAGCAGTTGGACCTGTTGTCGAAGTTGAATCAGCAGCACGCCGTTCAGCGTGGAAATGACCCTCGCTTGGAATCACGCATCGAGTCATTTGAACTTGCCTATCGAATGCAAAGCGAAGCGTCGGAAGCGTTTGACATCAGCCGTGAAACGGAAGAGACGCGGAAAATGTATGGCGAGGGAGATTTCTCACGGCAAGCGTTGATCGCTCGTCGGTTGGTCGAACGCGGTGTCCGTTTTGTGCAGCTTTACACCGGTGCCGGCCAGCCGTGGGATAGCCACGATGACTTGGACAAGGCACACCGGCGAGTTGCCAAAGGCGTCGACCAAGGGATCGGGGCTTTGCTGACCGATCTCAAGCGAAGCGGTTTGCTGGATGAAACGTTGGTGATTTGGGGCGGAGAATTTGGACGGACTCCCGTCGTTGAAATGCCCAAAAAAGGATCCAACCAAGGCAAGATGAACGGCCGCGATCACAACCATTACGGATTCACGATGTGGATGGCCGGCGGTGGCGTGAACGCCGGAACCCGAGTTGGAGCAACCGACGAGCTGGGTTTCAAAGCGGTGGAAAACCGAGTTCACGTGCACGATTTGCACGCTACGATTTTGCGTCTGATGGGTTACGACCACAAACGACTGACGTACCGCTACGCTGGTCGCGATTTCAGATTGACCGACGTCCACGGACGAATCGTCGACGAGATCATCGGTTGATCAGAGTGCCCAACCAAGGTCACCCGATTCCGACTCTTCTGCGTGCTCGTGCTCAGCGAAGCGGTGCTCGTACTCGTCATCGATGTCAGGATGGTATCCCGCGGCACCATCGGATTTCATCGCCATTCAGGGCAGCATCACAATGGTCCGATCGAGGATCGCATTCATCGCAACATCGTCTTGAAATTTGATTCTGTTGGTTCTCAGCAGCACGTATTGGAGGCGGCACGCAGCCATTGGTCGCGAGCGTGACGTCGCAAACCGCTCAGCGACGGTGGTGTCGCGAAAGACCGAGCAACGTCGTTGGTCGAAAGTAGGTCAGCGTCGAGTCGTTCGCGGTCAAACGTTCGCGAGGACAATATGGACGGGTTTCGATCACGAGTACGAGCACCGTCGCTGACCCGTCTGAGCACGAGCACGAATCTGGAAAGCTAGCTGGCACCTCAAGCTCTTGAGCTTTGTGCCCAATTACTCCGGATGGGGCTGCCGTCCTTAGTTCGGGGCGGAAGCCCCGAGACCGATTAGGCCTTCGCGGTTCGCACGCCCGACTAATCGGGTAGAAAAAAGATCAAAACAATTCGTTCCCGCTAAACTTTTTCAGGAACGGGTGGTTTCACCACAATTTACACGAATACCATTAGGGGAAGAATCTGCACGGCTGGTCCGTTGATCTCTACGTCTGGTAGCGTGACCTGCAATTCTTCAGCCTCATCGAAGTGTGCAAATGCAGTGCGAAGGAAATCTGGTTTCAGTAACGAAAACGCGTAGTTCTCGAATGCGCTCATTGCTTCGCCTTCCGGCACATGACGCGTGACTTTTCCGACGACGCGAACTGTATTCTTATTTAGCTCACTAAGGGTAAGGTCGCGCAGATTATCCGTTCGCAGGGTAACAACTGCGGTAATTCCTTCTGGGTCTGTGCATTGCAAGACGGCATTGGAAATTGGCGTCCGTTCCCTGTCTTGATTAAGGGCTTCCTTAATCGTTTTGAATGGATCTTCAGGCTCCCTTGGTTTCTGCGGCTTCCCGCGATACTGCTTTTTGCCTTTGGGGCGTGTGTCGGCAAGAACCTGCTCGACTACATCATTGTCGGAATCTGCGAACTTGGTGAAGATGCTAAATGCGTCCGCCGCATCAAAAAGTGAATCAACGGCGTTCTTGTGTAGAGTTCCAGCTATCTCGACGAGCGTGCCCGCGCCGATATCCGAAAATTCTGCGTGCGAAGTGGGTCGGACCAGATACCCGTCATTCTTGTTGAGGAAGTCATAGAGAAGAATTGCAATTGACGCCTCTGTGTGCTGTTTTGCCTCAGTTGTCTTTGCATGTGATTGCTTCGATGTACTTGAGGCAAGTTCAGGCTCGAGTGAAATATCGATGAACGCGCTAAGAAGGTTGCTTACTGAAAATTTGCCCGCAATTTTGGCATCTCGACTTTGAGCATTCTCGGTTTCGGTGGTGACTTCGGACCCAAGCGATAGGCCGCCCTGTGTTGCAGCTGCGAACGACACCAACATTGGCACATCGAGATAAATGGGGTGGATCAGTGGCAATCGTGACAAAATTTGAGTCCTGATAGTTGGTGGAACAACTATTGGTCCTGGTTAACTAACGGGCCATAGCCGCGTAGTTATCCTCGATAAAGAGGTGTGTATTCAGGGTAGGCAACTGGCGGGTGCCAAGCAATCCCCGCGGTGGACATCGGCGGGGATATAGGTCTGAGGTCTAACTGGACGCCTCCAACGCTTGCTGTCGAGCAGGATTGTGAACTTTGCCAGTTTGTGGCTGGTGAAACGCATCCAACCGAATGTGGTTGCTGCCATGTCGCCGTTGTACTTTCGCCCATGAGCTCCGATGTGCAAGACGAAGGAAGATGGCTGGTGCTTTTGTGGATTGGGGCGTTTGTTGCGATCGGTTGCGCGCGGGCCGACAGAGGCCCTCTGTCGGCTACAGGTGGGAGGGGATTTGGGAAGGTGCTAGCTGTTTTTGTGGTGCCCTTCAGCGGTTTGCTGAAATGATGGTGGGTCTAGAAGGGCTGCTAGGATGCGATATGGTTTTGACGCAGAGTCGGTGAGGCGTGGGGACGCAGAGACTCGGTTGTGGACCCGGACACACCTTCCATCTTTTGTCGAATTGAATCCGCCGGTACACGCTCTCTCTCGAGTAGTTCCATGCGTCTCTGCGCCCTGGCGTCTTTGCGTCGAAACGAACCCTGGAGTTTCGCGGGTCCGTGCCGTTGTGCTCAATGGCTCTCGGGGAATGCTCTTCAACTGCGTTCAGGAGGTTGGATCCACTCGCTTATTCCGACAGAGGGCCTCTGTCGGCTACAGGTGGGACGGGTTACAGGCGTGGCACTTTGAGATGGGATCAGCTTGCAAGTGCCGAAAGGATGTTTAGCACTTTGTGGATTGGCTTACTGGCTGCGCTGGGATGCGTTCAGGCCGACAGAGGGCGTCCGTCGGCTACATGATCGGTGGCACGGTGGCTACATGATCGAGGGCGTGGGTGATCCAGCCGCCGCCGAGGACTCGTTCTCCGTCGTAGACCACGGCGGCTTGGCCCGGTGCGACGGCGGATTGTGGTTCGTCGAACATCACTTTCATTTGGGTTGGATCGGATGCGTCGATCTCAACTCGGCCGGGGTGAGGTTGTCCGTTGTAACGAATTTGAATCCCGACCGATTGAGCGTCCGCGAGCTCTTCTGATGTGACGAACCAATTGCATTGATCTGCAATCAATCCTGGACGCAGCAATTCTTCTGCTCGCCCGATCACGACACGGCGGGTATCCGGTTCGATGCGGATGACAAAGTGTGGCTCGCCCATCGCGACGCCGAGCCGTTTGCGTTGGCCGATGGTGAAGGCTTCGAAGCCTTTGTGTTCGCCGACGACTTTGCCGCTGGTGGTCACGATTTCGCCGGCGGTCGCGCCGACCATTTCGGGGCGACGTGATTTGACGAAGTCGCTGTGGTGGCCTTGCGTGACGAAGCAGATTTCTTGGCTGTCTTTTTTGTCTGACACACCCAGCCCGAGCGAGGTCGCCATTTCGCGAATTTCGGGTTTGGTGAAGTCACCAACGGGCAGCATCATGCGGGGCAAGCGAGCTGGTTCGATGCCAAACAGAGCGTAGGATTGGTCCTTGTGCCCGTCCAATCCGCGATGCAATTCGGAGCGGCCGTTGGAATGGACCATTCGGGCGTAATGACCGGTTGCGACGAATTCAGCGTCGACACCATCGGCGTAATCGAACAGGCGGCCAAACTTGATCCAATGATTGCATTTGACGCACGGATTGGGTGTTCGCGCGGCGAGGTAATCGTCGACGAAATAGTCGACGATCTTGCGAAAGTCTTCCTGCAGGTCGAGCGAGTAAAACGGGATCCCCATCGACATCGCGACCCGGCGAGCGTCGGCGGCATCGGTCGCACTGCAGCAGCCTTGTTTGTGGTCGGCTCGTTTGCCACCCGCAGAATCGCCCAGGACCGGCAAGTTCAGCGGATTCGCGTTTTGCGGCTCGTCGGAATCGATTCGGCAGGCGGCAGCGGAAGCTTCGCCGTGGCGCATGAAGACTCCGATCACTTCGTGACCGTCACGCAACAACAGGTGGGCTGCGACGCTGGAATCAACGCCGCCACTCATCGCGAGAACCACGCGAGACATGTAGAATCCGATTTCTAAAAAAGAACAATTGGCGGGCCTTGCACACGCCGTACACGGCCTCGCCCGTTTACCATCATATCCGAGAGGGACATTTCGTCATGGACGCTGAATTAACACAACGCAGCCAAGCGATCCGCAGCCGCCTGGTCCAGCTTCAGGACTCTCTTTGACCACTCTGGCAAAAACAAGGCGATCAAGAAAATTGAAGAGCAGATGGCGGCTCCCGACTTCTGGAACGACAGCGAAGCAGCTCAGAAAGTTGTGATGCAGCTGAAGGGCCTGAAGGGAATCGTCTCTCCTTTGAATGAGCTTGAGTCCTCGGCGGAAGACTTGGAAGCCCTCTTTGAGATGGCTGATGAAGACGAATCCATCGTTGATGAGGTTCGGTCGGAGATCGAACGCCTGGAGGTCGTACTGGATGACCTCGAACTCAAGGCGTTGCTGAACGGGCCGAATGATTCCGCTGGTGCGATCGTGACCATCAACGCTCGCGACGGTGGGACGGATGCCAATGACTGGGCCGACATGCTGCTGCGGATGTACTCCGCTTGGGCGGTGGGCCAGGAATACAAAATCGAACTGTTGGACCGCCAGGAAAACGAGGAGGCGGGGATCAACCATGCCTCCATCGCGGTTCGAGGTCCGATGGCGTATGGCTATTTGAAGGGTGAAGAAGGCATGCACCGGTTGGTTCGGATCAGTCCGTTCAACAGCGAAAGCAAGCGACAGACCAGCTTTGCGGCGGTGAGTGTTTCGCCCGAAATCGACGATTCGATCGAGGTGAACATTGAAAAGAAAGATGTTCGCGAAGACACGTATCGGGCCAGCGGAGCGGGTGGCCAGCACGTCAACAAAACGGACAGTGCCATTCGTTTGACCCACATTCCGACTAACACGGTCGTGCAGTGTCAAAACCAACGAAGCCAGCACCAGAACCGGGACACCGCCTGGAAGATGTTGCGGGCGAAGATGGCACGGGTTGAAGAGGAACGCCGCGAAGCGGAGGAAGCCAAGAAGTACGAGACTCAGGCGAGAACCGGTTTCGGTAGCCAGATTCGCAACTACTTCCTGCATCCCGATCAACGAGTCAAAGACGCTCGGACTGGGCACTACGTCGGTAACTTCAACAGCGTGCTCGATGGCAGCGAACTGCAGGGGTTCTTCGACGCGTTCTTGCGATTGAAGGCTGGGAAAACAGAAGCCGTCAATGCGGGCGATGACGATTGATGATTTGATTCAGTGAGTCACATCACTGGATGAAACCAACGTGCAAAAAAATACCTGCGAGGACGATGATGTCCTCGCAGGTAAACGTTGGTTTCGATTTCGTGAACACGTTTCTCGCGTTCACTCAACAGCGGGCAATCTTCAGCTGCCGTAGCTGTTGTCCAAGGTCAGGCCGCCTTCGGTCTTCTCGGCCGACTCCAGTTTGTCCTGGTAGTTCTGAGCGATTCGTTTGACTTCGCCCACCACGTTGGATGCGGCACGCAACTCGAACGAGGTGAAGTACGGCTCGTTGCCGGTGTACTGGCTTTCCTTGCGGTTCTTTTCTGCCAGTTCGTTCCAGGACATGTCGTCGGTCAGGTGCCAAGCCGCAGCTTGGGCAGTGTTCTGAGCGATGACGCCATTGCCGAGTGCTTCGCACAAAGCAGCCACAGCCGGGTCTTTGGTGACTTGGTCGAGTGGAGCGATGGTGTATTTCATCTTGGCGTTTGGTTCTGGCTTGCCGTGTTCCAAGCAAACAGTGTTCAGGGCCATCTTGCTGGTGCGTCCGGGAGCAACTCGCATGAAGCCTCCCATGCCGCCGCCCATTCCTCCCATGCCACCGCCCATGCCTCCCATGCCGCCGCCCATCATTCCTTGAGCAAGGACGGGAACGCCAGCGAAGGCTGCGGGAACGTGAATGTGAAGTGGTTTGTCAGTCAAGTTTTTGACCAACAAGTTGGCTTTTGCCGACGATTGGGGAATGAACTTGGCTTCGACGGTTCCGGCTTCCATCGCTTCGAACAAGCCGTTGACGACGGCTTCCTCACCACCAGCGCTGGCGGTGGAAGGCGATGCAAAACTCGCGACGGCGAAACCGAGAGCGGCAACGCACATCAGTGAGCTCATTCCGAAGAACGAAGATTGGGTGCAACGAGAGAAGGTGTGGCGATTCACGGTCAACATCCTGAGAATCAGTGTGCAGGGAGAAGTAATGGTCGGGAGCTGAATGATTGATGGTTGTTGGACGGCAAAATCCACCATCGATTCGGCACCCTGCGTGATCGATCTCCCCGCCGCGACAACCATCGTTGCTGAATGCGGGCGGCAAATCAGCAATCGAAAAGGCTAGACCGGGAGCGATCAAGGTCGACTCAGTATACTTGGTCTCGGCCCCGGCACCAAATCTTCTTGCCACGCTGGCGACGCAATTCCCGCGGAATTCGCTCTTTCGATCAGCGACTTCCGATGCCGTTTCGGCTGATCGGGCTCAGCTTTCCTGGCCGCGGACGCTTTGCCGGTACTGCCCGGGCGTTATTCCGAGATCGCGTTTGAACACATAATGCATGTATTCCGGATGATCGAACCCCGCTCGGTAAGCGATCTGCTCAGCAGCCATTTCGGTGGTGACCAGCAATTCTCGGACACGTTTGAGCTGAACGTTGCGGATCTCCTGCTGCGGTGTCCGCCCCAAATACCGCCGAAGTTGTCGTTCGAGTGTGCTGCGGCTGACGGCCACGTTTTGCAGCACTTCATCAACGGTCAGGCCTTCGCAGGCGTGTTGCCGGATGTAGGCCAACGCTGAGGCGACCTCGGGGTGATCGATCGCAACGACATCGGTCGACAGTCGAGTGGCGACTCCGGTCGGCGCGACGACCTGTTGAGTTTCGTGGTGCGATTCGCCTTTCATCCACCGGGACAGACGTTCAGCGGCCAGGAATCCGACGGCTTCCGCATTTGGAATGACGCTCGACAGCGGTGGCTGACAGAACTGGCAAAGCAGTTCGTCGTTGTCGACACCAATGACGGCGACTTCTTCCGGAACGGTCAGTTCCAACGTTGAGCAAACTGCGAGAACGTGTTGGCCTCGCAAATCGTTGCAGGTGAAGATCCCGCAGGGTTTCGGCAGCGATTGCAACCATTCCGCAATCGCTTGTTGATCTTCTTCCCAAGGTCGCGCCAGGTTCATCCAAGGCGAGTTGAATGCATCGCATTGGCCGCCTTCTTGTTGGATCGTTCTCACGAACGCTTCTTGGCGTCGTTGCGACCAAGCTTCGAAGTCGAATCCGCAGAAGGCGAAGTGTTGGAACCCGCGTTCCATCAAGTGTCGGGCGGCCATTTCGCCGATTTTCGCATCGTCGCTGCGGACGTGAGCCTTGTCGACTTCGCTGCGGTCGTTCAGTTCCACAACGGGGATGTTCCGCCGGACCGCTGCCTCGATCATCTCGTCCGTGGATCCGCGCGAGATGATTCCGTCGCCCTGCCAGTCGTTCAACCACGAGGGCGGCGAGGTCAGCAGGTCTCGTTGTTCGAGGAAGACCGACCAATCTTCTTGCGTTCGCATGAAACGCATGATTCCAGACAGAACTTCACGTCCGTAGACGGTCGCGGTCTCGACCATCAAGGCAACGTGAGGTTTGGAGCGAGCAGGCTTGTTCAACGCGCGTCCTTTGACAGAAAAGTCAGCTGATGAGATAAGGCGATGAGAATCGCAGAGAAAAGTGTGATCGCTTCAGACGCCATTCGCAAACTTCGGCGATGCGTCTCCTTCGTTGTTCGCAGTCTCAGATGATTCCGATTCGCGTTTCTTCCGGCCGCTGATCGGTACCGCCAACGGGCCACCAAAAGCGTCGTAAACCACCAGGAAGTTCAGCAATCCGGCAATCATCGTGTACCAAGTGCCCATTTCGTATCCCGAACCGCGCCGGGCGTACCAAGCGGCGACTTCGTCGGCCTCGGATTCAACGACGGGGCGATGCGGAGGTGCCATGAAGCCATTCCACAAAGGCTCGTAGTCCGAACGGGTTCGGCCGCGGTGATCCGTTGCCAGTCGCATCCGGTTGCCTTGAACCAAAGCGGGAAGTGCTGCCGAACCGACTCCGGCCTGGAGGACATAGTGCCAGCGTTTGTCGCCGGGGTACCAAGAAGCATAGACGACGTGAAATCCGCCGAGGGCAAAACCAAGCATCCAAATCGAGAGAATGCTGATGACGAACAGCGTCCCTTTTGTGTGCCGACCTTGATAGAAGTGGCCCGCACCGGGAATCAACCAAGCCAGGAAAGCGGCCAAATAGCGATTCCGCAGGTCGACCTGAATCCCGTCGACTTCGATCTGAGAGTCGCCGTTGAAGACCTTGGGGTTGATTTTGATGGACTCCGATTTTGGCTTGGAGCCCTTCGCAGAGTCCTGCTTTGCATCAGAGTCGGTGGAATTCTCGCCAGGGGTGGTCTCAGCGTCTCGGGACTTGCGTGAACGTTGGGCCATGAGTGTGGAGCAAGCGAAAATTCGGAAAGCGGGCAGATGCCCAAACAGTGGGGCAAGTGTGGAACGAATCATTTTGCGAAATTCAGTCCGTCGGCGATAGCCAGTCGCATCAATTCCGACCGGTGGAACCGTAATTCGCTGGCGAAGACCTATGGTCACCGGAATTGACTGAAGGGCAATATATCTTAGCTTTGTTGGTGGGGTCGCTGTGGCGAGCTAGTGCTGAGTTAGTGAGTCTGAGCGTGTTGAAGGGAAGATCGTGACCATCTTGGAGGGTTGAAAGGAAGAAAAATCTTCCTGGCGGCTGTGAGTGAGCAGGTGACGCTGTATGGTATGTGATCCAGATGTGAACCCTTTTGCATGATGCAACACCCGAGGATGTCCATGAACACCACCACGCTGATTTCCTTTCTATTCTTCACCGGCATGGTGGCGTTTTTGACTTGGTGGAAAACGCGTGGCAGCGATGTGGATACCGACGAGGGCTATTTCTTAGCCGGTCGGTCCCTGACTGGCGTCTTCATCGCTGGTTCGTTGTTGCTGACGAATTTGTCGACTGAGCAATTGGTCGGGCTCAATGCGGATTCGTTTCGCGATGGGCTGTCCGTGATGTGCTGGGAGGTCGTCGCGGGAATATCGCTGGTGATTCTGGCGTTGGTTTTCCTGCCCCGGTACCTGAAGTCCGGAATCGCGACGATTCCACAGTTCCTGGAAGAACGCTACGGCCGCAGCGTCCGCGCATTGACGGCGGGAATTTTCATCGTGGCATACATGCTGATCCTGTTGCCGTTCGTGCTGTTTTCGGGAGCCAACGGATTGAACAGCATGCTGTCGCTGAACGAGAAATTTGACGTCACTGACTACCAAATGATTTGGATGTTGCTCGTTTTCATTGCTTCGTTGGGTGGTGCCTACGCGATTTTCGGTGGCTTGCGGGCAATTGCGGTGTCCGACACTTTCAACGGTGCGGGTCTGTTGATCGGCGGTTTGATGATCACCTACTTTTCTTTGCAGGTCGTGGCTGGTGATGAAGGTGGAATCAGCGGGGCTCTTCAAAAGATTGACGCAGCCGACCCAGATGCCTTCCGCTCGCTCGGTGCGAAAGACGAGTCGACTCACTGGCCGACGTTGTTCACGGGAGTTTTGCTGCTGAATTTTTTCTACTGGACCACGAACCAGCAAATCATTCAGCGAACGTTTGGTGCCAAGAACTTGGCCGAAGGTCAAAAGGGAGTTTTGCTGGCCGCGTTCTTCAAAATCCTTGCACCATTGATTTTGGTGCTGCCTGGAATTGCGGCGGCGTATTTGGTCGTCACCGCGAACGATCAGCAGATGATGGATGCGGTCGGAACCAATTCCGATGGTGATTGGAATTCGAGCCAAGCCTACGGCGCGTTGGTCGCTCGAGTGTTGCCGGAGTGGCTGCTGGGTTTCTTCGCCGCGGTTGTCATCGGTTCCATTCTCTCCACGTTCAATTCCGTGCTGAACTCAGCAGCAACGTTGTTTTCGTTGGACGTTTACAAGCAATACATTCGCCCGGATGCGACCACCAAACAGGTCCGTTTCTCGGGCCAGGTTTGCAGCTTTGTCGTCGCCATCTTTGGTGTGATCGCTGCACCGTTGGTGTTTTATGGACGCGACGGAGTGTTCAGTTTCTTCCAGGGATTGAACGGTGTTTACTTCATCCCGTTGGCGTCGGTCATTCTGCTGGGGTTGTTTCACAAGACGGCCGACGGGCGATCCGCGATGGCTGCGTTGATCGTTGGGTTGGTGCTGATGGTGATTGGCACGTTCTTTGGCGGTGGCGATGACGGATGGTTGGCGTCCACCTTCGTCAATGGTTTCCACTACATGGGAGCCGTGTTTGCGTTTCTGATCGCGATGCAACTCGTCATGGTGGCTATGGGGATTCGCCGCGATTCGCCCTACGAGCAGCGAGATGCCAAGCTTGTGGACCTAACGCCATGGAAACCCGCGCCGTATGTCGGGGGCGTTTTGGTTCTGGTGTGTTTGGGCGTCTACGCTTTCTTTGCAATCTAGATTCGTTGTCGTTGTTGGTCAATTTTGAAATTCAAAATCATGTTTGTCGCTTCTTGGAGATATCGAATGAACCGGTTCACTGCTAAATGCTTCGCGGGTTTATTGATGCTTGGTTGCCTCGCCAATCCGGTCACCGCTCAAGATCAAATGCAGGTCGAAGACTTCGATTCGATCGAGTTGTACACGCTTGAGAATCAATCGGGTGCGAAGGTCCAGATCACAAACTTTGGCGCGATCGTCACATCGATCGTGGTGCCTGATCGCGATGGGAATCTGGGCGATGTCGCTCTGGGTTACGACTCGGTCGAGAGCTACATCAATGCGGTCGACAAACCTTACTTTGGTGCCATCGTTGGACGTTACGGAAACCGAATCGCCAATGGTGAGTTCACGTTGGACGACAAGACTTACTCGTTGGCGACGAACAACGGGCCCAACCATTTGCACGGTGGCGTGATCGGTTTTGACAAGGTCGTCTGGGATGCTGAGCCAACCGCAGTGAACGGCAAGCCAGCATTAAAAATGATTTACCTGGCCAAAGACGGTGAAGAAGGTTATCCGGGCAATCTGCAAATTGCGGTCACTTACCAGTGGACCGACGAGAACAAATTGATCGTCCACTATGAAGCGACGACGGATAAGGCCACGCCAGTCAATCTGACTCAGCACACGTATTTCAATCTGGCCGGCGAAGGCAACGGCACGATTCTCGATCACGAACTGATGTTGAATGCATCGAAGTTCACTCCGGTTGACTCGACATTGATTCCCACCGGAGAACTTCGCGACGTCGAGGGAACGCCATTTGACTTCCGAATAGCGAAAGCGATCGGACGGGATGTTGGCGTTGAAAACGAACAGCTCGAATTTGGTTTGGGTTATGACCACAACTTCGTGTTGGATTCGTCCGATGAAGATGGGGACCTGAGTTTGGCCGCTCGAGTCTCTGAGCCGACAACCGGACGAACGTTGGAAATTCACACCAGTGAACCGGGCATTCAGTTCTACTGCGGAAACTTCCTGGACGGTCGCTTGGTGGGGAAATCAGGCAAGCCTTACGTTCATCGCGGGGGATTCTGCTTGGAGACTCAGCACTACCCGGACAGTCCCAATCAATCAACGTTTCCATCGGCAATTCTGAAGCCGGGTGAAAAGTACGACACGACAACCGTGTTTCACTTCTCAGCGGAGTAGTCCACTGTTCGATGTTCAGTCGCACAATGATTCAGTCGCACAGTGTTGGCCTCAGTTGAGTTTGGCCGCGGTGATGGCGGTCACAAACCTTAGCCAGTGCGAGACGACTGATCGTTGTTCTGTCAAACTCGACACAATCAATTGACGGTGTGTGGTCGGTAGCGAATCCCTTCGAGGCGATTCGTGGAAGCGATTTTGCATTCCTGAAAACATCGGTCGCCTGACCAATTGTGTCCTTTTCTGAAAGCTGCGATCATTTGGGGCAGGTAACCCGTCTCAAGTCCACGCCTTAGGAATGACATTGGCTGCAAATCAATTTCAGCGAAACGACTGGGTGATTTACCGGAAACAAAAGAGCAGTGTTTCTCCCGGGCCACGTGCATCCGAGGTTCATGCCGCAGGAAAAGGCAATTCCTACCGGTACGTCGTTGAGAAGTACTGGGTGGTGGAAGAGGTCCTGGATAACGACCGGTTGAAGATTTGCACGCGTCGCGGCAAAAGGCATTTGGTCGACGCCAACGATCCATCAATGCGAAAAGCCAGATGGTGGGAACGTTTGTTGTATCGCAGTCGCTTTGAAGCGATCGATTTGAACTCGCCGGTCAGTCTCGAAGATGAGATCGAAAGTCCGGCCAGCTAATCGCTTACCGGCGCGATCGAAGGATCTCGGGGTTTCTATCCTCTGATTTCTTTCTCATCGCACGTGGTTCTTTCTCATCGCACGTGGCACGTGCGATCGGACGTGAGTTTCGCGAGCTCACTTGAGTTCCTTCAGCAACTCGCCATCGTCAATTCGCTCGCTCGATCTCGGGCGCCCTTGAGGTCCAATTTGCCGGTTCCCAGTAATGGGATCTCGTCGACTTCGAAGAAGCTGTCGGCCGATGGGATGAACAGGTTGGCCAATCCGGCGGCCTTCAATCCTTCTCGCAGCGAATCCGGTGTTTGCGATGTTGGCAGATGCAAGACGACGATGCGTTCTCCTTTGCGTTCGCACGGAACCGCGGTGACACAAACTCGCACTTGATCGTCGTCATCGCCTTCGGATAACAGTTTGCCGAGTTCTTCTTCGATGCGAACGTGCGGCACCATCTCGCCAGCGATTTTTGAGAAACGGCTCAAACGACCGGTGATGTGCAGGAACCCGTCGCCGTCGATGTGGGCGATATCGCCCGTCGTGTACCAACCGTCAACAACGGCAGTTTGCGTCAAGTCATCGCGATTTGCGTAACCTCGCATCACATTGGGTCCGGTCACCAGCAGCATTCCATCCTCACCCGCGTTCAATTCGGTTCCATCATCGGGCGAAACGATTCGTGCCGAGATTCCAGGCAATGGACGTCCGACGCTGCCTTCGACACGGTCAGGTTGAAATTTCGCGGCCGATCGAGAGGGCGGGATGTTGACGCTGACCAGAGGGCTCATCTCGGTCGTGCCATAGCCCTCCACCGGACGGACGCCAAAGCGTTTTTCGAATGCATCAAACAGATCCGCGGGCATCTTCTCAGCACCAACGACCGCGACGTTCAGCGTTTTGAATTGTTCCGGTGTGATGCGTCGGAGGTAACCTCGCATGAAGGTCGGTGTGCCAAGCAGCACGGTGGCTTTGTACTTCTCGGCGAGTTTGCCGATCTGTTTGGAATCCAATGGATTGAAGTGATAGACGCCGGCAGGGCCAAGCGTTTGCGCGGCCCACAACGTGACCGCGTAACCAAACGAGTGGAAAAACGGCAACACGCCGATGACAACGTCTTCGGTGTTGAGCCGGATGGCACGATTGACCGCATCGACGTTGTGGCTGACGTTCGCGTTGGACAACAGAACGCCTTTGGGCATCCCGGTGGAACCGCTGGTGAAGATCACCGTCAGCAGGTCGTCGCTTTGGACTTTGTTGAGTCCCAAAATCCGGTCGAGCAACCAGCTGGGCACGACCGTCGCTTGCAGAGCAGCGATGACCTTGTCGGCCAAGCTGACTTTTTCTTTGAGCTTGTCCAACGAGACGATCTCGGCATCCAGTTCCACGTCAATTTTTTCAAGGAACCGGTCGCTTGTTAGGACATGCTTGATACCCACGTCACGGATGCAGTGGTTCATCACTTCGCTGCTGACCGTGTAATTCAAGTTGGCACTGACGCGACGATCGGCGGCCAGAGCAACATTGACCGCGACAGCTCCGACGCTCGGCGGAAGTAGAATCCCGACGAACTGCTCGTCCTTGGCGAATACTTCTCGATGGAGACATCGACGCAGGGCGAGCGTGTTGATCAGCAGCTTCCGTCCGCCGACCTCAGTGCCCAAGGTGTCGGCCGCTTGCAAGCGTTTGCCCCGGCGTCGCCAAACCCGGAGGACTTGTCGAGCCAAAACGGGGAACTCGCGGCGGTGATCGATTTGAGCCTGTGAACCCAACGCTTGGACCTTGCCACGGACCGCGGAGATGGGAGCATCGGCCGGGAGAGGTTCGCCGACGTACACGGTGATGGTGCGTCGAAATTTGTCCGGCCATTTCCAGAAGTATTTGCCGCCGGAAAAGCTGAAAATGCTGCCCCACATTCCTTCCAAGTGAACCGGAACGATCTTCGCGTCGGTGCTCTTCAGAATCTTGCTCATGCCCGGACGAAACGCTTGCAATTGCCCCGTTCGCGTGATTGTTCCTTCCGGAAAGATGCCCACCACGTCGCCATTGTTCAGGCCTTCGCGAGCGTCGCGAATCGCTCGCCCAATCGATTTAGGGCCGCCCATCATGAAGATCGTGTCGAAGGCTCGCCCGAGATAGTCGCCGATTTTAGAAGTGAAATTGCCGCCGTCGACCACAAACCGGACATTTCGCGGCAGGGCCCAGAGGATCAAAATGCCATCGATCCACGAGGTGTGATTGCTGACCAAGAGACAACCGCCTTCGGTCGGGAATTTCTCCAAACCGACGACCCGTTTGCGGTACAAAATTTCCAGCACCGGACGGAACAAGCAGCGAACAAACAATCGCGGCTTCCAAACGGCCATTGCGATCGCGATGGCCAACAAGGCGACTAGAACAATCAGGATGATCAGATACGTGTCCACCGTCAGCGGCTCCACCTACACAAGTCGAAAAGTTTGTGGCCGCATCCTCGTGAGCAGCCCAACGCATGATGATACGGTCTGGAGCCCCGCTTCGAGAGTGCGACTCGCGGAAATCCTCGGTTGCTGCCAAGAAGACTCGAAAAAGTTACCATGACTGGTTCGTTTTGAGTTCAAAAGGATTGACGCGAGGTTCGTCGGAACCTTTCGGTTTCTTGTCGCATGTGCGATCCCGATCGACACACCACGGTTTGCATCCAGTAGGAAATGGAATGAACGAAGATAACTCCGCTGAAAATGAATCCAGCCAACCTAAGCCGCTGACCGCCACCGCGAGGCGATGTTTGGGCGTGTTGGTGGAGAAGGCCAAGACAACGCCTGATGGGTACCCGTTGTCGTTGGCCGGTTTGATCACGGGCTGCAATCAAAAATCAAATCGTTCGCCTCAGATGCAGGTGGATGAGTCCGATGCGTTGCTGGCGCTGGACGAACTGCGGGACGCAGGTGCCGCCCGAGAGATTCAAGGCAGCGGACGAGTGACAAAGTACCGACACGCAGCCTACGAATGGTTGGGAGTCGATAGTCCCGGGGCCGCGATCGTTACCGAGTTGATGCTGCGTGGACCGCAGACCGCTGGCGAATTGCGCACACGTGCTTCTCGGATGCACAAATTTCCCGATCTGGATTCCCTGAAAACGGAATTGGATTCGCTGATCGAAAAGGGCTTGGTCGAGTCATTGACGCCACCCGGTCGCGGACAAACGTTTGCGCATTGCTTGTACACGCCGCAGGAACGCTTGTACCTGGTCGACAAAATCAAAAAGCAAGATGCGTCCAGTGCTGCGTTATCGCCTGCTGGTTCCGGATCGGCGGCTCCAGCAAAAGCGGCCAACGACGACCGCATCGACAAGATTCAAGATCGACTGGACAGCGTGACGGCGAAGCTGGAGGCACTCGAGAAGCGATTGGAATTTCTCGAGTCTTGACCTTCTCGTCGCAGCGTCTGCCTATGCAGCTCGACGCATTGGCTCGGTTTGAGCTGTGTCGGTCTGCGGTTGGGCGGCGGCGAATTGAGCTTCCATCTCGGCCGATGTAAGCGTGGCCACGCAGGCTCCGTCCGCGTCGTGAATCTTCAATTCATGCTCTTCGGTGAACCAAATTGCCGATGCCGAGTCGGTTCGAAACCGACGCCCCCGATAAAATCCGTCGCAGATGAAGACGGATTCGCTCCATTCGACCTTGGTTTCGCTCGGGCGAATTTGGATCGTTTCCGGCGAATCTTCTTCAGGCTGAGCGTTCAGCCAAGCCTGGAAGCAGTGACGAGCTCGAGCCAATTTTTGCGATGGCGTCATGCGTCTGTTCGATCCACGTTTGATAGGGCAAAATGGGTGCCCGACGAAGGTGACCCAATCCTTTCAATCGGATCGAAGCCCGTTCCGGCATCGAACATCCGAGTTCCCTCATCAGGGGTGACTCGATCGGGAAATTTGCTGCCAAGTCGCCGGTTTGCCCAATCGGAATCATTTAACACTCGGCGCGTCGTCCGTTCTTATCTCCTCCGAATCTCGATTTCACTTTGATCCGCCATGCGAACGCTGATTGACGAATCCCAGCTCGATGACGGCGTTTCCAAATTGGCGAAGGAAATCGATGCCACCTACGGCGATCGCCCAATCACGGTGGTCGCGGTGATGACGGGATCGTTGGTGCTGTTTGCGGATTTGATTCGCCGGTTGTCGATGCCCCAACGTGTTGGCGTGATTCACGCGTCGAGTTATCGCGGTGGAACTCAAGCGGGCAAATTGGAGATCGATTCCAAGATGCTGATCGATGTTCAGCAACGCGACGTGTTGTTGGTAGACGACATCTATGACACGGGAGCCACACTGACCAAACTCAGTGAAGCGATCACCGAAATGGGAGCGGCAAGCGTCTCGACCGCCGTGTTGTTGCGAAAACAACGCCCCGACCAAATTGGTCCGCGTCCAGACTTTGTCGCGTTTGAGATTCCAGACGAGTTTGTCGTTGGTTACGGACTGGACTACCTCGACATGTATCGCAATTTGCCATTCATCGGTGTGTTGGAACCCGATGAGATTGAAGCGACGGCTCGCCAGTGAGTGTGTCTCGGGTGATGTTCGTCGCTCGGCATTTCTGGCCGCATTGTTCGGGGCGACACGAAGCTGCCGCGGCGACGTTTGAGTTGACTCAGCGTTTGGCGAACTGGGGCATGCGAGTGGAAGTCGTGACGCCTCGGCATGGCAACACATGGCCGACCGAAATTATGTTGGGTGACGTGAAGGTTCACCGTGTTGCTTCGGCCCCGCGAGGTGATTGGTCGACTCAGCGCTACGTTCGACATCTGAGCCATTGGTTGGTTGAACGGATGCCCCGTTTGGATGCGATCGTATGCGACCAACTGCGCGAAGAATCGCGAGCGGTTTCGATGGCGATTGAATCCGGGGCCTCCGATACGCACGGCGATCATCCGACCGTCGGCGTTTCCGTGTGTGGCGGTTGGGGAGAGGACTCGGATCAAACGTGGTGCCAAAACACGCGAGGTGGCAAACGTGTTCTGCAGTCGTGCAGCGGTCTGAACTCCGTGATCACCGAGCATGCCAAAACGGATCGATACTTGGTGTCGCACGGTGTTCCCGCGGAGAAGTTGCGCAGACGATCGATCGGATTCCATCGTCCCGCTGCGGTGACGGAACAACAACGAAACGATGCCCGTCGCAGCTTGCGCGGCATCAATCTTGATCTGACGACGGACCTCGAATCTCGCGTTCTGTTGTGGTGCGGACCGATGTCTGGACCCGCATCCTCGGATAGCGGTGTGGGTGCGTTGGTTCAAAGTGCTCGCTTCCTCGCTGCTCGTGATCAAGATTTGCGCATCTGGATCCTTGGCGATGGAAAAATTCGCGACTGGGTGCACACCGAACTGAAAGCCGAAGGCGTTCGCAGCGTCGTTGCCATTCCCGGCTCATTTTCGGACATGACCGAAGTTTGGCGGTCGGTCGATGCGGTTGTCCAAAACGAAGATTCCCAATTGAGATCTACATTTCCCGCCGCTCTGGCTGCGGGGCTTCCGATCATCATCGCGGATCGTCCGGCGGCGCGAGACTATTTGCAAACACACTTTGATCCATCCATTTTGGATTCCTTGGCTTGGTATGACCCAGCCAAGCCAAGTACGCTTCGCAAGGCCTTTCGTTCCGTTTGGGGCGATTTAGAAATGGCCAAGCAGCACGCTTTCGAATTGGCACGAGATCTTTCGCGTCGTCATCCCTTGGAACAAGAACTGGCTTTCTGGCAATCCATTTTGCGTCCCAATCCCAACCAAAACCTGCCCAGCCCGAAGGCCTCATGAAGATTGCTTTGGTCATTCCCACCATGGATCGTGGTGGTGCTGAAAAACAGGTGGTGTTGCTTGCTAAAGGTTTGCACGAGTTGGGGCACGATGTCCGCGTGTTCTTGCTGACCCGAGATGGGCATCGAAGTGAGGAGTTGCGTGCCGCTGGTGTCCCGGTTGTTGTGATTGGCAAGCGATTCAAAGTCGATCCAACAGCGTTGTTTCGATTGAAGAAGCAGCTCGTTGATTTTGCACCGGATGTGGTGCACACCTGGTTGTTTGCCGCGAATAGCTTTGGTCGTGTGGCCGCGAAATGGGCGGGCGTTCCTGTCGTCATTGCAAGCGAGCGATGCGTCGACCCTTGGAAGAAAGGTTGGCATTTTCAGATCGATCGACGTCTGCAGAAGATCTCACAAGCGATCACGACGAACAGTTCCGGAGTCCAGGACTTCTACGCGGCCAATGGTTTGGATCCGGAACAGTTTGTGGTCATTCCCAACGGAGTCGAATCGGTCGAGTCAGCGGTCAGCCAGGCGATTGACCGCGAAGAAGCCTTTCGTCGTCTGGACATTCCGGTCGGACGTCGATTGATTGTTGCTGTCGGTCGATTGTGGCCGCAAAAACGCGTTCGCGATTTGATCTGGGCGGGCGAGCTGCTCGCGACGGCTCGCGGTGACACGACGTTGGTCATCATCGGTGACGGGCCGCAGCGAGACGAGTTGCTTCGCCATCGTGATTCGGTTTCATCGCCTCTGCATGTTCGATTTGCGGGACAACGGGAAGACGTTGCCGAGTTGCTCCCTCATGCGGAACAGTTTTGGATCGCGAGCGAATACGAAGGACAAAGCAACGCGGTGATCGAAGCGATGTTGGCGGGTGTGCCCGTGATCGCCTCCAACATTCCTGGCAATCGAGACCTGGTGATCGACAGAGAAACCGGCTGGTTGTTCGATGTCGGTGACGAAGCCGATTTGGTTCGTTCGAGTTTGGCAGCTTTCAACGATCCCGATGGTTCGCAACGCATCGCGGAACAAGCACGGCAACGCATCGTGGATGACTTCTCACTGGATGCAATGATTCGCCGACACGTCGAGCTCTATGAGCGACTTCTGGCTGAACGCGAGCGAGCGAAAAGCTAAGGCCACGCAACTTTCCATTTCTGCTCGCAATGATCGTCGGCTACTCGATCCGTTCAGTCCCGTCGATCGGACGACCGCTTGGACCGTGAAAGATTTGGGCGGGTCCAGAAGCAATGTTCGCAACCGATTTCCAACGCTGCGTCGTTGAGGGGCGCACGTCACCGCCGAAGTAAGGTTTGCCTTGTTTGGCTCGCTCATTCCAATTCGGAATGCTTCGGTCGACTCACAATGATTGCGAATGACACCACGACAGCCTGCTCGCGTTCGGGAAAGTTGCAAATTGATTTTAGTTGGTCGCTATGATTTAAGTGACGCACTGCGGAGCGATTTAGTACCGCTCGATAAATGATTCTCTGGTTTTGGTACTAAATTTGGCGTGGTCGGGACACCTGTTCGATAGGAAAGAGACTTGTCCCAGTATTTGGTCTTCAATGTGGAAGGTTCGGGTCGGTGGATTCAATGATCAGGAGATGTATTGCCGCTTTGACAGCGTCGCTGGCGTGCGTTTGTGCATGTGTTGGTGATGAAGTGTCGAAGCCGGAATCCCATTTTCGCGATCGAGTTGCCACGATCTTTTCGCAGCGTTGCCTGTCTTGTCATGGGAACGAGTCACCTGAAGGTGATTTTTCGCTGCAAGATGCTTCATCCTTTTTTGCCGGAGGCCACGTCGAATCCGGTGACGCGGATGCCAGTCATTTGTTGGATTTGATCACGCCGAAGGATGGCCATGCTGAAATGCCTCAGGATGCAGATCCGCTCGACCCATCGGATTTGAATGCGATACGGCAATGGATCGATGATGGAGCAATTTGGCCTGCGGATGTTGTCTTGCAAGAGGCATCCGTAAGCGATTTCGATTGGTGGTCGTATCAACCGTTGGTTCGGCCCGAAGTGCCAGTGATTTCGGATCCATGGGCGAGTTCGCCGATCGATCGATTTATTCTGAAGAAATTGAACGAGGAAGGATTGAGCCCCAGTCCGCCGGCCGATCGTCGCACGTTGATTCGCCGCTTGACGTTTGACCTGATTGGTTTGCCGCCGACGCCGCACGAGGGCGCCGATTTTGTCGCGGACCCTGATCCGTTGGCTTACGAGAAACTAGTCGACCGTCTTCTGGAATCGAAACACTATGGCGAACGATGGGCTCGGCATTGGCTCGACGTCGTCAAGTACGCGGACTCCAACGGATACGACAAAGACAAATTGCGTCCGAATGCTTGGCCCTATCGAGACTACGTCATTCGATCGCTCAACGAGGACAAACCCTACGGACGGTTCGTTCAAGAGCAGATCGCCGGAGACGTATTGTTCCCGGGGGAACCGGATGGAATCGTTGGGTTGGGATTCATCGCGGCAGGTCCGTGGGACTTCATCGGCCACGTCGAAGTCTCGGAGTCAAAGCAAGATGGCAAGGTGGCTCGCAACCTGGACCGCGATGACATGGTGTCGGGAGCACTGAACACGTTCTGCAGCGTGACTGTTCAGTGTGCACGTTGCCACAATCACAAGTTCGATCCGATCACCCAGCAACAATACTATGGTTTGCAGGCGGTTTTCGCTGCTCTTGATCGAGCGGATCGTCGATTCGACATCGACCCCAATATCGCTGACGAAAGAAAGATCCTGAATGAACGTTTGACGGATCTGAAGACGCAGCGAAGCGAACTGGAGAAACGCATTGAGCAAGCCGGTGGGGCTGAGCTGACGTGCGTCAACCAGCAGATCGCCGGTCTACGCTCGAATTCCAAGGCCGTCGCGTACCCGGAGCATGGGTATCACAGCGAACTTGCATCGTCACCAGATTCTGAGAAATGGGTGGAAGTCCAACTCGATGCGGAGGTTTGCGCTTCGCGAATTGTGTTGCGGCCTTGCAACGACAACTTCAACAACATCGGGGCTGGGTTTGGATTTCCTTTGCGGTTCAAAGTTGAAACCGCGAATGACGAGGGAGTCTGGACGACAATCGCGGACAAAACCAATGCAGATTTCCCCAATCCGCGGCATGACGGGGTGGAATTCGCTTTGTCCGGTCAACGCGTTCGTCGGGTTCGAGTCACCGCGACACGTCTGGCGGAACGCAAAGCGGACTACATGTTCGCGTTGGCAGAACTGCAGATCATGGTTGGTGATGAACACGTGGGCGTCGGGGTCAAGGTGGTTGCCAAAGATTCAATCGAAGCCCCGGTGCGTTGGCAGCGACAGAACCTGACTGACAACAAGTGGCCTGAAGAAAACGAAGCTGAAACAACGCGATCATTGGCGGAGGCGGAGCGACGTCGCGATGAGGTTCTTCGCGCGGTGACCACGCCAGAAATGTCACAGCAGCGAAAAGACATCGACGCAGAAGAGACGCTTGTTCGGCAAAGGCTAGATGAGTTGCCACCGCAGCAGATCGTGTACGCGGCGGCGACAGATTTTGCACCCCAAGGAAATTTCAAACCGACCGGCGGCGTCCCTCGGGAAGTTTTCGTTTTGCATCGTGGGGAAGTCTCGCTGCCCGGCGAACGTGCGGTTCCGGGTGTGATTCCGCTGGCGGATTTGGACCGATGGCAATTCGATTCAGAGCTGGACGAATTGCAGCGACGGGTGCAGCTTGCCGAGTGGCTGACCGACCGGCAGCATCCACTGGTTTGGCGATCAATCGTGAATCGAATCTGGCAGTATCATTTTGGCGAGGGAATCGTCGCGACGCCCAACGACTTTGGGCGAATGGGAGCCGAACCGACGCATCCAAAGCTTCTCGATTGGTTGGCTGTCGAATTTCGCGACGGGGGGCAATCGTGGAAACGCTTGCATCGCTTGATCGTGACCAGCAACACCTACAAACAATCCTCCGCGACGCATCCGGAGCATTCTGCCATCGATGGGGGCAATCGATTCTTGTGGCGTGCGAATCGTCGCCGACTTTCCGCCGAAGAAATTCGTGATTCCGTTTTGTCGGTTAGTGGAACGTTGGATCGCCGAATGGGAGGTCCGGGGTTTTATCTGTTCGAACTGGAAAAGACGGCCCACTCACCGCATTTTCAATATCACAAGTTCGATCCCGCCGACAGAGAGTCGCATCGTAGGAGCGTCTATCGCTTCATTGCACGGTCACAACCCAACCCATTCTTAACGACGCTTGATTGCGCCGATTCTTCTCAGAGCACTCCTCGTCGCAACGAAACGCTGACATCGCTGCAAGCCTTGTCGCTGATGAACAACAAGTTCAGCCTTGCAATGGCGGAAGAGTTCGCGAAGCGTTTGGATGCTGAGCGGCCAGACTTGACTGCCAAGGTCGAACTGGCCGTTGAGTTGCTCGTGCAAAGAAAACCATCTGATGCCGAAGTGAGCGAGTTGGTGGATTATGCCCAAGACCATGGACTCGAGAACATGTGTCGATTCTTATTCAACCTCAGCGAATTCGTATTTTTGGACTGAATCAGATGCTAAGCAGAAGAGAGTTTGTCCAACAAGCGAGCACCAACTTTGGGGCTCTGGCGATGGCAGTCCTGTTGCAAAACGAATCGAAGGCGGCTGATGGTGGCGCTGTGAAAGTGTTGCACCATCCACCCAAAGCCAAACGTGTGGTGCAACTGTTCATGGCAGGAGCCGCCAGCCACATTGATTTGTGGGATCACAAACCATTGCTCGAAAAGCTGCACGGCGAACAATCCGACTTCGGCGAACCGGTAGAAACATTCCAAGACGGTCTGGGGCCATGGATGAAATCGCCATTTCGCTTTTCGCCCCATGGTCAATCAGGCAAGATGCTAAGTGAGGTGGTGGCACCACTGGGTGATTGCGTCGACGACATTGCATTCGTGCACAACATGGTCGGAAAAACCGGCGTGCATTCTCAGGCCACTTAGCAACGCACGGTGAATAAC
>NZ_DDGH01000095.1:0-2516 GCF_002337565.1 Rhodopirellula sp. UBA1907 | reverse complement strand
AGTCAAATCCTTATTGGTTATCCCTGCGATGCTCTTTACGCAGCGGCGACTGGCGGCATGTCGTCCAAATAAATTGTCAACGCAAGAGGTCCGTCTACGGACTGGATCTCGAATTCGATCAAAGTTCGTCCTTTGCATAGATGGATCTTTGAGGCAGATACTTGCCCCACGGTTGCAAGTTGCGACTGAAGTCCATGAAGTTCAATTTTAGGATTATGCCCCGAAACCACGCAGTGCAGAAGCGGGCAAGGGCCGCGATCTGTGGCGGGTTTAAAGGTGATTTTAGGAGCGGGATCCCCAACAATGAATGATGGGGTAATTGACTGAAGGCGATCGAACGATTCGTTCATAGCGAGAAACCTAGTTCCGGGGATAAGCATTCAGGACTTCATCTTGGCCGCGGCAACAACGCAGAGTCGCAAGAACACACCAAACGCAAAAACGACTAAACCCGCCAGGAGTACAGACTTCGTATTCAGAGCGTATCCAATCATAGCAATGATGATTCCAAGACTCGCAGTTTTGGCCTTTGAAATCTGTCGCTGAATGCTGTCGATGTTCATGGTCTTTTTTTCAAACATGTGAAAGTAAGAGCCTGGTTTGCGTCGCCGTGACTAATTGGGATAACGGCGGACATCACCGAGGACGCGCGAAAGACTCACCATCGCCAAACCGCTCGGCTCGCGTCCTTCGGTGGATGTCATTGTTACCCGCGTCGTCCAATGATACCAGTCTCCGAAGCCCTACGCTTGAACTCATTCGACAAGTTTAGCGCCGCCATTTGTGCGACCAAAGATCGCGTCGATGTTCTCATGCGTAAGCGCAAGTTCGATTTGCCGTCGACCGGTCGCATCAGTCGTAAGAAGCGTTTTCCCGCGAAACATCAGCAAGACAGGCGTCACGGCTATATCGTCCGGTCGAATGGACGGATGTGAGAACTCGCTTGAGTCATCGATCCATCCAAATCCAATGCTAGTACGAAAACTAGTTGCGACGTGATGAAGACGCTTAATCAGGGCCGACGAAGTAGGATCGAAGGTTTCGACAACAAGCACAATTGTCACAGCGTTGACTGCGAGCTGGTGCGTTAAATCGTCGGGCGTAAGTGGAACAGCTTTCACGTTGTTCGAGGGCGTATTCCAGTCAGTCGGGTAACGGTTCCGATCAGCCGGCGGCGACGGTTGATCATCCACTTCAAAACGCCCGACTTCGCCGCTCGGTTGCATCGATGTCGATGAAAGAGTTGGGTGTTTTGAAGAACGGCTCTCCGAGATCATGGGAAGACGAGCGATCGTCTTTCCTTTCGGAGAAAACGGGCTCAAAACGTACTCAAGTCCCTCTCGGAGAACCGCGACCATGTTGTACCTCGGAATCGACCAGCACGCAAAACAACTCACCATCTCTCTCCGCGATGAAGCCGGTGACATTCGCCTTCGTCGCCAGGTCTCCACCCAACCGGAACGGTGCTCCGAGTTCTTCACCAAGCTCAACGAGAAGGCAGCCGAAGAAGGTGGATACATTGCCATCGTCGAGGTCTGCGGCTTCAACGACTGGCTCCTCGCGATCTTGCCTCAGTATGGATGCGTTCAAACGGTTCTGATTCAACCCACCAAGAAACTCAAGGTCAAAACCGACCGTCGCGATGCCCACTCGCTCTCCGAGTTGCTGTGGACCAACCGCAATCGACTTCGAGATGGGTTACCCATCGCCGGGGCTCGTCAAGTTGTCCTGCCCACCAAGCACTACGCCGATTGCCAACGCATCACTCTGCTTCGCAAGGATGCTGGTCGAATGCGAACGAAAGCAACCAACCGAATCAAACACATCCTTCGTCGGCACAACCTTCAGTGGCAGATGCCGACTAAAACCTTCCCAAGCGTCAAAGCGATCGCTTGGCTAAAAACCCTCAGCCTGCCGCCGGTGCAACGTCAAGAAATGGACTGGCAACTGGAGGAGCTGGAACGATGGACCAAACGAATGACCGACCTGGAAGTGATCATCATTGGCCGCTGCCAAGGCGATGCGATGGTCGACCGAATTCGAACCATCCCAGGCTGTGCTCACTACAGTGCGTTGTCATTGGTATGCCGTGTTGGTGACCCTCATCGATTCCCCAAAGGCAAAAGCCTGGCTCACTACTGGGGACTGACTCCCGGCGTCAACGACAGCGGCGAAGGCACGGGAAGACGAGGCCGTATCACCAAGGCCGGAAGCACGATGGCCCGCTGGGTCTTGGCCCAAATCACCCTGCACTGCCTGCGCCACGATCCCGTGATGAAAGCCTGGTACAAGCCGATCAAGAACCGTCGAGGCAGTAAGATCGCTCGTGTCGCCGTGATGCGAAAACTGGCTGTGATCATCCGCAACATGATGGTCCATGAACAAACCTATCAGGAGTGCCGTGATGCAATGTTGAATCGCCGCAAACGGCAACTCGCAACGAACAAGTCCGCTGCCTGATACCAAGTCTCCAAAATTCCACCTCAAAAGTCTGCGGGTGCAGTCGGGCTGGTAGC
>NZ_DDGH01000053.1:0-104780 GCF_002337565.1 Rhodopirellula sp. UBA1907 | reverse complement strand
ACATGGTTTTTACGCTAGGCCTTTGGCACACCGCTGTCGATTGTTCTAGTCGCCTACCGTTGGCGCAATTTCCGTAATTCAGACATCTCTCGCTTCGTTTAGGGCGGTGTCGTAGAAACCTTCCGTTAGCCCTCTAGGCAATAATCCAATGAGCATAGACCTATCCGATCTTCGTAACCTTCCGGTTTCGGAAAAACTCCGCATCGTCGAAGCCCTCTGGGACGACATCGGTGCTTCGGAAGAACCTATCGTGTTGCAACCCTGGCAGCGAGACGAGGCTCGACGCCGCAGCAACGAATTGAAAGCTGATCCTTCCATTGCAATTGATCGCGTTGAACTTTGGCGCCGGGTCAATGGCTGAACCACTTCGTTTCCACCCGCTTGTTGCCGATGACCTTGAAGCTGCAGCGAACTGGTGCGACGACATTTCGATCGAACTGGGTGACCGATTTCGGGCGTCGGTTGATTCTCGTTTTGACGCGGTAGAACTGAGACCGGAATCGTTCGGTATGGTCGATCCGCCGCTACGCGCCGCACGCGTCAATCGATTCCCTTACCTCATCGTTTTTGAACACTCTTGGAATGCCATCGATGTGCTCGGCGAATTCCATTCCGCATCCGACCCCAACAAATGGCGAAAACGCAAAGAATAACGCACGGGCACACAATATGGTTCTTACGCTAAGTCTTCGGCGCACCGCTGTCGTTTGTTCAAGCCTCCAGCTGGTGGCAGAATCTCTGGTAATTCATGCATCGTTCGCTTTTCTTAGGGCGATGAAGTAAAAGTCTTCCGTTGTGGAGGGCAGTTTCTCAGAAAGCAGAACGGTTATGTCCAAACCTTCGTTTCAATCCGCATCGCCTTACAAGGATGATGTTCTCGCTTTGCCGGTCGTCGATTTGAATGCTGCGTCCGATTGGTATTGCGAACACTTCGGAATGACCGAAGTTGAACGCGTTACCACGCCGAACCCTGCTGTGATCCTTGAACGCGATGGTGTTCGAATTGGTTTCGCGATCAATGGCGGTGACCCAGCTCAAGAGGGCGCAGCGATTCGCGTCAGTGATATCAATGGAATCAGACGTGAACTGGAATCCAATGGCATCGATGTCGCAAGCATTCGCGTGGATGAACGCGACGGCGAGAAGTTCAATCTGTTCTTTGTCGTTGCCCCGGATGGACTTTGCTACTATTTCAACGAACCGATCGTCGGCTGAACGTATCCGAGTAAGGCCTTCGAAAACGCCCCGTTGCATTTGAAGTCCGCGTTTTAAAGGGCGTTGTGAGAGACCGTAGTCCACGCTTTCTGACTACTGCGCGGAGGACGCATTGGTTTAACGATCAATCAACGGGAGTGTTCGCTGTTGAGCGGCACTTTGAATCGCGGTTTCGATGATTTGCTGGCCGATTCGAGCAACGGTGGGTGAAAGCGGGCCTTCGACGGGCAGGTCTTGGTTGAGCCGCGAAAGCGTGTATTCGATGCCGTTGGCTTCGCCCGCCGGGAGATCAGCGACTGGATGATCGTAGCCCTCCGGTCGCTCGTTCGTTTGGACGCGAAGGGTTTCTGCGTAGTCGTAGCTGGCAATTGTTCCGTGCGTGCCGCGAACGACGTAACCGCATTTCGGTTGCGGTTGATGGACCCACGGATCAGTGAAAGTTCCCCAGCGTGTTTCAAATTTGGACATGCCATCGGCGTAGCGTGCGATCGTGATGCTGTGTTCGTCGACCTCCAGGCCCTTTGTCCCGGTGGTCACGCAAGTCACGTCGATCGGTTTCTTGCCACCGTTGAACCAAGTTCCCATCGTGACGCCGTATCCGAGGTAGTCACGGAGCGAACCGCCTCCGGTTTCGAGGCTGTACCACCAACTGTTTTGTTTCTCTTCCGCGGTCGGTTCGATCTCGATCTTGTCGGCACCGTGGTAAAGAGGTCCGCGGTTGCCGCCGTAGTGATGCACTTCAATCACATCCCCGATCGTGTTGTCGTTGATCAAACACCATGTCGCGTAGTGGGATCGATCCCATCGAGCGGGCCAATTGATGATCAATTGCTTTCCGGTGGGACGCATCGCATCGATCATGCGATCGGCATCGGCCAGCGATGCGGCGAACGGCTTTTCGACCAACAGATGCACGTCCAGCGGAGCGATGCGTTCAACCCAGTCCGCGTGTTCGCCGGTGGGCGGGCAGAGGATCACCAAATCCGGTTTGGTGGCTTTGACGCATTCCAGTTCGTCAGTGAAAACGTTGTCCCCGGGGACGTTCAACGCATCAATGGTTGGTTGCATTGCTTTGGGATCGGCGTCGCAAATTCCCACCAACGCCCCGTCGGTGTGCTCGGTGACTTGCCGAAGCAGATCCCCCATGTGCATGTGTGAAAAATTGATTCCAGCGATGCGCCACGGTTTCATCATCGGTCACTCGAGTTCTGCGTTCCTGCGGGAAGCCGGCGAATTGCTTCGGCTTTTGTCAGGCGAGTTTAACGAACAGCGAGGAATTCGACACACCCGGTGGGAAAGCTACCGGTGAGTGACGCGGCAACCGGACGGGCTGCCAGTGTGTTGTGACTACGCTTTGCGATCGTTGCGACCACGTGCTCCGGCCACAAACTTTTCCATCGCACTGGGAAGTGGCGTGTCAAAGTTGACTGGTTCGCCAGAAACGGGATGAAAGAAACCCAGGGTGCTAGCGTGCAACGCCATTCGCTTGCGATGCCAACGTGCGTGCGTTGCTTCTTTGGGTTTGTAGCGCGGATCGCCGAGAACCGGATGACCCGCGTTGGCAAACTGCACGCGAACTTGGTTTCGCTTGCTGGTTTCCAACTGGGCTTCGATCAACGTTGTGTCTTCGCCGTGACTGGATTCTCGTTCCGCCAAGCGACGCACGACCTTGTAATGCGTGATGGCTTGGTCGGTGTCTTTCCCCGGTCGGGTTTCGTAACGATCCAGGTTGCTGCCGGTGGCCAAATGCGATTCGAACGTGCCTTCGTCTTCCGCAACGTTTCCAGCCACGATCGCGTGGAAGACTCGTGTCGGGCGACGATCCTTGAACTGCTCGATCAGCAAATCTGCAATCGGCTCATGTTTGCCAAAGACGAGCAAGCCCGATGTTTCGCGATCCAGGCGATGAACGACGAACGCTTCCTTCTTCGATTTGGAATAGCTCAAGTAGATCGAGACTCGATCGACAAGACTGTTGGGTTCACCGCGATCCGTCGGGACGGTCAGCGTGCCCGCCGATTTGTTGACAACGATGATGTGGTCGTCCTCGAACACAATTTCGAACGTGCGATCATCCCACTGACGCTTTTTCTCTCGATAGCGTTGATGCTTGTCGTATCGAATGGCGACGAGATCGCCGGGTTTGACCGTCGTTCCAACGCTCTTGCATGGCGAACCGTTGATCATCACGCATCCGTGATCGATCATCCCGCGAGCTTGGCTGCGGGAGGTTTCGGAGAGTTCTCGGACGATGATGTCGACACGTCCCTCGTTGGTTTCATCAACGGTGGTCGAAACGCTGGTCAGCGGCATGAAAGGATTTCAGAAGAAAGCGGCATCGGGATGAGGTCTGCGAAAGACGTTGTGAAAGTTTGCTAAACCTCGTTGTCGCCACAGTCTATTTCAGATCCGCAATAAATTGGATGGCCTGATTGGGCAAGATTGCATCGCTTTCGATTCGGATGTCACTCCCACTGACCGGTCCGCTGACGTTTTTGACCGTGAATATCCTTGTTTCACCGGGCAATAGGCCTCGAAGGGTTTGCTGAGAACGTTGGCCACGGGCCGCGAAAAAGGCGTCGCGATAGAGCGGTGCGACGCCTTCGTTGGTGACTTTTAACCCGATTGTCGAGCTCGAGTCCGATTTCACGAGGACAGCGTCAATCACGCGAAATCGGTAACCCATGGCCATCCCAGCCTCACGGATGCGTTCCACGGGCTGAAACTCGGGTTGGTCATTTCCGATCATGAACGAGACATGGAATTCGCGGCTGGATTCTTCGACCGAGACGCCATTGGGCCCGGATTCGGCCAAAGCCAGCTTTTGGTCGCGTCGGTTGTAGTAGCTGAATTCGCCACCGCCCGCGGTCCGTTTCCAGCGGTCATCGCCCATCGCGGCCCAGTTCTTCGCGTTCCATTTGGAATGCGATTTGGAAAGAAAAGAATCGTCGAACAAGCCGAAGTCGAGGGCCAATAGGGAGTCGTCGTCGGCGATGGGAGTGAACTCGTCATCCGCCGCATCAATGCTGATCATCCACGGAAGGGAGTCAAACTGCTGGTCGAGATGACGCAGGAATTTGGATTGGTACTCTGCCGACGGAAACGTTTTCCCGAGTTCCATCGGGCCGTCATAGATGTGGTATTCCGACCACAACCCGAATCCGGTTTGCAAGTACGCGATGCGTGGGTCGGAGTCGTATCGTTTGGCGAACTTGGTGTAGAAGTCCAGTGTGAATTGCTGCAGTTCGCCGCTGGACCAATCGCAGAAATGAGTTTTCTTGCCTTCGCTCTTGGCGATTGTCTCGTTGTATCCGTCGGAATTGCGAATGAATGCGGGGACCGTTGTGGTTTTGCCGGGGTACACAAACCGGAAACGCAGAACGGCTTGGTGTGACCGCGAGGCGATGTCGTCGAGAATTTCTTCGACCTTTGAAAAGTCCCATTTTCCGGGGGCCACGGCCACCTCGTCGTATCCGCAGTATCGAAACTCCAATGAGATCGCATCGGTGGCGGCTTTGTCATGGTCGTGCCACAGGACGACACCGGTCATCGGTTGAACCTGATCAATCGTGGACTGGATCGGCAAACGACCCTTTGACGTTTGTGCTCGTGCGGATTGGTCAATGCTGAAGAGGCAATGGATTAGGCAGGTGAAGACGAGGCAGTGAATCCATTGTCGTTGACGCATTGAATCCGTTGGGTTGGTGGTCGGGAGCATCTTGATAGAAGGAGCAGGGGCATTCGTGTTGTGGGTTGTGGGAACCGTGGCTAACGCCAATCGGCTAATGGGGTGGCCGTGGGTGACGCCGGGCGGCTGAGGGGTGCTGGTTGTCTGTGGTTGCTCAGGATCCTGGCCGCCTGGAAATCCCTGGCAGCTTAGAAGTCGTGTGGTTCTGCTTTAATCTGAGCGATGATCTCACGGGCCTTCTCGGCATCTCGTTCGAACGTTTTGACTTGGACCCATCCTGGTGCTTCCGCGACGAAGCCCGCCGTGAAGCCACCCACAGCGACGGCTTTGATGCCAGCGTCGGCGAGGATGTTGACCAACATCGTTGCGGCGGGCTCGGTCGGACGTTCCGCCACGGTGACCAATGTCGCGTCGTCATCCGAAGGCGGTGTGCCGTCCGGTGTTTGGGGGCTTTCCGGTGGAATCGATTGAGTCATCGGCTCGGTTCAGCTTGGGAGACAAGAGTTGAAAAATTGGCGAGGACGGCGATGTGGGCCATTCGCCAATGTCACTTCGAGGATACTCGATCCGGTCCAGTCGGTTCGTGTTCGTTGACGGTGTATCTTGAGCGATCCCGAGTAGCCGGAAGACCGTTTTCCTGCGGTGGCAGTGTCGGTTTGTGCAAGGTGGATGCGAGTTGATGAAAACTTGATGAGTTGCTTTTGACGACACCTTGGCCAGTGGTCGGGCGTGGCATGAGCACGATACAATTCAAGGATGAACAACGAATCGACCATCATTCTGGCTGGCACTGACAACGACATCCCATCGCCACCGCCGCACGGGCTGAAGCGGTACACGGGATTGCGTGAAATGGCGCGGGGTGCCACCGCGGTTTTGCAGGCCGGTGTCGACTCGGTGATTGGTCGCACCGTGGCGATCAAAAAACTGCTGCCGGAAATTCGAACGGATCGTTACGAACGTCGGCGTTTGCTTCGAGAGGCTCGCGTGACGGCCCAATTGCAGCATCCCAACACCGTGCCGGTTTACGAAATCGGCGACGATGATCTGCAAGGCGTTTACTTCACGATGAAGCGAATCTCAGGTGAAAACCTGTTTGAGTCGTTGAAACGAATTGCTCGCAAAGACGAACACGCGGTCGCGGCATTTCCGCTGCAGCGACGGTTGGAAATCGTCGCGGATGCTTGCCAAGCCCTCGCCTACGCACACGCTCGCGGCGTGATTCACCGTGATGTGAAGCCCGAAAATATCTGGGTCGGTAACTTCGGCGAAGTCATCTTGCTCGATTGGGGCGTCGCCAAGGTTTGGGGGCATGCGGATGATGCCCAGACGCTTCACCGCCAGCACATGCAGCCAGACCACGAAACGAAGACCGAGACCCAATTGCAAACGTTGACCGGTGGCGGCCAGCGTCCAGGCACGCCGCTTTATATGTCGCCGGAGCAAGTCAACGGGAATCGCGGCATCGACGAACGGACCGATATCTTCAGCGCAGGAGTTGTGCTTTATGAGTCGCTTGCGATTCGTGAACCATTCCGCGGTAAAACGATCGACGAGACGTTCGACAACATCAAGCATGCCGATGTGCCGCCACCGAGCGAGAAGTCGCCGCAGTACGAAATTCCCAAAGAAGTCGATGCGGTGGTCATGAAAGCAATCGCGAAACGACCGGCAGATCGTTATCAATCGATGCGTGAGTTGATCGCGGATATTCGGGCGTTGGCCGTTACGGTGTCGTGAGCGGACGGTACTTTGCACCTTACGGCAAAGCACCGGTGCACTATCCGATCGATGATCCGGCTCGGACGGGTGTGACGCCCGATCAAACGGAACTGTTGATTGTTGAGGGTGACAGTGCGGCGAAGTCGGTCAATCAGGTTCGAGACCCGACGCGGCAATCGATCCTGGCCTTGCAAGGCAAGCCGATGAACGTTGCCAAAGCAAGCCGATCGGTTGCGCTTCGCAATGAGGTTTTGATTCGGTTCGCATCCACGCTGTTGGACCAAAAGCTTTCCCCAAGCCAAGACTGGATCGAAGCTTTAAGGAAGGCAGATCAGTGTCGCTATGCCAAGCTGGTTGTCTTGATGGATCCGGATGCGGACGGCATTCATTGCGGCGTCTTGGTGCTCGGGTTTCTGCTCCGTTTTGCGCCCCAATTGTTCAAGGAGCGACGCGTGTGCGTGGTTCGCCCGCCAATGTTTCTGTTTCGCATTCGCGGCACCACTCCGGGGCAGACTGGCGTGCAAACACGAACGTTGGTTGCATCCAATCCGGATCACGCGCGGCGGATGGAGGCCAAGTTGACCGAGGCGGGCATGTTCGACTACGAACGTTTTCGCCATCGAGGTTTGGGCAGCATTCCGCCGGATGTCTTGCGGAATTGTTGTGTGGAGCCCAGTACACGTGCAGCCGACGAGATGAGCCACGAAGAAGCGGCGGACGCGGTGCGTCTATTCAGCGGCGGGTGAAGTTTCCGACGCCTCCATCTCCGCTTTGGGAAACGCTTCGTCTCGAAGGGCTTTGAGTTTCTGGCCGGCAACGTCCAGCGTCTTGGTTGGCAAGCGGTCGTTGTGGAACATGTTTGGTAGTTCGATCCAATCACGGTGTTCCAACGCCAGCGAATCGTAGAGGGCTCGGCCGTTCTTCCGAGGGACAATGCGATCGGGAGAGCCATGGATTTGCAGCAACGCTCCGTCGAAATTCGCGAGTGCTCGCACGCTGTCGTATTGGTTTTTCATCAGCCAGCGAACAGGCAAGAAAAAGAATCGGTCCGCTCCAACACTGGCGGCACTGTCAAAGGTGCGATCGAGACACAGTGCTTCGACCGAATCACCTCGTTCGTGTAGAGCAGCGATCAATCCGCAAGCGACACCGCCGCCGAGCGATCGGCCGTAAACCATGATGTTCGAGATGGGCGTGTTTGTGGTTTCTGAGAGCGTGTCGATTGCACTGACCGCATCTTCGATGGTGCTGGTTTCAGTGGGCGTGAATCCGTCGGACTGGAAGCCTCGGTATTCAGCGGTCAGGACGGTGGCGTTCCAGCTGTCAGACAATCGGCGAGTCCATCCATCCATCTCGTCAGCGTGTATCCCGTTGCCATGCAAAAATAGGATCACGTCTTCCGCCCCATCACGGATCAGCAAGCGGCCTTCTAAGTCAGAGCCATCGACCGCGGCATAGGTGATCGTCTCCACCGTTCCCGGCGTGGGGCGATCGGGTTCGAAACGGTTTGGATCCATCAAGATGCTCTTCTCCATGTATGCACCGGGGAAGAGCAACCGTGTTTCCATCACGACCAGTCCCACGCATACACCGACATAAATGATCGCCAGCAAACCCGTGGTGCGAAGGATGCGGTGACGAATAGTCGGTTTCGGTTTCGATGCACGCTGTGACCCGGCAGACGCCGCTCCGTCCGTTTCGCGATCCGCCGGGTTGGCTTGTTCGGGATGTGCGGCTGGTTCGTTGGGCATCGTGGACTCAGCAACGTGGTGAAGATGGCATTCAAGCGGAACAACTGGATCCGCATGCTATGTTTGATTGGACTCTCGTGCAGCCGTGTGGGATAGGCTTCCAGCCTGTCGTTTACATGACTCATACCCAACGCAAACGGGCTATTGGTTGAATGAGCCGCACCGCGTTAGCGGCGGTCGATCAGACGCCAACCGGGGCTAACGCCCATCGGCTAATTGTTCTCATTCGATATACGGCTAAATCAACAGTCTGCAAACGACAGGCTGGAAGCCTATCACACTTTTGGATTGTTGCTGGTCGGACACTCGTGTGTCCAGGACGTGATTCCGAGTCGCTCGTCACTAGAAATCGCTCGCCATGTGGATTCGCCGTTCGTTCTCCCAGCTCGATTCCAACGAGAACGCGATTTCGCGAATTCGTTGCGGTCGGATTGTGATGCGCGAAGGGCGACTGGAACGAATCGAGCAACATTGGCTGCGAAGCCCGGTCTCGGTGGCTCAGGTTTGGTGGCAAGCCAAATTTGCAGCGTTGGAAGGAGACGTTTGTTGTCTCGACTACCACGTGCCTCGCGGGATGAGTGCATTTGTGACGCTGGACTATGTGCGTAGCGGCGATGCAACTCGGTATGCGACCGCAATCGGAGCGTTTCAGGTGCTCGACGAAATTGCGAGGCTGCGGAAGTCGTACGCCATTGTCGCGCACGTGAGCAATTCCCGGATCACCGACCGTCATCTCAAACGAGCGGGATGGGAAAGACACCTGTTGGACTGGCCGGGCCGACACTTCATCCGGCGGATGCAGCCGTCGGTGTCGGTGTTCAGTTAGGTTCTTTCTGACACCCGAATGCCGGTGAGACATTTAGGGCGACGAATCAGAGGCGAAACTCGGAAAGAACTTCGCCTGGCAAAGACATCAGGATGCCCTAGAGCACGCCACCGTGAGTACGGATGGGGGTCATGTGCGAAGGCGAATCGAGGAACCAGAAGCGTTCCCACTCGTCTACCAATGAACGCAAGTCTTCCGAGGTGTAGAGCAATTGCTGCACACGGCGTTCTGGGCGGCTCGAGTAGATCGGCACGAAGCAGCCAACGGAGGTGGCAAGGCCGGCCATCAGAACGCATCCCAGAACCAAACGGCTCATGACGGATCGTTGGCCGTGACGGGCTGCGGAATCAGTTTTCGCGGTTGTTTGTGAGCTCTTCATCGTCAGTTCCTCCGTGAACTTGTCGGTGCGTTCTATTGCCAACTGCCCGACGGGCTGTTGGGGGGGCTTTTTGGCGGACGGTTCGGGTCGTCGGTTTCGTTCGGACGCTCGGCAGAACCCTCCTGAGGCACGTGATCCAGTGGCATGACCCAGGTGTCAGGCAGGTTGTCGCTGGACAGTTGCCGGACGCGTTGTTCCATCACCTTGCCGGGTTTGAACGTGACGACGTACTTTTCGGGCACGTCGACTTGCTGTCCCGTCTTTGGATTGCGTGCTTTTCGAGCAGCTCGCGGTTTGACTTCAAACACGCCGAAGTTCCTCAGTTCAATGCGGCCTTCCCGCACCAAGGTTTCGACGATCGAGTCAAACGTCCGCTGCACGACCTCTTTGGTTTCCTGCTGAGTCAGCCCGAGTTCTTCGGAAATGACGCGCACGATTTCTTTCTTTGTCACCCCGGATGGCTCCGTAAACCATTGTGATTGGTGGACTTACAGAGACAGCTTAGGTTTCAATGTGGGGCCGGTCAAGCCGCCGGGGCGAGCGTAGAACGGTCCACGTAGAACCGTATCGACCGTCATAACCGTTACACTTCAATCAAACCGACTTTTCTTTGCGTCGAATTTCGATTTCATCAAAACTGTACAGTTGTCCTTTTCCGGCCCCCGGGCAGACCTCGCAGGTTTCCGCCCAATCAGTGGGCCCGGCCAACGTGCTGTCCCAGAACGGCCACGTTCGGCACTGAATCGGTCGGGCGTTGTAAACCATACAACGTCGCGACTTCGGGTCCAGGAAAATGCAGTCTCCGTCGGGATATTCCAGCAAGCTGAACTGCTTTCCGACGCGGCGCAAAAATTTATCTTCAAACGCGTCGCGATCGAGCTTCATCTCTTTGGCCAAATCCGCGATTTCGTTCTCATCGACGAAGACATAGCCGGGGTCGCCGCTGCAGCATTCCCCGCACTGGGTGCACTCGAAACGCAATCCGTCCGCGTACCAGGGAGCGGACTTGGGTTTGGAAGCAGATTGAACGGGACGTTTGGCCACGGCGATCGTATGGAGATAAGATGCGAGAGAAGCAAAAGGGAAGCTTACCCGGTCAGATGCGTGTTCGCCAAGTTCGCCTGCCGCAGTCTGGTGTCATCCCCGGATGATCCCGGTAAACTCATCGCCGTCGTTTTGTGGGGCTCGCAGCAGTCGGATTCACCGAGCGACACGCCGTGTTGGAAAACTTTTGCATCGGAGTCATGAAATTGGCGGTTCACATTGTCTGACGCGTTGACCCTGGATCGCTTGTGCGTGTCGGCCGGCAAGCGAAACCTTCTGCGGGATGCCCATCTGGCGTTTCCGGACGGAAAGATCACGGTGCTGGTCGGCGGCAGTGGTGCGGGCAAAAGCGTTCTGCTGCGAGTCTTGGCGGGGATCTTACCGCGTCACGGCGATGCGATTCAGTGGAGCGGTGACATCCACTGGCGCGGCGAAGCGATTGATTCCGAATCGATGCCGCGAACCGGGATCGTGTTCCAGCAATTCGCTTTGTTCGATGAACTGTCGCCGACCGCGAATGTGCAATTCGCGATTGATCATCGTGCGGATCGAGATGACGAACCTCAACACAGTGCCTCGGATTGGCTTGAGTTTCTCGGTGTTCCCGCTTCGACGCCGGTCGCGGCTCTGAGCGGTGGTCAAAAGCAGCGATTGGCGATCGCTCGCACGTTGGCGTCGGCGCCTGAGATCATTCTTTACGATGAACCGACTTCCGGTTTGGATGCGGCAACGGGGAAACGCGTCGCCGAACTGATTCGCGAAACGCAAACGCGGTTTGGTCGAACCAGCATCGTTGTCACCCATGATTACGAGACGCTGCTGCCGATCGCCGACGAAGTTTTGTTGTTTGATTCGGCGGCGCAGACGATCCGCCGAATTGAACGAGCAGATTGGCCCAATGTGGCCGAGCAAATGGAGGCGGTCGCTCTGTCTCCTTCCCAATTGAATGACGCGGGATCGCAGCACTCATCCGGACCGCTTGCGATGCTGCGTCGTGGTGCGGAGCGTTTTCTCGATTCAACCGGACGCAGCTTGGTCGCGGCAGCAAGACTTCCTTGGGATGCACGGCCGGTTGTGCCGCGAATGAAGTGGGCGGGGCGGTTCTTGGCTCACTATCTGCGATTGGTCGGCGGGCCTTCGGCTTGGGTTTACTTGATCATCGCCGGTTTGATCGCTGGGTTCACGACGACCTATTTCACGCTGCGTTTCTTGCCGTTTCGGTTGTACACTCAGCCTTTGTTGATTGACGAATTGCTTTCTTCGATCGGGTTTGCGCTTTATCGGATTTTGGTGCCAGTCTTGGCGACCGTTTTGATCGCGGCTCGGTGTGGTGCCGCGGTGGCCGCTGACGTGGGTGTCAAACAGTATGGCGGCCAAGTTGACGCGTTTCGAACGCTTGGGATTCGAGCCCCGGCGTATTTGTTGATTCCCATTTTGGCGGCGTTCTTGATCGCAACTCCTATTTTGGAATGGATCGCTTTCACCGCGTCGCACTGGATCAGCCGGGTGACGTTCAATTTCTCGCATCCGGAAATTGGCGTTCATTTCTGGCAGCAACACTTCTTTCGCGCCATCACGCCCGATACGACCGGCGGATCCATCATCACATGGTGGAAAGGTTGGGATTGGGTGCTCGCAAAGAACTTGCTTTGTGGTTTCGGCACCGCGGCGATTGGTTACCATCAAGGGATTACCCCCAAGCATTCAGCCGGTGATGTCAGTCATTGCATCACCGCGACGGTACTTTGGACGACCTTGTATGTCTTGGTTGTTCACTTCATTGTCGCCTTGCTGGAATTTTGATTGCCCCGCAGGAGAAACCATGGACAAGAAGGCGAAGAAACGTTTGGACGTCATCAACAAAAAGCTGCAGACATTGCGTCCGCGACTGGCTGGTTCGAAAGAACAGGCCGATGACTTGGAAGAGCTGAAGGAACTCGAAGACGAAATCAAATCGCTCGAGGAAGAAGCCGCGAAACTGCGAGCATCTTAAGATCACGGCGAGTGGTCACGGAATTCACCCGTGATGCACGAAGCGGACTGTTGCGAGATAGCAAGATGAACAGCGTGTGGCGGCCGTATTGCCAGATGAAGACCGCTCCTCCGCCGATGAAAATCGTCGCGACGGAAGGCTGTCATCTGATCGGCAAAAACGGTGAACGCTGGATCGACGGAATGGCATCGTGGTGGTCTGCTTGCCATGGCTACAACCATCCGCACGTTCGCGAAGCGGTGACGGCGCAGTTGCAGCGAATGCCTCATGTGATGTTTGGTGGGATCACGCACGATCCGGCCGAACGTTTGGCAAATCGACTGGCCGAGTTGGCTCCTGATGATTTGAACCACGTGTTCTTCTCGGACAGCGGGTCCGTCGCGGTGGAGGTTGCGATGAAGATGGCGATTGGCCATTGGCGTCGTCACGATCGCCCCGGTCGCACTCGGTTCTTGGCTTTTGAAAACGCCTACCACGGTGACACCACCGGTGCGATGTCGCTGTGCGATCCTCAACGCAGCATGCATGCTCGCTACAGCGGAGCGATCACGCAGCAATTTCATGTGCCGCTTCCGCGGGATGAAACGACCGAGGCGAACCTGGACCGCGTGCTTGCGGAACATTCGGATTCGATCGCAGGTGTGTTCGTCGAGCCTTTGGTGCAAGGTGCGGGCGGGATGCGATTCCATGATGTCAACACACTCACCCGAATTCGCGATGCTTGCAGGCGGCACGATGTGTTGTTGATTGCCGATGAGATTGCAACCGGGTTTCAACGTACCGGCAAAATGTTCGCGGTCGATCACACCGCGGATCTGCATTCACCGGTTGTGCCTGACATCTTGTGTCTCGGCAAAGCGTTGACGGCGGGGACGATGTCAATGGCGGTCACGATTGCTCGGTCGCACGTGTTCGATTCGTTCTACAGCGACGATCCCGGCGCGGCATTGATGCACGGGCCGACGTTCATGGCGAACCCCTTGGCGTGCTCGGCCGCAAACGCTTCGCTGGATCTGTTCGAGCAGACTCCTTACGAAGTCGGCAACATCGAGAGCATCCTTCGCGAAAAGTTGTCCGTGCTGCGAGACATTGACAACGTTGCCGACGTGCGATGTTTTGGAGCGATCGGAGTCGTTCAGTTCCGTGATCCGCCCAACATGCAAACGGTTCAGGACGAGTTGGTTCGGCGAGGTGTCTGGCTGCGTCCGTTTGGCGATTGCTTGTACACGACTCCGCCGTTGTGCATCGGCGATGAATCGTTGCACCAAGTCTGCGACGCGATGGTTGAGGCAACCCACTCGGTCATGCCACAAAACAATTCGCGTGAAGTCAATCAGTTGCGGTAGCGTTCGTGGCATTGATTGCAGGCCTGCTTGAGTCGAGCCATCGACCCTCGCAATTCCTGCCAGTCCTCTCGTTCGACTTGGGATTCCATCCCATGAACCAAACGGACGGAATCGTGCATCCACGGACGCATTTCTTCGTTGCAAACGCGATGTGACTCTCGCAATGCCTCTTGCAGCAACCGAACGTCGCTCACCTTCCATTCGTTGGTCTTCATCGAATCCAACAGGACTTCGTACTGCAACGATGTATCGACCATGTGAGAGGCCAGCGTGCTGATCTCGGCGACTTCGACTAACTTGGGCAGTTCAGCCGAAGTTGGTTGCGGTTGAAAGCCATCGACGTCTCGCCAAAGACCTGCGTACTGCGATCCGGTGCCCGCTTTTTTAAGAAGTTCGACGGCTTGTTTGCGGTCCAGCCAACCGGCCGACTGCGCGATCACGGCGGCCATCGCCGGCCCGCGGTGTTTGCCGTGATGACAGTGCACGTACATGGGATCTTTGATCTGTTTGGTCAATGCTGCCGCGGCTTTGCAGGCATCTTCGTGGACGCCGTCATACCCAATCGGAATGTGGATGTAGCGCAGTCCGTGTTTGCGAGCGATTTCGATCTCGGGTCGTTGTCCATCCACGCTGACGACGACCTTCACGCCCAACTTGGCTAGCTCAGCAAAAGCTTCCTCGCCGACCGGCGCAGCACCAGACATCAGTTGCGGATGAATCTCGATTCGGTTCTCAAGTACGGATTCTTGTGACTTTGCTGGATCGTCGGCGATGGTGTGGACCGTGCCCACGAAGAATGCAAAGAGAAGGAATGCGACGAGCGTGCAAGACCAACCCAAAACCCGAATGATGCGACTTTGTGAATGAAACATGCGACATAGAATACCGCATATTGAAGCGCCGGTGAAAGCTTGCACATGCAAAGAGGAACGACGCACCAAGGGCGCCTGAGAACGTGTGTTCTCAGGCGTCATCGGTGCGACTTGCGATGGATCGCTTACCGTTCTCTTCCGTTGATAGACGCCATGGCGAGGCGGCTACTTTCGGTTCATCGGTCTTTTCGGCAAACGATGTGCTCACAGTTTCAACGAGCAATCGAGAGCTTTGGTGCCTATGATTTCATCAGTTCGATGGTGACGCTGTTTTCGCCTTCACTGACAACCGCTTGGATATCGGTCGTCGTTTCGTTCCAGTACTTCTCTGGAACGGATTCGTCAATTTTGACGGCTTCGGGGGAACCTTCTTCCATCGGAACGGTCTTCGGCGCGAGGTACACGTTGTAGGTTCCGGTTGGAATGGGATCCTTGAGTGCGAATTGGCCTCCGTCGCCAATGTCAGTTCCGGCGGCTTGGCCTGTGGAAGAGTCCAAGAACATCACCGCGGCGTCATCGTATGGCTTGCCATTCAAGCTGACGGTTCCTTCCACCGTGCCGACGGGAGGTGTGTCGCTGCATCCGAGTGAAAGTGTTGAGAGACAAGCTATTGCGGAAAATAGAAATGTGGATCGGATCGACGTGAACGTTTTTTGAGTCATCTGAGGAATCGCTTTGCTTCGAAAAAGTTGGTTTGGTTGATGGCGGTCGCGGGATCGCCGGTTGAGTCGACGAGTCCCGCGTGAAGTTCCGCCGGCTGAACATGTGTCGTGCGAAAACTATTGTGGGAAGGTGGTGACTTCACCGTCGTAGCGGCAACACAGTTGTTTCAGCAGCAAGAAGTCGATCGAATCGGTGATGAATTGCACGCTCGCATCGCCCATCACCACATTGATTCCGCCGGTGTGCATGGAGTTGATCACCGTGTTGTTTCGGTACATGCGATCGGTCGCCCCCGTTTGCACGATCTGCGAGTTCGGCGCAAACCGAACGCAGGTTGTTCCGGTTTGCCAAAGGTCCCAGCTGCTCGGTCCGTCAACCGGGCGAGGGTGCCTCGAACCCATCCAACCGCCGTAGTAGTTGGATGTTCGATTGACTCCGTCGACCCAGCCTGATTGCTCGGCAATCATGATTGCGTTGGTCGTTCCATCCACGACGTCTCGCATTTTGATTTTGCCGTTGGCGAACAACATTCCGTTGTTGGATGACCATCCATGTCCAAGGTCAGCGGTCCCTTTGTTAGGGTCACCGCCGGGAACAGGGCGAGCGGCACCTTGAATTCCGACATACATGACATTCATCGCACCTTCGGAATTGTTTGACACCGGTGCGTTCTCAAACATGTCGATGGCGGACGAAGGGCACGCGTAAGTTGGCACGGCGAGATACTTCAGGATTTCGTTGCCGAGAAGTGCATCTGCACCGGCGGCTCCACCGGCCATGAAGTGGGACGAATAGCTGAACTCAAGTTGTTCGTGGATGTTGCCTTGTTCGATGAATGGCAGAATCAACGCGCGCCAGTTCGATCCGCTGGCGGGCCATGCTTCTCGAAGGTTATAGGAACCAAGAGGAAAGCTTGACATCGTGTCGTGATAGTTGTGCATCGCTAAACCAAGTTGTTTCATGTTGTTCGAACAACTCATTCTTCTGGCGGCTTCTCGCGCAGATTGGACTGCGGGAAGAAGGAGTCCAACCAAGACACCGATGATCGCTATGACAACCAATAGCTCGACCAAGGTGAATCCAGAGTTTCCATGTTGCTTCTGACGCATCGACAATTCCTTAGGTGAGAGATTCGATGCCGTGATTGGACACGTGCAATCGAAACATAAGGTGAAGGAGGGAAGAATCCTTCCCGAAAGATCGCTTCGTCGAGTGAGTTTTGGACTCCGCCCATTCACTTGCACCACTCAGGCGAAGAGGTTGCGAAGGCAAAGGCAATGCCAAAGCACCACGGAGCTGGTCAGAACCAACGGAAGAGGTATGCGGCGGGAAGATGAGGCGCGGTGCGGACGCGCAATGCTGTCTCAGGGACCGTTAGCACTGAGCGGACAAGGAAGAAAGCAAGCGTGTCGCGAATCGTTTGCTGCCTATGACATGCGCACGGTCGTAGCATGCATGTCTTAATTGTGAGCAGCCCCCCGTGTCGGCCGGATGCATCTGAACAGTATGCGTCAAGGTCGTCGTCGGACGACTGAGTTGACTTGGCGTTTTAGGTAGATTGTGAACGCTCGTTTCAGACCACTCGGTTGCTTTGCCGGACATATACAAGCAATCAAAGCGTTAACATTTCCGCTTGCTCAGACTTGTCCAGTCGCGGCTGACTCAAACGCATCAAAGAGGCTCAATTGGACGGACTTGGGACGCAATCGATCACGCAGTCCAAGGCTGTCCAGGCTGAGTGGTTCCGGATGACGATCGGCGGTGATCAGAAAAGGGCGAGCCTTTTTGTACGACACGCCGATTCGAATCAAATCTTCATCTCGGATGGCGTGGTGACGGCGTGTGTTGAGAATTCGTTTGACGCCTCGTTCACCAATTCCCGGGACGCGTAGCAGCATCTCTCGCGAAGCACGATTGACATCGATCGGGAACCGTTCGCGGTTGCGAAGTGCCCAGGCGAGTTTGGGGTCGATGTCCAAGTCCAAGTTCTGCGATTCCGGGGTGGTCAGTTCCGAAGCATCGAAACCGTAGAACCTCAGCAGCCAATCGGCTTGGTACAAACGATGTTCACGCACCAACGGAGGCGACATGCCCGGCAGGCGTGCGTCCGCGTGCGGGATTGGGCTGTACGCTGAATAGTAGACCCGCCGCAATTGATGTGTGCCGTATAGCACCGACGAAGTGTTCAAGATGTCTTGATCGGTCGAGTCGGTTGCACCAACGATCATTTGGGTGCTTTGGCCCGCGGGCACAAACTGCGGCACGCGTAGGCCTCGTTTGCGATCCGATGTGATCTCGTCCCGTTTGACTTTGATCCGATCCATCGATTGTTCGATCGCCGGACGCTTCTTTTCTGGAGCGAGCGTTTTCAAATCGCCGACGGTTGGCAGCTCGATGTTGATGCTCAATCGGTCGGCGTATTGTCCCGCCGTTTCGATCAAGTCATCCGCCGCGTTCGGAATGGTTTTCAAGTGGATGTAGCCACGGAACGATTCTCGTTCGCGAAGAGTTTTCGCAACCTCGATCATTTGCCCCATCGTGTAGTCGGAGTCCTGAATGATTCCGCTGCTGAGAAACAAACCTTCGATGTAGTTGCGACGGTAGAAATCCATCGTCAGCTTGACGACTTGTTCCGGTGTGAACCGTGCGCGTGGGGTGTCGCTGCTGATTCGGTTGACGCAGTACTGGCAATCGTAGATGCAGTAGTTCGTCAGCAATATTTTCAGCAAAGAAACACAGCGTCCGTCGGGTGTGTAGGAGTGGCAAATCCCCATGCCTTCGGTGCTGCCCAGGCCGCCCTTCGACTCTCGTTTGGATCCGCTGCTGGCGCAGGAAGCATCGTATTTTGCTGCGTCGGCGAGGATCGCCAGTTTTCCGTTGATGTCCGATGGTGACGGCATGAAGTCTCGCGTTGAGTGGATACCGCAGGATCGTTTCCGCGGCGGATTCCGTTGGCACGGAGAACTTGCCAAACCCCGCGCCTGATGGTCTGATCAAATGTATCGGAGCGTCGAGAGTCGAACGCCGTCCATCCCGTAAAACCGTTAAAACCGGGCCGAGTTGACAGTTCGGGATGGTCGAAGTGGCGGTTTTTTCGAGAATCCTTTGACGCCGTCGAAAAGATTGGGTTTGCTGATGACTGGCCGCTGAAACTACGACGGCCGGTGCTCAACGAACAAGGATTCAATTTGTCTTTCTACGTCTTTTTGCTGGTCTTGGTATCGCTCTGCTGCGGTTCCGCCCCTGGTTGGTCGGAACCGTCGTTCCGGTCGGTGATGGCCAGCGTCGCGTTGGTTGCGGGATGGACAATCCTTTGTCACACGGCCGCTCGGATGATGGTTTTGCAGGTCAAGCGAGGACACATGCGAATTCGCGACGCGAGCCGGATGCTTGAGATTCAGCTGGACATTTTTCGCTGGCTGGGACTGCCCGTCGTGCTGACTTGCCTCGGTGCGTTTTCATTGGCCGCTTGGTCTCGCGAACAACCGATTTTGGAATCCAGCATGATGCTGCAATCCATCGTTTTGTTGATGCCTGGTATCACCATTCTGCTGGCGACCTGGTCCGCCGAGCATGTCTTCGGGGCTCGGCTGAGCCTGACTGACTCGTCTCTACGAAACTACTTTGTTTCGTTGTGGTCTGGACTTCGTGCCGGTCCCGTTTGGTTGATCATTCCAACCATGCTCTTTTTGTTGCTGGGTGATTTGGCAGAATGGAGCCAACCGATCGCGACGGGCAACGCGGTAGCAATCGGTATCGGCGTCGGCATCGCGGTGATCGCATTTGTGCTGCCGTGGATCGTTGGCCGAGTCATCCGGCAAGAAACAATGTCGACCACAGATCGCGAATCGATCACGTTGTGGCTCAACCGAGTCGGCGTAAAAACCGAAGGATGGACTGCGATGCGGATTGTCCGTTGGAACACAAGCGGACGTGTCTTCAACGCGTTGGTGGCTGGTTTGTTTCGTCCCGGTCGCATGCTGCTGTTGTCCGATCGCGTGTTGGATGAATTGCCCCGTGGTCAGTTGTTGATGGTCGTCATGCACGAAGTGGCTCATGTGCGTCGCTGGCACGTTCCAATTCGGATGGCTGCTGTCGCTCCAGCATGGTTTGTTTCGATCTGGGTTGGATCCTTGTTCACAAATGAATCTTTGGGAGCAACCGTTGGCGGGCTGACTGGATTGTTGTTGACCGTGGGAACTTTGAGTGCCGTTGCGTATTTGACGGAATGGGACGCCGACGCGGTCGCTTGCAAGTTGGCCGTCAAAGCCGGCGGGCAGGCTGAGGGGATGCCGGCGACGGAAGCCGAAGCGGCGGGAATGATGGCTGCGGCCTTGGGACGAGTCACGGCCGGACACCCCGCGGCACGTCGAGCGAGCTGGTTGCACCCCAGTTTGGCGATGCGAGTCAAACGGCTGGCCAAACCACCTCGCATGCATCTGATTTGATCGAAACTTGCTCGCATCTTCATGATGGTCGAGCTCAGATGGGGAAGGACTTGTAGAGGGCTTTGAGTTAGAATCGTGGTCCCCCACACGTTTCCCACCTGAAGAAGAGCCCTTTGCATGCGTTCCCGCCATCTTCTGTGTTTGTTCGTTGGACTGATGGCTTGGTCCAATTCGCTCGCACCCATCCCAGCCAACGCGGCAGACTCCGCCCGCCAGCCAAACATTCTCTTTGTTTTGTACGACGATCTTGGTTGGGGCGATTTGGGGTGCTACTACCAGAACGAATCCAAGCACGACAGGACGCACCAAACACCGCATTGGGATGCGATGGCGGCAGAAGGCTTGCAGATGCGGAACCACTACTGCCCGGCCCCCGTGTGTGCTCCCAGTCGCGCGTCGCTGCTGACCGGTGTGCATCAAGGCCATGCGTCGATCCGAGACAACCAGTTTGACAAAGCGTTGCCAGACGTTCCGACGGTCGCATCGGTGTTGAAAGACGCTGGTTACGCGACGGCTCTGGTCGGAAAGTATGGTTTGCAGGGCGAAGGCAGCAGTGCCGGCAATTGGCCGGCGTATCCGACCAAGCGTGGGTTTGACGAGTTCTTTGGCTACGTGCGTCACCGCGACGGGCACAATCATTATCCCGCCGACAAATGGCCGATCGCCAATGGCGAAGCCCACGCCAACCCGGTTGAATTGTGGCACAACGACGACGAAATCTCATCGCAACTGAAAGGCTGCTACACGGCCGATTTGTTCACCGCGAAAACGAAAAAGTTCTTGGTAGAACACAAATCGCAATCGGCGGACGAACCGTTCTTCGTGTTCCTTTCCTACGACACACCTCACGCATCGATCCAGTATCCATCGGCGCCCTATCCAGAAGGCATGGGCGTCAACGGTGGCGTGCAGTGGCTCGGCGAGACCGACCGGATGATCAACACGGTCGGGCCGATTGATTCGTACAAGCACCCTGACTATGCCAACCAAGGTTGGACGGATGCCGAAGTACGCTTCGCGACCAGCGTCCGACGGCTCGACGACTTGATGGGCGACCTGCTGCAAACGCTTCGCGATTTGGAACTCGACGAAAACACGCTGGTGGTCTTCTCCAGCGACAACGGTCCGCACAGCGAATCGTATATCCAAAACGTGAATTACGACCCGGCATCGTTTCAATCGTACGGTCCGTTTGATGGGATGAAGCGAGATTGTTACGAGGGTGGGATCCGTGTTCCGACCATTGCCTGGTGGCCCGGAAAGATTGCACCTGGAATCGATCAAAGCCCAAGCCAATTCCACGATTGGTTGACCACGTTTGCCGATTTGGCGGGAGCGACCGTTCCAGCCCGAGCAGACGGTGTTTCGCTGGTTCCCACGCTGTTGCAAGATGGCGAACAAGCGACGCCGACGACCTACGTTGAGTATTTCAACGGCGGCAAGACTCCGAACTACAAAGACTACGAGCCATCTCGCCGGGGAGCTCGTCGCGGTCAAATGCAAGCGATCTTCATGGACGGCTACAAAGGCGTTCGGCACAACATTCAATCGCACTCGGATCCGTTTGAAATCTACGACGTCGCGAAAGATCCCGGCGAAGCCAATAACTTGGCCGGAACGTCGCCCGAAATGAAAAAGCTGCAACAACGGATGCACGACCGCGTGCTTCAGCTTCGTTCAGCCAACGCGACCGCCGAGCGTCCCTACGACGGCGAACCCATTCCCGCGGACGATTCCCTGAATGCGGACGACGCGATGGTGGTCACGTATTGTCCAACCAAGACATCCTTTGTTTCGCGTTTGGATCCTGCTCAATCGACCAAGGTGGATGTCGAAGGATTGGATCTCGCCGACGCAGTTCGCTCCGCCGGCAAGGGCAACGCACGCGTGCAAACGGTTTTGAATGTCGCGAAAACTGGGCGATACGAGTTGCGATTGACGGCGACCGGCGATGCTGTTTTGCGTTTGCACGACGCGGCTTTGATCGACACGACCGGTCAGGACAAGACGGATGCATCGGTGGAAGTCACGCTGCAAGCCGGCACGCACCCGGTTGACATGATCGTCCGTTTGGCGGGCAATGATTCCGTTCCCGCATTGGAACTGAACGAGCTGCCAGACGCTCCGAAAAAGTCACGCAAACCAGCAAAGAAGAAAAGGAACTCCAAATGAATGCTCCCGCCGAACCACTTCGTTATGCAATTCTAGGAAGTGGTGCGGTGGGCGGTTTGTATGGAGCCATGCTGGCCCGATCCGGATGCGACGTGCACTTCTTGTTGCATTCGGATTTTGACCACGTTCGGGAAAATGGGTTTCGAATCGACAGCGTGCTCGGCGACTTTGTTTTGGAGTCGCCTCAAGTCTACGACTCGGTTGAAACGATGCCGAAATGCGATGTTGTGATCATCGCGTTGAAATCGACTCGCAATGCGTTGTTGGACGAGTGGCTGCCGCAAGTGGTCGCTGACGACGGCGTGGTGTTGACGCTGCAAAACGGGTTGGATGTCGAAGCCGACGTGCGACGGACGGTTCCCGCCGGACGAGTTCTCGGTGGATGCTGTTTCCTGTGCAGCAACAAGGTCGGACCAGGGCACATCCATCACTTGGATTACGGGCGGATCGCGTTCGGTGCCTACCAAGAAACCGGCGTCGATCCCTCGTGTGCCAATGAGGTGGGGCGCCGCATTGAGACGGACATGCAATCAGCGGGGATCGACGCGAATTGGAGCGACGATCTGGCCAAGACTCGCTGGCGAAAGTTGATGTGGAACATCCCTTTCAACGGATTGTCGGTGGTACTCGATGCGTCGACGGATCGAATCATTGGATCTCAACCTGGTCGCGACTTGGCGAACCAACTGATTGCCGAAGTTCACGCCGGCGCCGCTGCTTGCGGCGTTGAGATTGATGAAAAGGCGATTCGGGCGACGATGGAACACACCGAGACGATGGTTCCGTACGACAGCAGTATGCGGTTGGACTTCTTGGCCAAACGCCCCATGGAAGTCGAAGCGATCTTTGGTAACCCGCTGCGAGCGATCGGAGATCGTGCGAGCGAGATCGCCCCGTCGATTTCAATGCTGTATCAGCAACTCGCGTTTTTAAACGAAGCGATTTGCCAAGACGCGTGAAGGTCAACCAAGAGCCTTCTTGGAGACCGCGATGCGTTTGCGATCCAGGTCAATCTCGAGGACTTTGATTTTGACCACGTCGCCGACCGAAACGACCTCGGAAGGATCGCTGACGAATTGGTTGGCCAACTGAGAGACGTGGATCAACCCGTCTTGGTGGACACCGAGATCGATGAACGCACCGAAGTGCGTCACGTTGGTGATGACGCCTTCCAGCACCATTCCTTCGCGAAGATCTTCCATCGATTGGACGGAATCATCGAACTGGGCGACCTTGAATTCGCTTCGAGGGTCGCGACCGGGTTTGCCAAGTTCCGCGATGATGTCACGGATGGTTGGAATTCCGAAGCGGTCGTCCACAAACGAATCAGGTTGCAGTTTCTGGCTGAGCGTCGCATTGCCAACGAGCGTTTTCACATCGGCATGCAATTGCTTGGCCATGCGGCTGACCAGCGTGTAGCTTTCGGGGTGCACGGCTGAATTGTCCAGCGGCTCATCACCGCCGCGAATTCGCAGAAAGCCGGCTGCTTGTTCGAATGCCTTCTTTCCAAGTTTGGGAACCTTCGTCAGTTCCTTACGGCTGCCGAAACGCCCGTTCGTGTCTCGGTATTGAACGATGTTCTCGGCCAATTTCGGTCCGATGCCGGCGACTCGCGACAGCAATGGTACGCTGGCCATATTCAGGTCCACGCCGACGTGGTTCACGCAGCTTTCGACGGTTCGGTCAAGGCACTTGCGAAGCTGAGGTTGGTTCACATCGTGTTGGTACTGTCCGACACCGATCGATTTGGGGTCTGTTTTGACGAGCTCTGCCAACGGATCTTGAAGGCGACGTGCGATGCTGATGGCGCCACGAACGGTGACGTCCAAATTGGGGAATTCCTTCCCAGCCAATTCGCTGGCCGAATAGATTGACGCCCCCGATTCGCTGACCATTACCTTGGTGACATCCAACTTGTGATCGCGAATCAGTTGGCCGACAAAGGCATCGGTTTCTCTGGAGGCGGTTCCGTTGCCAATCGCAATCAGTTCAACATGGTGTTTCTGTACCAGGGCCAAAAGCTGCTTTGACGCTCCGGCGGTGTCGGATTTGGGAGGCGTCGGATAGATCGTTGTGTTGGCCAGGAACTTTCCAGTGCCATCGACCACGGCGACTTTGCAACCAGTGCGAAAACCAGGGTCGATACCGATCGTCACGCGAGGTCCGGCGGGAGGCGACATTAGCAGTTCGTGCAGATTCTTGCCAAACACATCGATGGCTTCTTCGTCGGCCTTCTCCTTCAACATTTGCAGCACGGTCGACTGCGTTGCCGGTTGAAGCAAGCGTTGAAAACAGTCTTCCGCGGCTGATTCAAGTTCTCGAGCGAATTCGAACGATCGGTTTTGGATGAACGTGGATTTGACGTGCGAGATGGCACGGTCTTCTTCCATTTTCAGCCCAACACGAAGGATGCCTTCCGCTTCGCCACGCAACATTGCGAGCAATCGGTGACCGGGAATGCGAGCGGCTGATTCGGCACGATCCAGGTAGGCTTCGTATTTGTCCGCTTCGTCCTTCTTGCCGCGTTTGACCGCTGAAGTGATCTGCCCGAACTTGGTTCCTTTCTCGACCATCCACTCACGAACCGACGCATCTTCGCTCCATTGTTCAGCAACGATGTCGAGTGCGCCGGCCAGAGCCGCGTCGGTGTCGGCGACATCCAAATCTTGATTGACAAATCCTTGGAGTGTTTGCTGTTTCGATTGAGGCAGCTTGGTTTGTTTGAGAAGCAGATCAGCCAGCGGTTGAAGCCCTTTTTCGCGTGCGATCGTTGCTCGCGTGCGGCGTTTCGGTTTGTAGGGCAGGTACAAAGCCTCGAGTGATCGCAGATCCGTGCAGGCGTCAATCTGTTTGCGAAGCTCAGCGGTCAACGCACCTTGTTCTTCGATCGTTTTGAGAACGGTTGCCTTTCGAGCCAACAAGGCGTTGTGCTTTTCGAGAGCGTCTTCGATCGCGCGCAGAGCGATTTCGTCCAAACCGCCGGTGACCTCTTTGCGATACCGGGCGATGAAGGGAATCGTGTTGCCGGCTTCGAGTAGCTCGATGACCGCGGCGACTTGTTTCTCTGGAAGATTCAGTTCACGAGCGATGGATTGCATAGGACGAATTGTCAGTGCTGCGAAAGGTTGCGAAGTCGATGGTGGATCGGTGAATCATTTCGGATGAAACGATCGAGCGGCAGTGATACTCAAGCGTGTCGTCGTTGTGCCATCTCAAAATGGTGTTTCACGGCGCGGCCGCTGATGGTTGTCTTTTCTAACAGCTCATTGGTGATTGCGCGGATCGCTTCGAGGTTGGCTTCGTCGTTGAGAATGTGTTCTGTTTTGGAAAGCATGCGTTTGAGCAGTGTTTCATGCTGTCGCTGGGACGCGGCTCGTGTGCACAACCGTGCCGAGACCTCTCGCAAGTCCTGCGACGCACCCGCCGCGCAATAGACTCCTGTGAAACGCGATTCGGAAACCATCCCGGCCAGCAAAACCAGCACGTCGTCTTCGAGTTGGTCCTTGCTGCCTTTGGATCGGCCCTTTTTGATTTCGCAGGTGCCAAGACGTGATCCACCGAACTGCAGCTTGCCGGGAGCAATGGTGACCTTTTGAATGCTTCGTCCGACGGCCATCGCCATCACCGCGTGGCCGGCTTCGTGATACGCGGTCGCGATGGTTTCTTTGGAAGCGGTGGGGGAGGGAGGTGATTCCCCGTTTTCGGTCGTGTCTTCGTTCGGTTTCATCGCGGCAGTATAGGTGAGATGAAGCACAGCAGCGATCACCTAATCATTGGCCTCATTCTTGCCACGGCCGCCAAAGCGAGGAGCTTTTCGAAGTGTTGTGAATTGAGTTTCAAACGAATGCGCTGTGGTGGGGTGTTCCGTAGGATTTGGGATCAATCCTCCCTCGCAATTTTCTGGGGCGACGTTGGTTGCAACGCCGGGCTGCTCCGCTCTGTTAAAATGTGCGGTCCAGGGGATCTGCCACGTGCCGATTCCCCCGCGTCTGTTTGGTCGCTCCCATCCCCATCCCCACTCAGAAGATTGCCATGGAACGCCGTTCTTTTCTTGCCGCCACTGCCGCTGCTGCCACCGTTGTTGCCACTCAATCAAATCCCGCTCAAGCAGACGAAAAGCGACGACCTCGCCGCGTCGCCTTGATCGGATGCGGTTGGTACGGCAAATGTGATTTGCTGCAGCTGATCAACATCGAGCCTGTTGAAGTGGTTTCGTTGTGCGACGTCGATCAAAAGTTGCTGGATGAATGTGCCGATCTGATCGCCTCTCGACAGAAGTCCGGCAACCGTCCCGAAACATTCGCGAATTATGAACGCTTGCTTGCCAAAAAGAACGTGGACATCGTTTTGGTTGACACGCCGGATCACTGGCACGCGCTGCCGATGATCGCCGCGGTCGAAGCAGGCGCCGACGTCTACGTGCAAAAGCCAACGGGTGTCGACACGCTCGAAAGCAAAGCGATGTTGGACGCGGCACGCCGGACCGGACGCGTTGTGCAAGTCGGCACCCAGCGCCGTAGCACGCCGCACTTGATCGATGCGAGGAAGAACGTTGTCGATGCTGGGTTGCTGGGCAACGTCGCGTTCGCCGAAGTCTGCTGCTATTACCACATGCGAGCAAATTCGAATCCGCCTGCGATCGATCCGCCTCCGCACTTTGACTACGAAGCTTGGACAGGTCCGGCCCCGATGCGTCCCTACACCGAGCTGACTCATCCACGCAAATGGCGAGCGTTCATGGAATATGGAAACGGCATCGTCGGCGACATGTGTGTCCACATGTTGGACTTGGTACGTTGGCAATTGGATCTTGGTTGGCCCAAGCGAATCAGCAGCGTGGGTGGCATCATGGTGCAGAAGGATTCACTCGCCAACATCACGGACACACAAACGGCGACGTTTGACTTTGATGGCTTGGACGTGGTCTGGACTCACCGAAGTTGGGGCAGTGCTCCCGATCCCGAGTACCCGTGGGCGGCCAAGATCTACGGCGACAAAGGCACGCTGAAGTTGAGCGTGAACAAGTTTGAGTTTGAACCGCGCGGTGGCGGCAAGAAATTGTCCGGCGAAGCAGTCATTGAGACTGACAAATACCCGACCGATGTCACCGACAAAGAGAAGTGGGCACTGGAACTGCACGTTGCTTCGGCAATTCGCGGTCACATGCGAGACTTTCTCGACGCGATTGACAACCGTTCCAAACCGGTTGCTGACATCGAACAAGGTCACATCAGCAGCGCGTCATGCTTCATGGCGAACGTGGCAATGGAACTCGGGCGAACACTTGAATTTGATCCGGAAACGCACACGATCGTGGGTGATGAAGAAGCAACCAAAAAACTGAAAAGAAACTATCGGTCGCCTTATCAGCACCCCGCCGATCGGGCATGATCGTCTCGCGGATCAAGATCGCCTGGATGGTAGACGCGAGCCACTGAATGGTTTCGGTGTCTTGCATTCGTCATGGTTGTCGCATCAAACTTGGTGCGAATGCTGAACTTCTAAACGCTTAATGTTTCCTTGAGGGTGTGTGATGAATCGAAAATGGATCCGAGGTCTACTTGGCATCGTGGTTGTGGTTTCACTTGCGGCGGATCGTCACGCGGCAAACGCTGATGATCCGACACCTGGGTACAACCACAAGATCCCTAAGAAAATTCTCACGCCAGATGTGGTCGAAACCAAGTTGCTCGGCGAATTGAAGTTTGATGATGGACGACCTGACGAAGCGACCAATGAGAAACTTTATGACTTCCTCACCGTGATACGCGGCACAGAAGCCTTCCTGAACGGGATCCCCGCCACTTCCATCGAAGGGCTTCGGTTGGGGCATGTTGAAATGGGACTGGAAACATCCAACCAGTTCATGATTTTGGATCGCCTTTTAGATTCCAACCCGCTCTTTTTGACCGGCAACACCGACACCGTGTACTGCTCGGGATTCTTGGATCTCAAGCGGGATGGGCCGACCGTCGTGGAGGTGCCCGCCAAGTGTGGTCCTGGCACAGTCAACGACGCGTACTTTCGGTTCGTGGTTGATATGGGAGTCCCGGGGCCAGACCGAGGAAACGGGGGAAAGTACCTGATTCTGCCACCCGACTACGACGGCGAATGGGAGGGACCGATTGGAGGAAAGGCAACCGAAATCGATGGGGAAAACTACTTCGTCGTTCAGTCAACCAGTTGGGTGAACTGGGTGATTCTTCGCGGCTTTTTGGTTGATGGAAAACCGGATGCTTCCGCCGAGATGTTTCGCAACGGTCTGAAGGTTTACCCGTTGTCGAAGAAGTCGAACCCACCAGCGATGAAATTTGTTAGTGGGTCGGAGAAGAGTTTCAACACCATTCACGCCAACACCTTCGAGTTCTACGAAGAGTTGGCGACGGTGATCCAACGAGAACCGGTGAGCATGCTCGATCCCGAGCTGCGTGGGATCTTTGCCGCGATCGGTATCGAGAAGGGAAAGGAGTTTTCTCCAGATGAGAAGGAGAAACGACTGTTGACAGAGGCGGTTGCGATTGGCAATGCCACCGCTCGGTCAATTGTTTTCCGGCCGCGATTGACTGGCGTCAAATATTACCCTGGCAGCGCGTGGATGACCGCATTCATTGGGGGCGACTATCAGTGGTTGAAAGACGGCGGTCAGGGTGGACGCAATCTTGATGCAAGAACGCTTTTCTTTTACCAGGCAACGGTCAACACGCCGGCGATGGTTTTGAAGATGACCGGCAAGGGCTCACAATATGCCTACGCTGTCGTCGACAAGGAAGGACGATATTTGGACGGGAGCAAAACCTACAAGCTTCATCTTCCCGCCAACGTCCCAGTGAAAGACTTTTGGTCCGTGGTCATCTACGATCCGCAGACTCGGTCCGAGTTGCAAACCGGGCAACCGTTCCCCAGCAAGAATAACAAGCGGGACAATCTGCAGACCAACCCAGATGGTTCGGTTGATCTCTATTTCGCACCGGAGAGCCCAGCCGGAAAAGAATCGAATTGGATTCAAACCGTCTCTGGAAAAGGCTGGTACACGCTGCTTCGTCTGTATGGACCGTTGGATCCTTGGTTTGAAAAGACTTGGCGTCCCGGCGAGATCGAACTCGTCGATGACGCCGACTGAGTTTTCGATCTGGATGCTATTTGTCCGACCATACACCGAACTCGTTTCCGGACGGTTCGGTGAAGTGGAAACGGCGGCCTCCGGGAAAGGAGAAGATGTCCTGGATCACGGTTCCACCCGACGTCTGGACTTTCGCCATCGTTGCTTCCAAATCATCGCTATAGAATACGACGAGCGCGGCGCCGTTCGACGTCAGCGATGATTTGTCGGACTGATAGAAACCACCGTCCAGGCCTGTCGATTTGTCGAAGGCGGTGTACTCGGGTCCGTAGTCGGTGAACTTCCAACCAAAACAGGTTTCAAAGAAAGCCTTGGTTTTTGCCATGTCTTTGGCGGGGATCTCGATGTAGTTGATCGATTCGTGTTGGTTGCTCATGCGAAGTCCTCAGGCGTGAAAGGGAAACGACGCCGCAAACCTAGCAGGTGGATTGCCGACAGGGCACACCGGATTCATTCGACATGCATCAAGTAAGCGATCAGGTCGGCCATCGCCTGCGGATCGAGTTGTTCTTCCAGGCCTTCCGGCATGATGGACATCCCGGTGCTTTGCAATCGTTCGATGTTGACTCGAAGTAGCGAATCTTTGGCCGATTCGGCACGCTGCAGCGTGATCGAAGTCGCTGATTCTTCGGTGATCATCCCTGTCAGCGTTCGTCCATCGACGTCCAAGGCAACATAGTTCAGATACTGAGGGTTCACTTCGCGGTTGGGATCCAAGACGTTGGTGAGGATGAAGTCGGCTCCGCGAGTTTTGACCGTCGCCAAATTCGGACCGATCTCATGACCGCGATTTTCGAGTCGATGGCAATTGGCACAATGTGTCGAGAAGAGCTTGCTGCCACGAGCGACATCACCTGACAATTGCAGTGACTCTTGGTAGGCCTGAACGACTTGTTCGCGGTTCTTTGATCCGCTTGACTCGAGCAGCTCGGACGCGAGTTTCTGAGTCGATGAGTCGGTCGATTTGGCAGCGAGTTGCAAACGCGATCTGGAGACTTCGCTGAGAGGGATATCTCCCGATTCGATCGCGTTTAACAAACCAAGCAAACGGTCAGGCCGCGAAAACAGGATTTCGCTGGCCGTTTCGCGAAGGCTGGGGCTGAGGCTGCTCCACTGCGACAACAAGGTTTCGGTGATGTCGCTGGAATCAAAACGGCCCCAAGTGATCATGGCCGCGCGTTGGATCGCGATGGGATGACGGCTGTCGATCAAGTTTGGCAAAACAGCTGACGCCCGAGACGCGGAGGCGTAACGCAAATTCTCAACCGCGCGAACGCGAACATCGACGGGTTCGGATTCATCGAGTGCGACTCGCTCAAGTCGTTCGAGCATCTCGCTCATCACGCGATCAATCTTTGTGAGCTCACCGGATTCTTCGAATTGATGAAGCAACGTGTCCTTGCGTGAGCGAGATTCCAGTAGCTTGCCGAGAATCGGAAGAGCAAAGTCGCCATCATCGGGTGTCAGGTCCGACACCGCTGCGATTGCCATGCGGATATCGGTTGGACTGTTCTGCTGAGTGATCTGAGACGCCAAACGACCGACAAATTCGCTGAGTCGGTGTTCAAACGGCGTTGTGAGTAGCTCGGCAAACAATTCACCAGCACCGTCGGCAACGGAACTTTGCACCGCCGTTTGCATCCATCGGTCAGTGGGGTTTCGGCGAATGATCTTGGCAAGCGTTTGTGTCTTCTCGAATCCGGCAATCGATCCCGCGGTGAAAGCGAGCTGGTAGCGGACTTCAATCGATGGATCGTCGGTTTGTTCCGCGAGTTTGTTTCGCAAAGCTTCGCTCGACGGCAGTTTCTCCGTCAAGCGAATCGCTTGTTTTCGAATGGAAGGATGAGGATCGTTCAGTCTCGGAATGATGGTTTGTTCATCGAGTTGTTCGAGACCGTCCAGGACTGCTAACGCGTGCAAGCGTCCCAGCGGTGTTTCGGGGTGGTTGGCCATCTGTTTCAGTTCGGCGATGCACTTCGATTGTCGTTCGAACAACAGACGGCTTGCCGTTTCGCGATGCCAAGCGTTGGGGTGAGCAAGTATATCGACCAATTCGAGATCGCTTGCACGATTCAGATTCGGTGTTGGGCGATGTTGGAATTCGTTTGGCACGAGTCGGTACAGACGGCCTCGATCGCGTCCCGAGGTCAGGTCCAAGTGCTGCTTGATTTCAGCAGGCAAACTTTTGGGGTGTTCAATGACTTCGCGACAAACATCGATGATGTGCAGCGAACCATCCGGCGCATTTGCGAACTGAGCCGGCCGGAACCAGATGTCGGTGGAGGTGACCAGTTCGCTGTTGGTGTCGACTCGTTTGCCGATCCATTTCAATCCGCTGGGATGGAGTCGTTTGCGATGGATGAGGTTGCTTCCCACATCGCCGATGATTGCCATACCTTGAAAAGCCTCGGGCCAAGCGTCTCCGCGCACAATCGTGACTCCGGTTGCACCGGTGAAGTAGCCCGCCGCTCGACCGCCACCTTCAATCGGTCCGCGTGCCTTGCCGCTGACTCGCAAACGCGTGCGGACAATCCGCCAAGGTTCCACGGGGCTGGTTCGAAACACTTCGGCTTGCGGTCCATCTTCGGCAATCGACACCCTCGCTGCAGCGGGCTGCAGAAGTGGATTGCGACCGATGTAGTGATCTTCGTACATGACCTGCTGAAGGTGATCGCTGTTGGACGAAACAAATTTGCGACCCCAATCATCGAAACACATTCCGTGTTGAGCCGCACCGCTGGTCAATTCAAATTCACCCGTCCGGGGATCCAACGCGATGTCACGGCCTCGAACATTGATCGCGTCCGATTCAGGTTGCCCCGGCCGCAGAATCATTCCGCCCGTGCTGCTGCACGCGATGTGAATACGATTGTCGAGTCCCCATCGAAACGAGTTCATGAGGCCCTGGACGTTGGATGTGCCGAATCCGGTCAAGACAGTGTCGCGCTGATCCGCTTTTCCGTCGCCGTCCGTGTCGCGAAAATAGTAGAGGTTGGGTGCATCACCGACGAACAGTCCACCGTCCCACGGGAACAAACCGGTCGGCCAAAGAAGCCCTTCCGCGAAAATGGTGCTCGAGTCATAAACTCCGTCTTGGTTCAAATCCCGCAAATGGGAAATTCGCGAGATGCCTTTGTCACGATCTTCGCTGTAGCCTCGCATTTCGCAAACGAAAAGCGATCCATCCGCGGCCCATTCCATGGCCACGGGGCTGGTCACCAACGGTTCACTGGCGATCAATTGGATTTGAAAACCATCGGCAACTTGGAAGTTTTGCAGTGTTTCCGAGGGAGGAGTTGGTGGTACACGTGGGAGCTCGTCGGAGTAGTCATCCTGCGTGAATGCTGAAACGCTCACCAGCGAGAACGCGAGGGAAAGGCTGGCGATGAACGTGCGAAGTATCAAAGAACGATTGGCTAGCATCATCGTGTTTCAACCTCTACTGGCGACGAGGTATCGGTCTCGACAGTTGACTCTTCGACTGATTCTTCGGCGTTGACTTCCAGAAGCTCTCTCACGCCATTGATCAGGACAGTCTCGACTTCGGGAGCCACCTTTGATGCGCGCTGGCTCGTTTCGTAGCCGCCTTGTCCATACGCTTCCTCGGTTCCGATGTATCCCGGCCCGTAGTCGCCGTACGCTGCCATAGCAATTTTTAAGTCTGGTCGCATTGCCTTCGCGGCCAACTGGTATTCGACGAAAAGCTCGCCTGGCATGTGCAACAGACGAACGTCGGCGATCGACAGACAACTCAGTTCAACCTTGTGTCCGTTCTGGCAACGCAGCAGCCACGCCAAGTCATCGGGACTGCCCCAATAGTCGGTCGTGTTCCAATCACCCAACTTTTGTCGCAGTGTATCGGCGTCCAAGTGAGGAGCCGGCGGAAGCGAAACTGGCGTGAACGTCCAGTCAATATCATCTGTCGTGATGGCAAACTTCGTTGTGTTGTCGGCTGATTCTTCCATCGCATCCGCGACACGGTGAGCCAGCCTCATGCGGTTGGCAGGCGAACCATCGTTGTACTTGCCCGCGCCAATGTTTCCGCCGGCACCATTGAAATGAACGTGAAGCACATTGGGGCGTGCTTGACCACGAATGAATCGAGCCAGTCCGGGGAAATCAGGGCTGGGAACACCCGTTCGATAGTAGCTTTGTGGATGACACGCGTAGTGCGTGATCACCGCGAGGGCTTTGTCGCCATTGAAAAACGTCAGCGAAGTCAGTTCGGGATCGATCGTTCCAACGGGAGCGGCGATCATCTTGGGATCACGGCAAGCGGTGCAGCGAGTCGCGATGACCTTGCCCGTCTCGTCTTGTAGACGGCGGTTGGATGCGACGTCCTTCACTTCAGCCGATCCCCAACCCGCGTGCGTGACCTCGGTCGCTCCGTTGATTCCTTCCTTGACCGCATCGGACAAACGATTCAAAACTTCACGCGCGAGTGAACTGTCATATGGGCCCAGGTCGGACTTTCCCGCTTCGTTGACCAGCCGTTCCGCAGTGAAATCACAACGAGGTGCGTCGTGTTGATGGAGCGTGTGCACGGCGACTCGTTCGGGAGTTGTACCCGCGGCTGCCGCTAATCGACTGCGAAATTGGTCGTGTCCTTCGTTGCCAATCCCGATCCAATCAACCGCACACAGCACGATTGGTTCATCGGCACCGAGTAGGACGATGCCGCGAGCCCGAAGTGTCATTTCCTCCACCCGTTTGACGCGGTCGTAGGCCATCATTGAGCCGACCGTTGGCGTCGCATCGACGTCGAATCTCGCCAACCGAATTGTGGAAGCTTCGGTCACCGGGTTCGGTGCTTCGTCCTGTGCCGACACGTTGTTCGGAACGATTAACGCGGTCACTATCCAAGCGACCAGTACGTTGGCGACAAGGACGCTCAATGGAGGACGGGATGTCATGGTGGGTCTCCGGGCATGTCGCCGAGCACTCGTGGTAGACCGACTAACTCCGCAGCGAGCTTTTCAACACAACTAAGCTCAATTGAGATCGTGTGTGTGTTGAGGGTGCCAAACTGACGAGCTTCGTCGTTCCATTGGAGATGGATGGCGATCAGGGGTGGGACTTGAGGCGGGAGCCACCGCTCGAACAAATGGAGTTCCATTGCACCAGCGGGCTGGTCTTATAGTAGCAGATCGCACCCTATGAGATGGGGCGATGTACGCAACTTTGCGTTTGCCGAACGACTGCTCAGCCAATAAAGGGAGGTGCGTCACAAACGGAGGCTGCAGTGGCATTGATGATCGATGAATGCGAATGCAACGTCACCAAATACGAAGGAGCGGCCAGATTGCCGCCCCGATGAGCAGTTGATGACAACTGCCTTTGGCATGAGTGAAGACTGACAAGCAGACATAGCACGTTGATATGGCAATGCCTCGACTAAGTCTGCTCGATCGTTCTTGGAACGAGATCAGATCAGTTTCGTTTTGCCTGGGATGGCGTAGCTAGGCTCAGGACGACTGCCGTCCCACTGCAAGTCTTTGGGGAAGAGGTCCAGTTCTGATTCGTTGGCGACGAAGTCCCAAGTCACCTTCTTGCCGGTGTAAGCAGCCATGCGGCCCATGACGGCAGTCAGCGAACTCTTGGCGGTTTCGAGCAACTCGACGATTGGTTCGCCGCTTCGGATCGAATCGATCAAGTCCTTGTGCTCTTGGCGGTAAGCATCCGCGATGCTTCCTTCGAGTTTCAAAGTTTCCTTGCCGTTGCGGTCCAGGAAGGTTGATCCGCTGCTGCCGGCACCGATGACGGCGAAGCCCTTGGTTCCGCGAACGGTGCTGCCGTTTTCGGCGGTTGAACCAGGGATTTGGCGACACATGAACGAAACCGGACGCTCGTCGGAGTACATGTAGTCGATCGACATGCTGTCCCACATTTCGCTGTCGTCGGGACGGGTGAAGCGTCCGCCGGAACCGTAGGCGCTGACCGGTGGTCCTTGCATGACCCAGTTCATCAGGTCGATGTTGTGAACGGCTTGCTCCGCGATTTGGTCTCCGGACAACCAAATGAAGTGCATCCAGTTGTTGAGTTGGTATTGCGTGTCGCTGACGCCTTCGGCTCGGTTCTTATACCAAATGCCTTGGCTGCAGTATCGCGAGGTCATGCCGATGATGTCACCAATCTCACCGTCGTGAATCCGCTTGACCGCTTCCATGTAATTGGATTGGCGACGGTACTGGGTTCCGGTGACGATAGCCGTGCCATTCTTCTCGGCTTCTTCGTGTGCGGCGACGCAGATCCGATATCCGGCGGGATCGACGCAGGAGGGTTTCTCAGCGAAGACATGCTTGCCGGCTTTGACAGCTTCGGCGATGTGAGATGGACGGAAGGCTGGTGAAGTCGTCAAGAACACAACTTCGACTTCAGGGTCTTCTAGAACCGCCTTGTAAGCATCCAAGCCTGAGTGAATGCGATCGTCGGCGACATTGATCTTGTCGCCGTGACGACGAGTCATTCCCTTGCGAAGTCGTTCCGCGTTGCCAGGATCCAAGTCCGCGATGGTGACCAATTCGATGTTATCGTTGATCGAAAACGAGTCGTTGACCGCACCCGTTCCACGTCCGCCCGCTCCGACGATTCCGATTTTGATCTTGCGATTGGGATCAGTGGACGCGGCGTGAGTGTGAACCATTTGGCTGGCACCAACCGTTGCTGCCAACGCGGCGGAAGCGGAAGCACCGCGACGCAGAACTTCGCGACGGGAGGTGGTTGGTTGATTAGAAGTGGTGCGGTTCAGCTTGTCATTCATATCAGGCTCACTCGGAAACAATCACAGGGAAGAACTGCGGGACGCAATTCGGAAGGTTGGAAATCAGGTGGGATGAAGGCGGAAAAGAATCTGGTGGGAGGGAAGTAATGCGAATGGGAATCGGACGAGGCCACCGGTCATCTTCGGGCGCAAATCAAGCTGTCTTGGTGACCTCGTCCATCCCATCCGATTGGTCCACAAAGTGGGCCAACCGAAGTTTAGTTTAGTTGGGGTGTTTGGTTGGATTGGCTGTTCGGGCGTTCGGTATGGTTTTGTTGCTGGAACCGGGGCTAACGCCCAAACGGCTGACTCGGTCGAGATGCTGGCCCGCTAAGTCGTGCGTCTAAGTACTAATGGTTTCGTTGGTTTCTAGTTCGATGGTTTTGCCCGTTCGGAAGGATTCGTCCGCAGCCGCGACAATTTTCATTGAGTTGACGGCGTCTTGCAGGTGAGCAGTCAAATCGTTGTCTTGTTGTATCGCGTCAAGGAAGAACTGTTGTTCTCGATGGCACAGACCGTCGTGATCGGGTTCGTCTTCCAGATGGATCCATTCGTCGTCGCGGGCGAAGTTGCCTTCCGCGTTCAACTTTCCATGGTGCAAACGAATGGACTCTGTTTTGGTGTGAGCATCCACGTTGTCGCTTTGTCCCGTTGAAGAGGCCGATTCAGCGACGATGGAAACCGAACCGTTTGGTCCGACAACGTCTTTCACGAAGAACGCGGTCTCGCTCATCATTGGGCCCCAACCGGCTTCGTACCAACCAACTGAGCCATCTTCGAATGTGACCTGGAGTTGGCCGTAGTTGACCATGCCTTCGGGGAGTTCATCGGTCAGTCGCGCGCCGATTCCGGAAACTCGCACTGGACGCGAACCAGTCATTTGGCACATCACGTCGACGTAGTGAACACCGCAGTCGACGATGGGCGACACGGTCGACATCAATCGTTTGTGTGTTTCCCAAGTGGCACCCGATGATGATTGATTCAGGTTCATCCGCATCACCAACGGTTTGCCCAAAGTGTGAGCGATCTCTATGAAACGGTTCCAACTCGGGTGATGTCGCAGGATGTAACCCACAACGACTTTGCGATTGGTCGCCAATGCGGTGGCTGCGATTTCTTCGGCGGCTTCGACGGAATCGGCCAAAGGCTTTTCAACAAACACGTGGCAGCCCGCTTCCAAAGCCGTTGTCACGAAGCGTGCGTGGGTGTCGGGCCAAGTCGAAACGCAAACGGCGTCTGGTTGGGTTGCCTGAAGTGCTTCGTCGAAGTCTTGATAGGTTGGATAGTCGCTGCCCAATTCTTCGTTCAGCTTTGCACCGGACTCTTTGGACCGAGTGCAGATGCCGACGATTTCAAACCCATCGATGGCTTGGTAGGCCAACGCATGAGACCGGCCCATGTTTCCGGCACCGACGCACAGGATGCGAATGCGTTCTTGGTTCGTAGCAGAATCACTCATCGGATTGTTTCTCCCAGCGTGGCCGAGGACAAACAATCAGCCGCCGCGTCGTCGAGCAGGTATTGCACGTCGCCGTGTGTTTGCAAGTAGGTGGCAGGAATGGTGGAGCTGATCCGGCCTTCAATGGCTCGCTGGACGATGTCAGCTTTGTGTTCACCGAACGCGAGCAAGCGAATTCGGCGTGATTGCAGAATGGAATCGACTCCCATCGTGATCGCGAGCAGCGGAACATGCTCGATGCCGCCGAAGTCCTTGACCGCATCCAGACGAGTCAAATCGTCCAGTTTGACCATTCGAGTCCGCGTGTCTCGCGTGGCACCCGGTTCGTTGAATCCGATGTGTCCGGTGCGTCCGATCCCCAGCAATTGCAAATCAATTCCACCGGACGATGCGATCAGTTCGTCGTAGTCTCGGCAGTACCCGGGAACCGCTTCCAACTCGATGGTTCCCTTGGGGATGTGAACGTTGGCACGGACAACGTCGATGTGATCGAACAGGTGCTGATTCATGAAGCGAACGTAGCTTTGCGCCGCGTCCGGTTTGATCGGGTAGTACTCATCCAAATTGAATGTGACCACGTTGTGGAAGGACAATCCTTCTTCGCGGTGCATACGCACCAATTCGCGATAAACGCGAATGGGAGTTGATCCGGTGGCCAATCCCAAAACGCAGTTGCGATGTTGGGAGGCACGGTGACGGATCAATGATCCGATTTCTCTCGCAACCCGTCGGCTGGCGTCACCGGCGCTTGCCATTCTCAGGACGGACAGCCCCGACGTGGATTGGGTTGGGTTGTTTAACGGCGAGGGACTTTCCAAAGTACTACTCATGAGTGTGTCGCTTGCAAGGCAGAGTTGGTCGAGTGAGAAGAGTGTTGGATCGGAAAGAGAGCCGAGAGTACGTCATCGCCTGGGTGCCCGTGCCCGCGATGTTGTACGAACGCTTCGGCGGCTCGCGTTCCGATGTCAGTGCCCCGCGCTTGGCTGTGTTCACGCATTGCGGTCAAGTACTCGTCGATCCCGTTGTGTGAACGCAACCATTCCAATTGGCTTTTGTGGTAAGCCAGCATCCGTGTTTTGGTTTCGAGTTGTTCGCTGATATCGACGAACGTTGTCGGTGTGATCGCATGGCCCATTCGGTCTTGGCCATCGTGTCCGTCGGTGTAGTACAAATAGGGAACCTGCGAACCTTCGATGACCGGTTCGGAAGAGGCATTCGGGGCGGCGTAAACAAAACTCGCCGCTCGTCCGAGTTGGCCGGTGATTTCATGATCGGCGTGGTAGTCCGACATTGGCATGGTGATTACCAACGTCGGTGCGATGCGCCGGAAAATATCAATCGACTTTTGCAATGATTGGCGGTCGTAGACGAGGCGACCGTCCGGTTCGTTGAGTGTGTGGAAAGTTGCACCAATCAACTCGGCCGCGTTGGTGCCTTCGGCGAATCGAATGCGTGCGGTTTCATCAGGGCCATCGTTCATCGATCCGCAGTCACCCGCGGTGACGGAGACGATATGAACTTCCCAACCTGAATCCTGCAGTCGAATCAGTGTGCCGCCACAAGAGATCTCCGCATCGTCGGGGTGGGCCATGAAGGCGAGCGCCACTTTTCGATCAGGAACGGAGGGACGGGTTGGCATGGCGGGGCGACTCACGGTTAGGGGATGCGATCTGTCGGGCGTCATTCTGCAGACTCAGGGCTTATGTTTCTCCACAATGATTGCCCTTTTGTGGTACTCTGTTTGCGCGGTCACGGGGCCGATTATGAAACTACGCGCATTTTTCCAGGAAGTAATACTTTCTGCGCGCGAGCGTCGCTGGCATGGCGGTGAATGGATCCAGCCGGCAATTTCCACCGAACGGCGTCTCCAACCATTCCATTGCAACGTTCTGACTGACTCGAACCATGGCGTGTTCATGAAAGCCTCCTACGAAAAGCTGGTTCCCAACGACGGCCAATCATTTCGATGTTTTGACCGTGCTTCGTTGCAGTCGCCAGTCAAATGGCACCGGCACCCCGAGGTTGAATTGACCTACATTCCGTCGGGCGTGGGTTCACGAATGGTGGGTGATCACATCGGCAGTTACACCGATCATGATTTGGTGTTGTTGGGATCTGAATTGCCGCACACGTGGGCATCCGACGAATACCGAGGCCAGGTTTACGATTTGCATTCCGCGATGGTGTTGCAATTTCATCCTGACTTCTTGGGGCCCGATTTCTTTCGACTCAACGAGATGGTGGAAGTCCATCGTTTGCTTCATCGTGCCAGTCGCGGGCTGTGGTTCCCGGCAAGGATGGCGGAATCGATCGGTAGCCAACTGATCGATTTGGAAAAGCAGCGGGGAGCGAGACGTTTGGTAACACTGCTTTCAATCTTGGATCAACTTGCAAGTTGCACCGAAGCCGAACCTCTAGCGTCGCATCTGTATCGGGCCAGCAACAACGAAGAAGTGGAGACTCGCATCCAGGTGATTTGCGACCACATCACGCACCATCTCACCGATCCCGAATTGACGCACAGCGAGTTAGCGGAACTGGCGGACATGAATGCTTCCGCGTTCAGTCGGTTCTTCAAGCAATCGACCGGGCGAACGGTGTCCGCGTACATCAATGAGTTGCGGATCGGGTTCGCTTGTCGATTGCTAACCGACACAGACGATTCGATTTTGTCGATCAGCCAGCAATCGGGCTATCAAAATTTGTCGAACTTCAATCGACGATTTCAGCAACACCGAAAGATGACACCTCGTGAGTACCGCAATCGAGTTCGAATCGCGGTTTGAACGATCGATCTCAGTTGGAAGATTCTTCCTTCGAAATTGCTTGTGTCAGTTTGACCTTCATTTTCAGTGACTTTCGCCGCCACTTCGCCGCTTCTTCTTGGTCACCGCCTTTGAGGAAGGCGTCCGACACAACCATGAACGCCTCTGAGAGGATTTTGGGATCTTGCGGATCTTTGGCTTCCTGAATTCGACGCACAAACTGATCCATTTTTTCGCGAACTTCCGGCAACGCACAGATCCTCTCTCCATCTCGCGTGGAACAGCCGAAGACGATTCCCGCCAGCTTGTCGTAGTCGCCGAGCAAGTCCGTTCCCTTGGGAACCAACCGCATCACGATTGAATTTTCGGAGTCGTTGGGGACTTCCATCTTGAAATTCCGGCGTCCGAGCACGATGGGTACCTCGTAGCGATCGTCGTCAACGTAAAGCTCCCAGGTGCCAACAGGCAATTTGATCCTTGCGATGCCATCCTCGTCGGTTTGGTCGATAAATGTCGATGGATAGCGAGGCTGGTTTTGTTGATTTTGGAAGTACGCGAGCAAGTCGGGGGTATCAAAGAAGTCCGCACTCCGCGTTAAAGGTGTGCCGTAAACTTGTGATCCCCAATTGGTCCACGAGACGTTTGGATAGGCGGTCACTTTCACGTCGCGAAGCGGTTTGTCGTCCATGCTTTTCACCTGGACCCGGCATGGATGCAATGATTCCAACTCCAAAGTGATCGGCGTGTCCAACGGCGGATCAAAGATGTGAGGGTGACCGTGACGACTGTTCAGCGTTTGGGCTGCTTCCGGGGAACGGACTCGGTGATTTTCGGTTAGCCCGATAATTTGAATGGATTGATCTCTCGGCCAGCCTTCAATCAGAAAGGTCCCTTCGGCGTTGACTGGGACCCAAGATGACCAAGTCACCCGTTCCCGAGCTGACTTTGGCGGAACGGTCATCGCCAGAACACGGCCATCGACGACTGGACGCGGAACATTGTCTGCAAGTTTTCCGGAGACGGCCGTGGCGGAATGAAGCGCAACATCCATCGGCGTGTTTGCGCCAGGGGTGAGTTCGACTTCGAAAATTCCACTGAAGTGCGTGGGTTCCCCATCGACCAGACGAACCAAGAGAAAGTCGCATTCACCGGGGAACAGATTATCAACGCGGACTTGGTCGCCTTGGATCTCCCGGCGGAAACTATTTTCCCAAGAACCGATGTCGGAACGAAGGACTTGGATTTGGTCCATCGCGAAGTCGTTGTCTGGCTCGATGCGCGGCCGGAAAAGGATGCTTGCTGCCGGCTGCATTTCGATTTCAAACACGTCGTCGGACGGTACGTCCATGTGAATTGCATCTGCCAAACAGAATGACTCATGTCGAACATGCACAGACACTTGCAGTGTTCGTGATTTTTCGGCGACATCACGATAGAACGGGTAGGAGATATTCGCGATTCCGTGCTTGTCCGTTCGGGCAGCTTCCGGCTTCATTTCGGAAGCGTCTTTGCCATTGCTGAGCCAATGTCCGTGGCCCTGCGAGTACCGAAGTGCCCACGGAGTCACCACCGCACCTTCGATCGGATCGTCATTGGGATCGGTGACTTGAACAGCAATCGTTTGTGTCGTTTGTTCGCCCACGATGGTGAACAGATCGTTCTCGTCCGCTGAAAGCGAACAACGGTCGGTTACCGCAAACAACAATACAACGGCAGTTAGCAGCGATAATCTCATCACAAGTGGCCCTCGAGGTTCGCGAGTTCAGGCGTCAATTCACATGCGATGCCTGCTGGAATTATAGGGGAGCCACTGAGGCGATAGTGGAATTGCCGCGTTCAGAAGAGATCTTTCTCCAGCCATCTCCAAGCTATGTACTGCATTCTGGGTAAATGGAACGGCCCTTTCCAAAGGTTACCTTTCAGTTCGCTGCTCAGGCTTCCGTCGCGGTGCAAGTATCCGAACCACTCGCCGTGTTTGTGATCGGGGAAGTGAGAGTAGGCCCAGTCGTGTGCCTGCCGGTGCCACTGCGCATATTTGTCTTCGCCGGTCAGCAGGTGAGCAAGAAGCGTTCCCAGGATGGTTTCGTTTTGCGGCCACCAGAACTTCATGTCGTGCCAGTACTCTTGCACGGGCAAACCTCGTACATCGACGAAGTACAGGATTCCACCGTGCTTCTCGTCCCAACCGCGGTTCCACATCCAGTCGAGCATTTGGCAGCCGGTTTCGATCAAGCTCGTGTCACCGCGCAAATGACCTTCCCACATGATGAACCAAGCTCCCTCGATCGCGTGTCCCGGATTGAGCGTGCGTCCGTCGAAATGATCCAGGAGCTGACCATCGACTCTTACCGTTTCCATCACACACTCAATGTCTGGCTTGAGGTGAAATTCGCGGATGGTGGCGATACTACGGTCAATCCATTGATCGGCATTCACCAAACCAATTGACTGCCGCATTTCTTGAGCGGTCGCGATGGTCATCATCGGGAAGCCCATGCCTCGCGACGGCCGAGTCGCGGTGAATTTTGAGCTCGCTTCGACGCTGTTCAAATTGTGGTCGACAAACCGGTTGAAAGCCTGAATCGCTTGCTCGCGGTAGTGAGCTTCTCCGGTGGCCAAGGCGAGTTCGCCATATGCGATTGCCGCGAAGCATTCCGAGTACGCGTAACGTCGTTTTCGAATCGGTTGGCCGTCTTGGGTGACATGGAACCACATGCGGCCATCGGCCAAGTCATAACAATGCTGGTCCAAGAACGATGCACCGCGGATAGCCAGTTGCAGCCATTCGTCCCGAGGCTCCACGTTGTTGTACAGTTCAGCGAACAACCATGTTGCTCGAGCTTGTTGCCAAACTCCTTTGTCCGTGTCGATGATGGTTCCATCGCGATTCAGCGAGGTGAAGAACCCACCGTCTTTGTAATCGATGCCGTGATTGCACCAGAATGGAATGGTGTCACGCAGCAACCCATCTCGGTACACATCGATCAATGCTTGACGTCGCTCAAGATCCACTGGTCAGCTCTCCACCGGAGCGACCGTTGCGGCGGACGCGGACGTGCCGAGAGTGTGAATGGTCAATCCTGCCAAAGAATCTGTTGGCGGTGATGTCAGCAGGCTGGCAAAATAACCTGATGCAAAACAACTCGTGATGCCACAGGTTGTGTAGAGATATACGTTGACGTCGGTGAATCGCCAGAGTGTGAACATTGTTGCTGCGCCGATGGTTGCCCCCACCATCGCTCCGATCGAATTCGCTCGCGTGGTCAATCCACCGAGCACGAAGAGTCCGCCCAAAACGCCCATGAACAGACCGATCACAACGATGAAGGTATCGAACAGGGATTTGATACTCGGGTCGACGAATACCAAACCAAGCAGTGTGCCCAAAACACCAAGTAAGAATGTCAGTGTGCGAGCGGCGATCAAGTAGCCGCGTTCGCTGCGACACAATCTCAGCGGTCGAAAGAAGTCCGTTACCAACGCCGTCGCGGTGGAGTTCATGCTGGTCGATACAGTGGACTGAGCCGCCGCGAAAACTCCGGCGACGATGAGGCCCGCCAATCCGATTGGCATCTCGCGAGCGATGAACAACGGGAAGACTTGATCGGTCGTGATCGCTGGTGATAGCCGCTCGGGATGCGAGTGATAGAAACCATGAAGCGCTGTGCCGATTCCGAAGAAGAGGATCGTCGCGGGAATCGTGAGCACCGCATTGGTCCAAATTGATCGAGCGGCAAGCGACTGCGACGCCGTCGTCATGTAACGCTGGACGACGGCTTGATCGGCGGTGTAGGACGAAAGGTTTTGCCCGATCGCTCCTACCACGATGACCCACAATGCGATTTGCGCGTGCGTGGGGCTGAAGTGCAAATTCGCCAGTCGCATTTTGTCTGCGTCCACGGCATGTTCCCAACTGCCGCCAAAGCCGCCATCGGTCCCCATCAGCATCAAGACGATGGCCAGGAACGCGCCCCCGAGCAACACGACGGTTTGAATGGTATCGGTCCAGATGACGGCCTCGATTCCGCCAAGCGTGCAGTAGGCAATACTGAGTCCGCCCATCAGCAAGACGGCTTGTTGTGGCGTGAGCGGCGTTGCGACCGACAATGCGAGTCCGGTCAATGACATCACCACCGCCATCCGGAAAACGTGGAACAACGAGAAGCTGAGGCTGCCAAACCAACGAACCATTCGGTTGAATCGTTTCTCGAGGTACTCGTAGGCACTGGTCGCATCAATCCGGCGAAAAAATGGCATTGCTACATAAACAGCAATGAACGCGACCAATGGAATCGTGAAATTGCCGATCGAGTACGTCCAGTCCTGGGCGTAGGATTTGGATGGGATTCCGGTGAAGGTCACCGAACTGAGCATCGTTGCGAAGATGCTGCACCCGGCCGCCCACCATGGAATCTGGCTTCCGCCGCGAAAGTAGTCGTCGGTCGTTCGGTTCCGGCGAGCGAAGTAAACGCCAACGCCCAACATGGAAGTTAGGTAGGCAAACAAAACGAAGTAGTTCAGCGTGCCAAAGCTGCGTTCCGATTCAGCGAGTTCGATTTGATAAACGGCCGGCGAGCGAACACGTGGTCGTACCTCACCCGATGCGACGATGACCGAATCGCCCCAGTGCACGGCTGTGGTCGTCACGTGGTTAGCAGGACTGGTGCCGGCTTCGGTCCAGGTGTCGGTGATCGTGTGATAGGCGAAAGTCTTCTTTGGGAAACCGGGATGGTCGTCTTTGAGCTGGTCGGCCTGGCCGAACAGGCTGCCGTCGTCGCCACCGAGCACCACAATGTGACTTTGTCCGATGTGAGTTGCCGTTCCTGCCATCACCGATTGCGGGACGTCGGCTTTCTGCTGCCAGGCGTTCGTGCTTGGGCGATACGCCCAATTGTCCGTCAAAAATTCAACGCTTGATTGCGATTGCCGGCGACCGCTGATGGAGTAGAGGCATGTTTCGTAACCATCATGCTGTGCCGCGGTCACATGCAAGGCACGCGGGGGGCCAGGGCAATCGGCCAGTCTGGCCCAGACAAGCGAAGCTGGATCATCTGATTGGCTCAAGTCTAACGCCCACAAATGGGATGTCGCGGTGGAGAGATCACTGCCGCTCTGTCCGCCGACGACGTAGACGGTTTTCCCAATGAGTTGAGCGGATGCATGGACGCAGGGTTCCGGCAAAGCGGGAAAGTCAATTCGCTCGATGAGCCGCGAAGATGGATCCCATCGCAGCAGATAGACGTCGCGGAAAGTGGCGTCGGAATCATTGCCTCCCAGACATAGCACACCGTGGTGAGCGGACTCGGATGAAGGAATTGAGACGGACGCCCCGTAGGCGGTCGGACTCGGCAACTTTCCCGCTTCGATCCATTGAGGGCCATCGTCCGTGCTGCTCTCTGAGGAACGAGGTAGAACATAGATCGAATCGTGCCAGACTTTGTCGTTGTCCCAAACCGGGGTCGGAAAGTTGGCACCGCCAGCCACAATCAACGCGTCTTCGTGCACTCCAACAAACGGCCCCGCCACACCGAGGGAATTGGGGATCGGAGGGAGTTCGCTCCATTTTAACCACTCGTCCCTTTCCGTTTGAGCGTGTGAGATCGCTGGCGAAATTGCCAGCATCCAAGTCGCGATGGAAATGGCCAGCAAATTCAGCGTGATGGACCGTGGATGCTGGAGTCGGACGCGAGGACGCAGCGGGCGATGTCCGATCATGCGTCACTTGGCTTGCTAGAGTCTTCACTCCATTGGAAGAATCCGATCTCTGCGAGCGATTCTCGCAACGATGCAACCTGCGATTGCGAAAGTGATTCCAATGGCAATCGGCACGGCCCAACGTCGAGGCCTTGCATCGCCAAGATCGCCTTCATCGCAGGATGAAACGGGTAGCGGCCGATGGTGCAGATCATCTCGATGGATTTGGATTGCCACTTGCGAGCGGATTCCAATTGCCCGCTGGCCAATGCCAATGTCATCTGCCGATAGATCTTTGCGGCCAAGTTGTATGTGCTGCCGATCGCGGCGCGGGCTCCGGTGGCGGTCGCGCCCAACAACATCTCGTCACAGCCCCAAACGACATCAAACTTTCGGTTGGATAGTTCCAGGCAACGTTGAAACTCGAACAATTTCGTGTCGGTGTACTTCAGTCCGACGAGCGTTGGGATGGCTTCATCCGCTTGAGTGAGGAAGTCCACCATGTCGATGCTGGATCCGGTCAGCATCGGAATATGGTAGTAGTAAAAAGGAGTTTCCGGCGCCGCCGACGCCAACTCTTGCATGCAGAGAGTGAGTGACTGCACGTTGGCAACTTTGAAATACGATGGGCAAGTCGCGGAGATCGCATCGGCGCCGATTTGCTGGGCATGTTTGGCCAGTTCTTGTGCCTCACGCAAACTGTTGTGCCCGACCTGAACGATCACCGGAACTCGACCGGCGGTCGCATCAACAAAGGCCGAGGCCACCAGTTGGCGTTCTGGCGTGGTGAGAGACATTCCTTCGCCGGTGCTGCCGCAGACGTACAGTCCGGAGACACCGTCGTTTAGCAGTTTCTCGACCATGGCGGGGACAATATCTAGATTGAGATCGCCGCACGCTTTCATTGGGGTGTAGGTCGCGGCGATCAATCCCGATAGTTTTCGGCCGGACATCCGCTGCATCATCAGAGATTCATCGACCATCAGTTCTCCTCCTTGTCAGTGGCATCCGAACCGTTTTGCGATCCCGAGCGTTCCAGTTCGCTCAACGAGATCGCGGTGAAGCTGATCGTCTTGTAGTTGTCTCGTTCGAAGAGGACACCGATGCGACCGTCCTGCATTCGCGTCAAACAAGAGTAGGCGAAATCGCCGGCGTAGATGTTCGTTTGATCAGGCCAAGTTTGACCCTCGTCGTAGCTGACACGAAGAACGCCGTTTTCGCGTTTGGCTTGAGACGCCGGGTTGGCGAACAAGATTCGACTTTTGCCTTCCGACGGCCACGAGTAGCGAAGGATCGATGCTTGGCAGGTGGGCTCAATCAACGTCTGATCGATCTGAAGTTTTGACCACGTTTGCCCGCCGTCGTCGCTAACGGCGACCTTGCGATGTTTCGTTGAGCCCTTGCCTTGCGTTCGGGCGTTTAGCATCACACGACCGTCCGCAAGTTCGACCATTTGGACTTCGTTGGCGTGGCCCTTGCCGTCGCCCGGAGCCACGTCGCCGATGTTCCAAGTTTGGCCGTCATCGTCGCTATACGCTGCGTAAACTCGCCAATTGTTGTACGGACCTTGGTTGAACGGCATGATGATTCGGCCCTTGTGGGAACCATTCCGCAGGATGATTCCGATGCCTGGACCCGCAGCGACGCTCGTCACATTCTTTTCGCGTTTGACTTGCTTTGAAACGTCATGCGGTGCGGACCAAGTTTGCCCATCGTCGTCGCTCGTCTGGACAAACGTAAAGTACGAATCAGGTCCGTAGCCGTCCGACGCATTGTGTTCGCCGAGCTTGCTGCGTTGATACATCAACAAGACACGGCCGGAATCAAGCACAACGGCTTGAGGGTTGTTCAAGGACAGTTTGCCTTGATCGTTCATCAGAACAACGTCGCTCCAGGTGGATCCGTTGTCGGTTGAACGCTTCATGATCATATCGTTGTCGGAATGATCTCCGCCTTGCCGACCTTCGGCAAAAGCGAGCAAGGGTCCGTCGTTGGTGGTGACCAGCGAAGGAATGCGAATCGCGGGATATCCGTCTTGTTTGGGAACAAAGACATCGACGATCTCGCGATGTCCGGTGGCGTGATCGCCAGCTCGGGCGTCGATCGGCAACATCGCGACAAGAAAGCAGATTGCCGCGAAAAGGAACAGGATTGCCGAGACGAATTGACGGCTGACTCTGCGATGAGGCGGATCGGATAGCAGGCGGGACACAACGAACTCCGTGGAGGAGAATGGGTGGGCGTGAGCGGGTGGGACGGCGAGTGAGCCGTGATTGCGGATTGGCTTTATAGCACGGCGCCGACACGTGGGGTGGCTTCGGCGGGTCGCCCGCTGTCATTGCGATTTGCAAATCACTGGTCCTCATCGACAGGTCTGCGTGACATCGGCAAATGATCGGGTCATACTGTTGCGATGAATTCAAGCAAACTTTCAAGCCGTCGAATCACGGCCCTTCCCTTTTTCGCGATCGGTACGCTTTGCGCTGTGTTGGTCGGGCCGGCGATGATCGTTTGGAGCAACCAGCCAAACGAGTTGGCCAGCGTTGATACAAAGGCAACTCAGCACGCGGAGAAGGTCTTTCCGCTTGTCACACCTGAGACGAAGCTGCATCGTCGACCGGTCGCGGTCGTCGCGATGGAATCCGGCCGTGCCGTCGTCGCGAATCGCCGGAGCGGGACGCTCAGCTTCGTTGACACGGAGTCCTTGCAAGTGAAATCCGAGTATCAACTCGGCGGGCATCCGACCGATGTGGTTCGATCCGGCCAAAGTTTGCTCGTGACCGAACAAGAGGGGCGACTCACTGCGGTTGAGGTCAAGGACGGCGAACCTCGCTTGCAGTGGCAATTCGCAATGCCCAATGAACCGGCGACGGTTCGAGTAACGAGTGACGGCGAGTGGTGCTCGGTTTGCTCGACTTGGGCGAGACGGGTCACCTTTGTGAGTTTGCCGAAAGCGATTGGGCAATCACCAGAGGTCTTGGCTAACGTTGAGCTGCCTTTTTCCCCACGTGAACAATTGTTGCTCCCGGAGCAATCTCGGTTGTTGGTTGCCGATGCCTTTGGGCCTCGAGTCGCCGTCATTCGTTTGGATGACTTTCAGGTCGAGTCCATCCGTGAGATACCCGGAAACAACATTCGCGGGCTGACGCTTGGGCTAGGTGGCGAGAACGTCTATGTGACTCACGAGTTGATCAACGAGATCGCACCGCCGCGAAGCAGTGAGATCATTTGGGGATCGATGGTTTCGGATGCGACGCGCGAAATATCCATTCAATCGATCGTTGATCCCTCAGCGAGTTTGATGAGCGGCAGTCGTTTCATTGCTGTTGGTAACAACACGCGAGGTGCCGGTGACCCCAATGCGGCTTTGATGCGACACGATGGTCGATTGCTCGTGACGATTGGCGGACTTGGGCAGCTCGGTGTGGTTGAACCCGATGGCATCGGTGTCACCCGTATCCCGACGGGCAAACGTCCGGTAGCGATCGCGGAGATCTCGGCGGATCGATTCTTGGTTGCCAATGAAATGTCCGACACCCTGACCCGGATCGATTTTCATTCCGACGCGAGCGTTGTCAGGAAGCAGCCGAAAGTGAGCGGTGAATCATCGCAGGACGAGACACCGTATTCGGAGCCTGAGTCATACGACGAGCAGGAATACAGTTCGAGCGAGTATGAAGAGAAGAGTTACCGAACCGAAGATTATGACACCAGCGACTACGAGTTGGATGGCGACGACGGCGAGTCTGAGGATGCGGGGTATGAGAGCGAATCCTATCGAGCTTCCGATGATCCGGAGGCCGAACCGGTGCTGCCCGTGCGAAAGATCGCAAGCTACCAAATCGGTCCGGACGCGTCTGATGGAGTCGATGCGTTGTTTGCGACTGCGACGACTATGAACCTCGGCGTTGCACCGGAGCTGGAGCCGGCTGATCGTGGCGAGGCTCTGTTCTTCGACGCCAGTCTTTCGCGAGGTGGTTGGTACAGCTGTCACAGTTGTCATACCGATGGGCACACAAGCGGATCGTTGGCCGACACGCTCAGCGACGGAGGCGAGGGGGCGCCGAAGCGAGTCTTGTCGCTTCGAGGCGTCGGGCAAACCGGACCATGGGCTTGGATTGGCGACAAGTCGGAGATTGACGAACAAGTCAAACAAACGCTTCGGCTGACCATGCAAGGAAGAAGGTTGAACGATCGCGACGTTTCTGATTTGGTCGCATTCCTAAAATCGATTCCGCCACCGCCTGCCGCTGCTACATCTGGATCGGAGGCGGATCGACTGCTCATTGAGAAGGGGCGGCACTTGTTCGAAACATTGGATTGTGTCGCTTGCCACTCAGGACACGTGTTCACATCCGAAGCCACCTATGACGTCGGGCTGGATGACGAACGAGGGACGAAGGAGTTCAATCCACCATCTCTGCGCGGCGTAGGTCATCTCAATGGACTGTTCCATGACCTGCGTGCGTTATCCTTGGAACAAGTCGTCGGCGAATTCCGACACCAATTGCCGAGAGACCTTTCCGATGAGGAGCAGTTGCAACTCATTCGCTATCTGAGAAGTCTGTAGAGACAATCGATCTTTCTTTGTACGGAGTGGCGAATACTTCGCCTTCCGGTTGCGGTTTTCAGTAGAAACTGCATTTGGATATCGCATCCAAACTGATTTCGCGTAAAACGTGTCAGCATGAATTTGGCAGGCGTTGCACCGAAACGGAAAATGCTTTGATCGCACGATCTAGCCGGCTTGAGTCCGCGCGTAGTTTGTTGACCTGTACGCCGGTCCACAGGCGTCGCGCCAGGAGGAACTGTGTTTCCTGGGAACAAAACCGAGAAACAGCTCTTCACCGACTCGAATGCCGATCAGCGGCGCTGTAAACTGAGCACACGAGTTGCTGCGGTCCGCAGTTCTCCAGTCTGTGGTACGCATTGTTTGGTTGGCTCGGATCTCGTCCGCGATCAACATCGAAGCATCGGTTTGGCTGGGGCGTTCGCGGTATAGCGGTCGGCAAAGGAAAGAATTTGTCGGGTGACCGAATGTGATTTCGTTCCTACGTCGGACATTGCAGCGATTCTGATCGAAGCGGCGAAACCCGCCACCAAATTGACGGAATGATTGCTACATGATTGATGTGTCTGTGTCGTGAGTCTGAGGCTCGGCATTTGCAGTACGGATCAAACCTGGATGGTTTTGGCGAAGAATCTGAACGGATGTGATGACACGGACACAATTTTTTAACGGGATCCTCGGTTGGACGATCAATCCGGGTGAACGAAGTTAGGCAAATGAATTGATGACACCGAACTCGAAAGACTCCAACCGCGCAAAGTCCGATCAAAGAATCGATGTTGCTCATCAATCCATTGCAAACCTCGGAAGTGCTCTCGATGAATTTGAAATAGGTTTCTTGCGTCTTGAGACCGCGACCATGGTCGTCCAAGACGTCAACAGAACCCTCGCCAAGATGATAGGTCGAGAGGAAAGTGACCTGATTGAACAACCGCTTTCTCAATGGGTTGATGCAGAACAACGGTCCCGATTCATTGGATTCGTAGAAAGTCTTCGCGAAAGTTCGACCAGGTGCGTTGTGGATGAATTTCCCATGACTCACGGCAACAACGCAACGATCTGGTTGCGGTACACATTTGTCGCCAATCAAGTTAGCGATCGACAAACCGATATCGTCAACGCCACGGCGATCGATGTAACTCACGCGAAAGACACTGAAGAAGAGTTGCGATTGGCAAATGACCGATTCGATTCGGCTCAAGCAAATTCTCGAGTTGGCAGTTGGGAGTGGGTGGAGGGTGAACGAGTCGCGTGGTGGTCAAAGCAGCTGTATGATCTGCACGGCATGGATCCATCGCTAGGACCACCCACTTTTGAAGGGTTCATTGAGCTGGTTAATCCGGATGATCGCGAAAAGATAATCGAGGTCAATCGTCCGCCGTTCATTGAAGGCGATGTGCGCCGGTTTGAGTTTTCGAGCAATCCTGCCTTCGGCCCCATACGGCATTATGCTGCCACCGTTTGGTTGACCAACGTCAACGGAAAGATGGTTCGACGAGGGACGACTCAGGACATCACCCAGCCTGTTGCCTTGCGTTCGGCTCTTCAGAAGAGCGAAGAACAGTACCGCGAAATGGTGTTGACCAACGCGGAAGGCAATGCGGTCCTTAACCTCGACGGAAGACTCCTTCAGGTCGACCGGAAGTTCGCCTCGATGCTCGGTCAAGAAGTGGATAGCATCGCAGGCTTGAATCTCTGCCAACTGGCGGAGGCTGAAAGTGCGAAGCTGATCGAAGACCGGATGCTTCATCGAAACAAGTCAGAAGCCCACGAGGTCAGGCTTGCTCACAAAGACGGACATCTGGTGTGGTTGTTGCTGACTTGTGAGCCGCTAATCAACGACTCGGATCAATTCATTGGGATCCAAGCTCACGCCGTCGACATCACGCATCGCAAGCATGTGGAGACGTTGACCAAATTGGCGTCCGAAGCCAAAGAGAAGTTGAAACGTCTGACCATTCGCGAACGTCAGGTCCTTGAGCAGATCGTTGAGGGACGGATGAACAAGGTCATCGCGAACCGGTTGGAGATCAGCGAGAAGACGGTCGAGCGACACCGTTCCAACCTGATGAAGAAGCTTGACGCTCAGAGTGTTGCGGAGCTCGTCAAACTGTCCATGACCGCAGAGATCATGACCGCGTCTTGAATCAGCGTTCTGATTGCACCGTGTTGTCGGTGACGCAGCAACACTCAGGTTCGGTGTCTGACAGTAAGAGTCGACATCTTGTCGGCGGTCTGCCGCAAGAAACACTGAGATGGACCGGAGAGTTCGGTCCAGAAAGCAGGCAAGCTCGGCCAGCATCCAAGGTGACTCTCCTTTGCCCCAAGGCGAGTCGAGTGGATGCTGACCGAGCTTTGCTCTTTGCCCCATAACAGTATCGATCAAGAAACACTATTGAGTAGTAGAGATTTCACAAATTGAGGGGCATCCCCAGGCGGGTGTTCATGTTGAGCGTGCGTGGTAGCGTAGTGTAAGACTTGTCGTGTCAAAGAATGTTCAAAGTGGACGTATGAGTATTTAGTTGTCATGCGTGAGCCACCCATTTGGGAGAAACCTATATTTGAACTGACTGCTGACATTGCTGCCGATTCAGCGAATAGGAAGAGTTGCCAGCCAACGATTTCGGAGCTGCGCGAATACGGAGATGCCGCTTGTTGTTCGGGCCCTCTGGTGGGAACCAAGTCGCCATTAGCGATCGGCGCTATAGCGCAAACCTCGCCTGCCAAGGATGAATTGTCATGTAGCAACTACGCGACAAGAGAGATGGCGTCGCGACGTGACATCGTCGATCGCAACGGCTGCAAGATGCAAAGGCTATAGAGTTGCGCTGCGAAGTCAGCGGGGAACCGCATCGCGAGGGGCAGATCGCGAAGTCGGTTGAAAGTCGAGTTGCGTGATGCCGCTGTTTGCGAACTACTGCTTCATCACGATACCGAAGCTGAGGAAGTCAGCCGACAATCGGTTTGTGATTGATGATCCGGGTACAGCACCCACGCCGGGCAGAATGACAGCCCCCGTGCGAGTGTTTTCAAAGTAGTGCGACCATGCGAGGTTGACGGCAACCTTCTCGTTCAGATTGTACGAACCGCCCATGCTTAGCACGTGTTCGTAGATCAAAGGCGATGCCATGTTGAAGAACGATTCGCTCTCGCGAATCGGATTTTGGTTGTAGCTGTATCCACCTCGCAGAACCAATCGTTCGCCGATCGAACGTTGTGCTCCCACTGCGATCGCGAAGACGCTGCTCCAGTCCAACCCGCCCAGTTTTCCGGTTCCGTCGTAAGTAGCGTCGTCGCCAAAACCGTCCGCGTTGGCGTAGTCGAAGTAGCGGATGTCCGCTGCGAAAAGCCACTGGTCGAAGCCGGTGTAGCCAGTTCCCAGTGATACTACCGAAGGCAGATCGAGATCGCAGGTCAGAGTTCTCGGCAACCCGTTTTCGTCGGCGCCAGTGAACTCAAAAGTCTCCATCCACGCCTTGCTTTTGTAGCATGCACCCAATTGCCAATCCGGCGTCATCAGGAAGTACGAACCCAGCTGAAAACCGCCGCCCCAGTGGTAGCGAGTTGCACGGCCGGACGAATAGGTGTTGTCGCCATTCACAGAATCGAAAACGAATGGTTCGATGCCGACCTGGCCGGTCGTGACCGTTGGTCCAGCAGCAATCGACATTCGTTCAGTGACCGCCATCGATAGGACCGGAGCGATTTGCAAAAAGGACGCTTCGGAAGTGATTTGTCCGAGTCCGGTTGTTTGTGGGGCAAGAACCGGGTTGGTCGTGCTGGATGGAAGACTGGTTTTAAAACCCGCCACTGAATTGACACCCAAACCAAACGTGAAACGCGGGTCCTGCAAGCGATGGGTCCAGGCGAAGTTTGGAACGGGGAACGTCCCCGGCTCTGCATCGGTTGAACCAGTCGTGCCGCCGACAGTGGAGGTCACGTTGTGATCAGCAAACAACAGGTCAACGCCGACTTCTAATTCGGTGTTCTCCATGCCGCTGATCGAGGCTGGATTCCAGTACATCGCGCTGAGTGCACTGATGGGAGCTGCTGTGGAAGCACCGCCCATGCTGCGGTTGATTGGCCCCGCGGACGATATGTAAACGCCCTGCGAATAGGCGAGATTCGCCAACGAGGTGGCCAGCAGCATTGCTGCGAGCGAAAGAAGTCTCTTGTTCATTCGAATTGCCCCAACGATTGATCATTGCATCTGTCGACTGACCGAACACCTCGGTACCTTCGATCAAATCGACTCAATCGCTGCGACCGGCCTGAAATTCCGTTCAAACCGCTACAGTTTCACAGCACGCTCAGAAAACAGCCCCTCTGTGTGACGGGGCTGTTTTGTCAGCAATACAACCGGTGAGATTCTGTCTCTACCATTCCGTAAACGACGGATCTCAAGAAGGTCGTCTCCGGTGTGGTGTGAAACGTCTGTTTCGGGGCGGTCTACTTCGATCCGACAGCAAATTGATAGGTCGCCAGAACGGGATCATCTGACCCGAGAAATTCGCCGACGGTGGTGGATCTGGTTTGCGGTAGATCGCAGGTCAGGAAGAAGTCGGTAGGCGAATTGCTGCCGAAGATGAAGCGTTCGCCCAGTTCTTCCATCCCATCAGTGAACTTTTTGATGTCTGGCGAAGGCACGGTTCCTTCCACGACGTTTTCGCGAACGAGATCGCACCACACCAAGCTATTGGGATGTTGCAACAAGGAGGCGATGTCGCTGAGGATTTGTTGGTTCTCCTCGCGAGTGAAATACATCGAACAACCTTCGAAGACGACTGCGGTTGGACGCTTGGGGTCGAAGTCAGGGTTCTGCAACAGGAGTTGCGAAATCTTGTCGACTTTGAAATCAGCCGACATCGAATGCCGCCTCACACTTGCATCGGGTTTCATCTCCGCGATGACTCGGTCACGTTCCTCGAGCATCTCCGGAAGATCCAATTCGAAGAACGTGGGGCGTCCCAACTCTTCATTCATGCGGAACGGCCGCATGTCCAAGCCAACGCCAAGGATGACCACCTGTTCGATGTTCTCAACGCTTCGAAGCGTTTCATCGATATGACGGGTGCGTGCGAGGACCATGTCCTTCAATTGCGGCAGCACTCCGTTGAGCCGGTTGGCGAGCAGTTCGCCGTGAGGACCGGCGGCCTGCCGTTCGTGACTTTGATCCACCCGAATGTTCTTGCTCTCCGATGACGCGCGAAGGCCAGCGATCATTCGAGCGGAGGCTTTTAGCTTTTGTTTGAAGATCGGCGAGATGCGTGGGTTGGACTTGGTCGGTTTTAATTGAATGGACGGTTGTGCGAAATATCGCATTTCTGCTTCCGCGACCAGTTCCCCATTCGAGGTGAAAACAACCGGCAGAGTGACGAGAACGCGTTTTCCGTTGAAGTAACGCTGCTGGACCGTACGAGCGATGTTCGCCGAGATATCACATGTTGCCGTCAGGTGACCGGTGCTTGGATTGCGATACTTCACATCCATGGCGGCCAACCATAAAGAAGCCGAATCCTCGTCGTTGCAACGATGGATGCCGGCCAACGGAACTCCACGCAACAGTGTCGTCAGTGCGAGACCACCGGTGTAGTCCGCGGACAAAGAGATCAAAGCCGCTTGATGGGTGCCATGTTGATTGGTGGATGCCTTCGTCAACGGCAACACTGATTCGCAGCCGCCCTCAGTCACGGATGTGACCTTCCACTGCACGGCTTTCAGAACTGGGATGGCGTTGTGCAAGAGCTCCGTCATCAGCTCTGGATTCACTCGTTGCTCATAGTCTTCTTCCCAGCTAACCGCTGGCTTTCCATCCACTGATGTAAGCATGTTCTCTCCAAAGGAGCCTACTGGAATAGCAAGAACGCGTGTTCACCCAAGAACACTGGATCCAATCACTTTGAAAGAACCGGGAACTTTACCAAACGTTCTTTTTGGTTGGCTCGCCTCCAAATCGCCTCGCGACAAGATGGTTATACCAATGGTATGGACACTATTGAGAGTTTTTAGAAAGTCAACTGAAATATTCCGCTCATTTGATTGGTTCGTTGAGAGTGGCACGGATCTGCGCGGTACTGTTGCACGGGCAAAGTCTAGCCATTGCGCAAGGATGATCGATTGCCCAAGGAAGCACAGTGACCAAGGCCCCGAGGTCATGATCGCTTCTTCGCAGTGACGCTTTCAACTATCCAATCGAGGCGAATGTGAGTTCCCTTCCACCTAACGTTTCTGACGCAACAAGCAGTCAGCGGTACAACGTCCTGAAGAAGTTGTCCAACGCGTCCGTTGTTTCGTGTTTCTCCGCAATTGACACGACAACCGGTGGAAAGGTCATCCTGCGCGAGGTCCCCAAACTCTTCTTTCAAGAGCGCGGTTTTCATCGATTCAAAACAGAATCGCGACTCACTTCAGGCATTTACTGCGAGACGTATTCGCGGCCGATTGACTTCATGGTTGGCGAGACCCACCTGCAAGTGGTGTATCCGTACGTGGAAGGAGTCAGCCTGGCGCGGCGGTTTCGAAAGCGTCCGCTGACGGCAACCGAAGCGATGCTTTTGGCCAAAGATTTGTTTGAAGCCCTCGAGCAGATCCATCAGATTGGGTGCATTCACAGGGATATACGCCCGTCCAATATCATTGTGCGTGACGACGCACGTTCGGTGCTGTGTGGTTACGTTCCGTTGTGGTGCCCGGAACTGTTTGGCAAAGACGATTTGTTGGCTCGCGAGTGTGCGACTTATACCTCGCCAGAGTTGTCCGGCATTATCGATCACGATATCAGCGAAACATCGGACCTCTATTCGGTTGGGCATGTTCTTTATGCCGCGTTGACCGGTACACCGGCTTTCGCGGGCGACGTCAGCGAAATCTTATACCGGCACATGACCGCGGACCCGGATGCCGGATGCTACCCAGATGAGACACCGTCGGTCGTCATCGCCTTGGTTGAAAAGCTTATCCGGAAGGAACCTCGCGATCGTTATCAGAGTGCATCCGCGGTGCTCGATGACGTGAAGACAATTCTTCATCAACTGAAGACTGGTGGCGTCGCAGATGACTTTGTTATTGGAAACACTGACAAGCGGACCGTGCTAATTGACCCCGCCTTTGTGGGTCGCGATGAGCACGTTCGGACGCTTGAGAAGTCGTTGGACAATGTCCTGGATGGACGCTCCGAACGCGTGTTGCTGCGAAGCGAATCGGGGATGGGAAAAACCCGATTGCTAAACGAAGTCTCACGATTGGCTTCACGAAAACGTTTCTTGGTCTTGCGTGGACGATCGCTGCCGGATGCAAATCAACAGCCTTCGGCGATCTGGCTGCAGGCGATGGATCAGCTGGTCAAACACTTGACCAATGACCCCATCATGCTGGAACGCACTCGCGAAAGAATGGAGCCTTATCGGCAGGAAGTCACGACGGCTTTGCCGGCACTTGCGAAGGCTTTTGGATGGGGCAATGCAAAGCTTTCTGGGCCGGATGAATTCGGGCAGGGACGAATCGTTTCCGCGTTCCGAACCTTGTTCACTGAATTGGGGACTCCTGATACAAGCGTGATGATCACACTCGATGATTGTCAGTGGATGGATGACCAATCCTTCCGCATTTTACAAGCCATCTGTGAGTGCCCCGCTCGTCACCTTTTCCTTTTCGCGGTGACTCGTCCCAGCGAGGGGATGTGCACTCGACTCAACGACGATTTGAGTTTCCCCGTCAAGCTCGAGCTCGGCCCGCTCACCGACCAAGCGGTTCAACAGCTTGCCGAATCGATGGCAGGCCAGCTTCCAACCGAAGCGATCGAGGTGGTTCAGCGTTTTGCCGGTGGCAGTCCCTTCATGGCCTCCGCGATTGTACGTGGTTTGGTCGAGTCCAGTGCGCTTCGTCCGGCTGACAAATGTTGGGTGGTCGATGATGCAAAGTTGTCAAGTTTCCAAGCAGCCGATGATGCCAGCGAAATTCTCGTCGACCGACTGACACGACTCCCCGTTGAAACCCGTGAGTTGCTGACCGCCGCCGCGGTGATTGGTCGAGACTTCAATTTGGAAGTCGCAGCCGATTTGGTCGGCATCCGACTGGCGGACGCGCACCGCGCCATTCATCCGGCTCGAGTCCAGAGATTGGTATGGAGCCGGCCCGATCGCGTGTTGGCTTTTGTGCACGACAAAATTCGCGAGTCAATCTTAGAAGAATTGAGCGCCGATCGTATTCGATCGATGCATGGCCAAATTGGACAGTACTACGTCGAACATGAGCCTCTTGAATTCTTCAAGCTGGCCTACCACTTCGACGCCGCGGAGCTACACGAACAGGCATTGCCGTTCGCTTTGAGAGCCGCGGAAATTGCCAGAAACAGTTTCTCGCTCGTCAGTGCAGAAGAGCAGTTGCGGATCGCGACTCGCGCGATTTGTCACGCCGATCGCTCCAAACAGCATCACATCGAAATGATGATGAGCGATGTGTTGATGCTGCAGGGCGAATATGACAAGTCGGAAGCGTGGCTCGACCAGGCGTTTGAAAGTGCACAGACCGATACACACAATGCTCGCGTGCTTCTCAAACGAGGTGAACTGCACTTCAAACGAGGCAGCAAGAATTTGGCCGTTGAATGCTTCGAGGCCTCTTTGCGGCAACTGAAGCAACCTGTGTGCAACAACCGGCTGTCTCTGATGGCTCGCATCGCACTGGAGGCGGGGCGTCAGGTTCGCAACTCTTTGCTGCCCTGTTTTGTTGGGCGCCGATGTGGTCAGCCGTCTGAAGAAGAGCAAATGTCGTTGTCGTTGTACAGCCAGATTGCTCATGCCTATTGGTACACTCGCGACAAGTATTACACCCTGTGGGCTCACTTGCGTTCCATGAACGCGGCCGAACGTTTTCAGCCGACTCGCTATTTAGCGCAATCGTATTCCGAACACGCGCCCGTGATGACGTTGCTGCGATGGGAAAAACGTGGGGTCGAATACGCGCGACGGTCGCTGGAGATCCGCAAGGCATTCAATGACGTTTGGGGACAGGGGCAAACTCGCAACTTCCTCAGCATTTTGTTGCTGTCGTTTTCACGATACGAACAGTGTGTGGAACAGGCCGGCCAAGCGGTGAAGATGCTTGAACGCACGGGTGATTACTGGGAAGTGCACATCGCTCGCTATCAACTGGCGGCATCGCTGTATCGACTGGGGCGACACAAAGAGGCGCTCGAGCAATCACGAATCAACTTTGAGTCCGCGATGAAACGCGGTGACTATCAAGCGACGGGCAATATCATCGACGTGTGGGCTCGTTCGACCAACGGCGACATTCCTGAAGAGATCATCGAAAACGAACTGGCTCGAGACTTGGCTGATTCCCAACGAATGAGTCAGGTGTTATTGGCGAAGGGTGTTCGCGAATACTATCAGGACCGTTTTGCTGAAGCGGTCCAGTCGTTCTCGCGAGCAATCTCCGTCGCGGAAGACACGCGTGTTTCAAACACCTACGTCAGTCCGGCATACCCGTGGCGCTGCACCGCCATGCGGCGACTGTTGGAAACCTCGGTCCCGAGAAGTGCTCAACGTCGTCGGAAAGCGATCGGCGAATTGGGGCGAGCCACGAAATCAGCCGTTAAGGTGAGCAAGCAATTCACCAACGAAATTCCTCACGCGTATCGTGAACGCGGTGCTTATCTGGCCTTGGCCGGAAAGCTTCGAGCGTCACGGGTCTGTTTCCAAAAGAGCTTGCAGGTTGCGGAATCTCAGGGCGTGGTTGTCGCTCACGCGAAAACCATGATCTTGTTCGCTGAATACGCGGCCGAATTTGGATGGCCGATCGATAGCGATGCGATCGAAGAAGCTCGCGGAACATTATCGGAATTGGAATGCAGCGACTACGACGTCAACGAAGGCGGCTCGCTTTCGTTGGTCAATCGGTTCGACTCGTTGCTAGCCTCAGGAAGACGTATCGCGACAAGCGTACTGCCAGAACAGATCTATCAAGAGGTTCGTCGTGCGGCGACGAAAATTCTTCGCGGTGAGCAAGTCTTCTTGATCACTCGAACGGAGGATGAGCGGCTGAACACTGTTCCATCCGGAATGCCGTTTGATCCCGCAATCGTCATCGAGGTCGATCGGACTCGGCAAACCGTTGTCACCGACGTTGAGAATGCGGTGTCCAATGGCATCGCAACGACCAAGCAAGGCACGTTCCTATGCAGTCCGGTGGACGTGAACGATCAGACTGTTTCGTACCTCTATGTCAGCAACGAACGATTTAGCAATCTCTACGACGACGATGAGATCCGTATTGCTGACTATCTGACATCCGCAGCGGGTGCTGCGATGGAGAAGGCGAATAGTTTCCAGCAGCTTCAAGATTTGAACCTGAATCTGGAGAAGAAGGTTCACGAACGGACAGAATCGGTTGTTCGGCATTCGAAAGAACTCGAATTGACCGCTCAGCAATTGACCGCGACCAAAGAGAAACTGCAAGTTGCGAAAACTGCGGCTGAAGCAGCCAACCATGCAAAGAGCGAGTTCTTGGCCAGAATGAGCCATGAGATTCGCACGCCGATCACCGGCATCTTGGGATTCACCGAGTTGTTGTTGCGTGGTGTGGTCACCGACGACGCGGAACGTGAATCGCATTTGCAAACCATTCACTCCAATGGCTTTCATCTGTTGAATCTGCTCAATGACATCTTGGATATTTCCAAGATCGAAGCGGACAAGATTGAGACCGAGCGGGTGCTGTGCAATCCGAGTTGGATGGTCCAAGACGTGATCGCGTCGTTGCGTTCCAAAGCGATTGAAAAAGATATCTCCCTTGAAATTCGCGTCGATAGTGATTTCCCCGAAGAGATCTACAGCGATCCGACTCGACTGCGCCAAATTCTCACGAACCTCACCAGCAATGCGATCAAGTTCACCAACCAAGGTGGCGTGACGATCTCGATCAGTGCCGTTGGTTCGGGTGAAGCTGGCAGCAAGATGAAGATTGTCGTGGAGGACTCCGGTATCGGCATGACGGAGGAGCAAACCGCCTTTATCTTTGAACCGTTCAAGCAAGCGGATGTTTCGACCACGCGGGAATATGGTGGCACCGGATTGGGGCTTTCCATCAGCAAGCGTTTGGCGGAGGCTCTCGACGGAACGTTGGAAGTCGAAAGCAAGCGAGGTTTCGGAACGCAAATGATTTTGGACTTTAACATCGAGTGCCCGTCGGGTGTTCGAATGCTGAGTCCTGCTGAAGTTCTGTTGCCCAGCAATGGTGTCAAAGACAATCAGTTCGACGTGGTTGATTTGACGGGGGTCCGTGTGCTGGTAGTGGATGACTGCGAAACGAACCGGCGATTGCTGTCGTTGTTGTTGCAAGACGCGGGAGCCGAGGTCGAAATTCGATGCAACGGTCGAGAAGCCGTCGATGCACTGCGCAGCGAGCCGTCAATGGTTGACATCGTCCTCATGGACATGCAGATGCCAGTGATGGATGGATACACCGCGACATCCGCGTTGCGTGAACAAGGGTTCCATGCACCCATCGTTGCTCTCACCGCGAATGCGATGACCGGTGACGAAATCCGTTGTCGCGAAGCTGGATGCACGGACTACCAGACCAAACCGCTTGATCTCAACGCACTGCTCCAGTGTGTGGCCGGAAACACAGTTGGCGGAAACGGTGACACGCCGAAGGTTGCTTCCATCGATGAGCCAGCGCCAATGATCGATGAGCCAACGCCTGCGATTGTGGAAGCAATGCCATCGATTGAGATGGATTCGCAGTCGCAAGTTGAAGGCGAACCGCTTGTTGTATCGACTGGGGGGCTTTCACACGAAAATCAGGAACCCGAAGTAAGTACGAACGCGGAACACGAACCATTGAATGACGAAGCTGATTCAAAGAAGGAAAAGATTTTCAACTATGATTGGCTGCATGAGTTTGCTTGCGATTTGATCGACCAACTTGACGAAACGATGCCGAGCATCATCAACGCCTACGATCGCGGCGATTTGGAGCAAGTTGGCAAACATTTGCATCAAATTCGTGGTTCCGGCGGGACCGTCGGTTTGCTGCAACTGTCTGAAATTGCTGCCCAAGGGGAATCGGCGATCGAGGTTTCCGAATGGGAAACGCTGCGAAACACGCTGACCGAGCTGCAAAATTACGTCAGTGAAGCGATCCAGGAAAAGAGCTCGTCTTCGGACAATGCTTCAACCGGTTCGCTCGACGCCTCCACCGACATCAGTGGCTAGTCCTGGATCGATACGTAGCGAAAATCACTGTTCAAAACCTCGATGATTGAGGTAGATTGTCTTCCTGATTTTGATATCGCATCCAATCAGGCATCGATCCCATCTGCGTCTTCTGGACGGACTTGTGTCATCTGCCAAATTTGTTCGCGAGTTCGTCGCAAGGTACGCCAACTGCGTGTACACCTTGCCAATTGCCCGAGCCGAAGGCGGAATGAAACGTGAGTGTGCTGAACGACCGATCATCGTCTGCGGTCGTGTGCGAGTCGACACAACGAACCTCGCAACGCTCGAGCGGCGACAAGCTCAGCCTATGCTTCGCGATGGTGGCACTTGCGGCATTGCTCGGATGCAACCGTTCGAAGAACAACGTTGTCGAAACGGATGATTCACCGGTCGTTCAAGCTGACTCCACCGCTGATACCACGCGTCCAGGTGGCGACGACAATGACACGCGAGTGACTCTGACGGCTTCACAATTGAGGCCGGTGATCGAACTGGAAGAGGGTTTTGTTGCTTCGGAAACCTGTCTGCAGTGCCACGCCGACGAACACCAATCCTGGCACGCGTCGTTTCACCGAACGATGACACAGGTTGTCAGCATCGAGACCGCTCCGAGTGCCATCGCGGACGGGGAAGTTGTTGTTCAAGGCAAACGATACCTGTTCGAGCAAAGTGGCGATTCGTTCTTCGTGACCTACTCGGATCCGTTTCGAGGTGGCATGACGATGCGTCGTGAGCTGTTGATGATGACAGGCTCGCATCACATGCATGTGTTTTGGCACGAATCAGACCGCCCCGGAACGCCAGCTCAACTCGATATCGTCTATCTGATCGAAGAAGACCGTTGGATTCCTCGAGACTCGAGTTTTCTTCAGCCTCCGGATCATCATGCTGGGTTGGAGCTTGGGACCTGGAATCGGACATGCAGCCGGTGTCATTCAACGCACCCTCGAGAACGTTTCAACGCTGATGCCCAGGATTGGAGCACTCGCGTTGCGGAGTTTGGGATCGCTTGCGAAGCCTGTCACGGCGAAGGTCGCGGGCACGTGCTTCGACATGCCAATCCAGAGAACGATGCAACGTTGAGTCAAGTTTTGGCGGAGTCGGAGAATGACGCCGAGACGAAGTCGGACGATTTGATCGTGAATCCCGCAAAGCTTTCCAAGCAAGCATCGGCGGATGTTTGCGGCCAATGCCACAGCGTTTTCACGCCTGACTACGAAGTGGTCGCGTTGAAGGAATACGAGCAGAACGGCAACCCGTTCCGACCGGGAGATTTGTTGGACGATCTCGGGTTTTCGAAGGTCGTTCGAGCGTCAGCGGAGCATCGAGAATCGGAGGCGTTTCAGCAGTGGTCCAAAATGGAAGACGTCGGCGGTGCATTCTGGGCAGATGGAATGCCTCGGATTGCTGGGCGAGAGTACAACGGGTTGATCGAGTCGGCTTGTTTCCAGCACGGCGAGATGACGTGTTTGTCCTGCCACCAAATGCATCCGGCGTCAGGGGACGACAAGGATGCAACGCCTCAATTGACTGAATGGCGAAACGATCAGTTGGGCTCGGGCATGGCGGGTGATGACGCGTGCCTGCAATGTCACTCGGAGATGGGCGATCAGATTGAGATGCACACGCATCACGCGGCAGGATCCCATGGCAGTCGTTGCATGAATTGCCACATGCCTCACACCACCTATGGATTGCTCAAGACGATTCGTAGCCACCAGATTTCCAGTCCATCGATTGCAGAGAGCCGACTCACGGACCGCCCGAATGCGTGTTCCTTGTGTCACCTCGATCGCGGCTTTGATTGGGTGTCCGGACATCTGCATGATTGGTATGGGCAGGAGATTCCAGAACGCACGAAGTCCGAGTCCGATGTTGATTTGTCGACATCCGCGTTGCACTTGCTCAGCGGCGATGCGGCTCAGCGTGCGGTGCAGGTTGCAGCGATGGGATGGAAGCCGGCGCAGGAAGCATCAGGAACTGAGTGGATGGAGCCCTATCTGCTTCTTGCGCTGAACGATCCTTACGACGCGATTCGCATTGTCGCGGAGAAGTCGCTGCGTACGCTTCCCAACCGTATTTCAAAACCAATGGATGCGATGGCACCTGTTGGGGAACGCATGGAGGCTTTCAATGACGCGATTGAAGCGATCGACGAGAGTTTGAAGATGGAGCCTAGGCCTTCGGTTCTAATCAACGAAGAAGGGCGATTCGATTTTCTGCGAGCCAGAGAGTTCCTCGAACGTAGGAACCATCGTCCGATTCATTTGCGAGAATGATTCTGGCGTGACCATGGGACGGTCGATTCTTGTTCGATCACCAAGTAGCGATGGTTGAGTGGAACGTTCTCAATGATTTGCTCTGTCCCCGAGGGCCACAAGATGGTGACTTTGCACGGGCCAACTGAATTGCCCAGTCCAAAATCGAGTGCCGCTTCGTTGCTGGTCAAGAAACCTCCGTTGATCACCCAGTTGGTCCAGCGATTCGCGCCGGATTGAACCTGGACAGTGGCTCCAACTGCGTCGCGTTCGCTGGTCGTTCCAACCAATTCCAATTGTAGCCAGGATTGCTGGTCGGATTCGTTTCTCAACAGTTCCATCGGTTGATCCAGATGATTGCCGACAACGTCCGGCATTCCATCTTGGTCCCAGTCCAACACCGCGAGAGCGCGGCCGAGAGTCGGTTGCGACCAGAATCCATCAGCTTGTCTCAAGTCGGCGTTGGATGGACTGGAGACCAACTCGAAGTGATCGTCGTGTCCTTGATAGAGTTGCGGCAACATTCGAAAGGGGACGCCTCGGTGCGTGTGATTCACAATGTGTCCGTTGAGAACCATTAGGTCAGGACGTCCGTCGCGGTCAAAGTCGGCAGCTTGCGTTCCCCAACCCACCGTTGATTTGCTGGATTCGCGAATTTTCCAGGGGCGACTGGAGTGTCGAAAGATCGCATCGTTACCCTGAAGGTACAGGTCGGCTTCTTGGTCCCAGTAGTTGGTGACGTGCAGGTCGGGCAGACCGTTTCGGTCAAAGTCAGCAAGCGTGAGTCCCATCGATCCATGTCGACCACCTTGTTGGCTCGTCGCGATGCCTGAGAGGTAAGCCGTCTCTTCTGCTTCCCACTTAAAGGATTTCGTTTGGTCGTCGTTTTCGGGTGTCAGCTGCGAACTATTGGCCGCGTTTGATCTTCGATTTTGCCAGAAGAAATTCGCATCCCCGTCATTGGCGATGTAGACATCGTTTCCGGATTGGGCATTGAGATTGCCGATGATCACCGCGAAACCGTGACCGGCGATTGAATCAGACGCGACCGCACCATCGGCTTCTGTTGACGAATGAATGGATTGGAATTCGCCGGTGGGATTGAGCGAAAACCACCGATCCGCCGCGGGTTTAAATCGACTGGGGCCGCAGGCATCGTTGTCCGGCACGCAGGGGATATCGAAAGCGGACGGATCATTGATGTAATTCACCTCAATCAACTCAGGTAAATGATCGCCGTCCAGGTCTCCACAAGCAATCGATGTTGTCCATTGATCGTTGCCGAAGCTGTGTAGCTCGCCACGCGAAAACGTTCCATCACCGTTGTTGAGAAGAATGACGTTCTGACCAATGTTTGCGATCAACAGATCCGGGAACCCATCCTGGTTGGTATCTGCGACCGTGATACCTTGACCGTAACCGTTGTCAGCGGAATGCGACGCTGCCGTGACATCCGCGACTGAGGTGGATGAAAGATTTCGGAACAGTTGGTTCGATATGCCTGACTGCCGAGTGAGTGCATCTTCGCCGGCTTGAGCACAGTAAAGATCCGGCCATCCATCGCGATCAAAGTCGATGACTCCGATGCCGCCGCCCGTTTGTTGATGCAAGTAAAATTCGTTGTCGGCTTGATCGTCGCCGTTGTCGTATTGAAAGTGAAGCTTCAGGTCCGAAGTGATGCGTCGGAAGCGGATGGGTGCGGGAACGGATGAAAGCTTGCTCTGTTCGGACGAAATTGGTTGATCGGTTTCGGGCGACTGCGAGTCGCGAAAGTCTGGCATTGGCCAATTTGAGAGCTTTGCTTTTGACCAGGGGACGGTTGAGTCGGCGTATGACTCATTGGCTGCGGATTGCTCTTTCAATCGATTTCGTTTGAGGTCGAGAGCAGCTTTGTCGCTTGGTTGGTTGCCGGTCTTGGCAACTGCGATTTGCTGCCACGCGATCGATTGCCATGGACGTCCCAGTTTGTCCAGCAAACTGGCCATTTCGCGATATTGGGCTGGCGTGCCGGAGGCCAATCCAAAGATTTTTGCCAGTTCCGAAGTTCGTTCCAGCATCTCAAAATGCCGCATCGCTTCGTCAGCCCCGTCGGTTTCTCCGATCTGACGAAACGATCGAGCCATCGAGACCAGCGAATTGCGATCGGTCGGATCAAGCTGAAGAGCCTCGCCAAAACAACGAATCGCGGCGGAATGTTCTTCTCGATTCTGTGCGAGTTGCCCAATCGCGTACCAGTATTCGGGTTCAGACGTGATGCCTGGGGGCAAGTCCTGCCGCCACTTTGCGACGGCGTCGAAATCTCCTAGGTCGGCGAGTATCCGGCCTTGGAAAGCGGCGATCGCTGTGGAATTTGGATATTGCTGTCGAAGCTTCGCAAGTGATTCACTGGCTTCCGACAGTTCGCCTTGGTCCCGCTGCCTTCTCGCGAGCGAGAACTGTGCGAGTGTTGGTTTTGAGAAGTCTGGGGCGGGCAGGGTTTCATCAACGAACGCATCGCCCAGCGTGATCATTGAGAAAAGTTCCCGTTCACTGGCTTGGCCTTCGCGGATCACTGGTTGCAGAACTCGACTGGCGGCAACTCGATGACCTGACTGATTCAAAATTTCGACCAGACGATGACGGACTCGAGCGTCATCCGGTCGATCCTGCAAGCGACTTTGCAATAGATCGATGGCGGCTTCGTACGCATCGGCTTCGAGATAAAAGTCAGCTGCGACCAATGCTGCCGTGGTCGCGCGGTCTTGGCTTTCAAATGGGATCGAAGCGAGCAGCTCCGCCGCGGCGACGTTATTGCCCATCCGGTGCTGGATCTCAGCCTTCAGCCGCAACACCTCTTGATCGTCCGGATTGCTGATCAGCAGTGGCCCAACGATCTCGTTTGCACGCTCAACTGAGCCGAGTTCAAGTTCTTTCTTAGCCAATGCGATTTGTTCGTCCGTGTCCAAGTCGGTCGTCTGCTTGGCTGCTTCTTTGAGTTGCTGTCGCTTTCGAAGCTTGTCAAAGTTGGATGGCTCGGAGCTGCAACCGGCAATTTGCAGGCACAACGCAAACAGAAGGATCGCTTTCGTTGGTCTGCCTTGAAACCTCGGTTCATTGCACATGCTTGTTCATCGGAATCGGCTGAGCAATTCCCTCCGTCAACAGGTAGTCGCGGCCCGCTTCGAGTTCTTTGAATGATTGGCTGTGCCCTGAAGGCCAATTCACAACGATGTCGGCGTTGTTTGATGCATCCGGCAACGCGAATGAGAGCCTTCGTTCGTTGCTGCCCATGTAGCCATCTCCGGCGGTGAGTTGGAGCGTGCGTTTATCTCCCGCTGATTGGACCTCAACAGTGGTCCCAATGGCGTCTCGATGGCCCGATGTCGCTTGGAACCGCAGCCCTATCGATTCTGAGGAAACTTCGGATTCATTGATCAGCAAGGCGACGGGTTCGTAGAGATGCGTGATCAAAACGTCTGTTCGTCCATCCAGATTTGCATCGAGAGTCACCAACGCTCGGCCGAGGTGCTCGCGTTCGAAGTAGTCGCCGAGGGAGTTGTTTGGTTGTTCCTGCCAGCGTCCGGATTCCAATCTGGTGAACAGCTGCGGGGGCATCTCGTAGCCGATGTCCGTGCGGCCGGTGTCGCTGACGTGGCCATTGGTGACCAACAGTTCCGTGGCTCCGTCCGAATTGAAATCAGTCCATGTCGTTCCAAAACCGAGTTGGTTCAAGGAAGGTTCGTACAGTCCAACCGCGTGCGTTCGGTCTTCCCAAAGGCCGGGGGCAACTTGCTCGTAGTAAGTATTGTGTTCTTCAGCGAAATGGGTGAGGAAGAAGTCGAGGTCGCCGTCGCCATCGGGATCACCGGCGGCCATCCCCATCGACGCTTGCGAATTGGACTGCCCGCTCATTGCCAAACCGCGAACGGTGCCGAGGTCGGTCAGTCGTATTGTGGCGGCGGTGGACTCGTCACCTGCAACGCTCGACGTCGACCACAGATGGTTGACGGACATGTCGTTCGCAATGAACAGGTCGAGCCCCGGTGTTTCATCGAGTTGTCCCGCGATGATGCCGAGTCCTCTGCCAATGTTGGTCGGCTGCATCCAATCACGGCTGACGTTTTTGAATTGGCCAGTTCCATTGTTTTTCCAAATTCGGTCGGCACTGGCTTCGAATTTCAGAGGCGGGCAGCTAGCCAATTTGCCCGTCGCGTCGCTTCGGCACGGTGTTTCGTAGGGGGCTTTGCCGCCGCAATAGTTGACCTCGAACAAGTCCGTATTCCCATCGCCGTCCATGTCAGCGATGACCGCGGAAGTGGTCCATTCGTTTCCGACCAAATTCATTTCGTCTGATACATCGCTGAAGGTGCCGTCGCCGTTGTTTCGGTAAAGACGATTGCGGCCGATGTTCGCATCAAACAGATCCGGAAAGCCGTCGTTGTTGTAGTCACCTGACGTGATCCCTTGAGCGAAACCAGTGTCGGCGTAACCGCTAGCCGATGTCGCATCAGAGAATTGACCGTCTATATTTCGAAACACATGATTAGGGCTTGAGTTGCTTTGCATCGGTGCACCGTCAAGGTTGGCGATCGCAACGTCAGGCCATCCGTTCAAGTCAAAGTCGAGTACCGCGGCGCCACCACCGGTGCTATGATAGATCCAGTGCCCTTCCGTCTCCGCCTCGGGTGCCAGAGAAACGGTGTGCAACAAACCTCTCTGCTTTGCCTGTTCGACAAATCGAACCGGCGATTCTTCTATTCGGTTCGCGATTGTGCGAGCGTTTCGAACGTCAGCGTCCCACGTGACCAAAGGCATGTCACTGATGTCGATCGAACTCGCCACGAGACTGGCTTCGGTTTGCCATGGAGAGTCCGGACGCAAACGAGCTCGTATCGCGAGGTGAGCTTGATCGATGGTGGCGACTGGATCCTCCGGTAGCGATTTCGCGAGGCTGGTCCAAGCTTCCGCTTCCCACATCCTGCCCAAGTCAACCATTTGATAGGCGACCCGGAGAGCGGCGATTTGTGATTTTGAATTGCGTTCAAGAAACGTCTTGACCGCGTCATTCAATCCGGCGATTTGATCGAATCGTTTCGCCACTCGGTTGGATTCGTCTTCATGGCCGATTTGCCGCAGGCTGGCCTGCAACTGCGAGAGCGTCGGTCCATGGTTCGATTGATGCAACCGCGACGCTTCGGTAAAAGCGCAAACTGCGGCGGCATGATCACCGGTGTGGTTCGACCAAATGCCAGCGGCAGTCCAGTACTCCGGCAGAGTCTCCAGGGCCGCGGGTTTGTTCGTTGCCCACTCGACCAGATCCTTTCGCCGGCTGGCGTCGCTTGGATCAGCGATGGCCAACGCAACCAATGCGCGACCTTGCAGTGCCCACGCCGGGAGGAACTCAGGATGCCTTTTCAATACGGCTGGCAGACGCTTCGAAACTGCTGACCAGTCTTGCTTTTCGGCGTCCAGTTTCGCGAGGGCGTAGTGGGGGCGAAGGTCTTCCGGGGCACGATCCAGAAGTTTGCGGCAAAACTCGGGATCGGGTTGAACGCGATCAGGGTTGGCCAATACGACCAAGCTTTCTTCGTCTCGAAGGTTGTTCTGGATCAACCATTGCAATGGTTTGACCGCGTCATGATTGAGACCGAGTACCGTGACGAGCCCCGCCAAGTCATACCGTGGACGTTCCAGGTCGGGGTGAGCTGAGATGGTCTGCTTCAGAATCTCGACCGATTCATAGGCGTTCGCGGTCGCCATCAGATTTTTCGCCAGTTTGTCCAGCAACGCGTAGCCGGGTTGCGGCGTTTGCTCGACCGCGTCGCGATACCACTGGATGGCTTGCGGGGCATCGCCCAGGCGAGAGGCGATGTCACCCGCCAGTTCCATCGCTTTGGTGTCGGATGAATTCGTTAGCAGGTGTTCGCGAAGGGAACGTTGTGCGTTTGGGAAGTCGCCGATGCGAACCGATTTCACCGCCTCGCGGTAATGAATACCGGGTGCCGCAACGTTCTTCGCGGGAGGCTTGGCCGGTTCAGAGTGAGTTTCCGACGGAGTGGAAACGGATTCCCCCCCCGACCCATTGCATCCCAAAAGAAGGCAACACGCGAGGCAGTTGCCAAAAACGTTGAGGACAAGATAGGTTCGACTCACTTTGGACTCAGAGATACCGAGTTGATTGGGGCATGTGGAAGCGGGACGTCAGATCGCCAATTGACGCCGCCAAGTTTCGCGACATGTCACGACGCTGGAACGCCTCGATGAGACCGTTTTGAAGGACGCGTTTTGCAATCGGCACTGCGTTCGAGCAGCGATACTTCTAAGATAGCGGATTGGCCGCCGCCGATACTCCACCTCGACATCCCTTTTGCACGACACAAATTGATGAAGTTTTCTTCGGTTCGATTCGATCGCACGCTCTCGCGTCAATCACCTATCGTTGTCTTGGGAATCGCATTGTCCTTCGTGGGCGGATGTGGTGGTTCGGGGACGGAAAAAGATTCGCCAACCAGTCAGCCGCCGATTGCTGCTTCGACGGACGAACCGGCTCCCCAAACATCACCCGAGCCAGTCGCGGAGCCTCCTCGAGTCGACACGGCAAAAGAGTTTGACGAGTTGCTTCGGACTGCGAAGTTTGCCGAAGCCGAATCACTGTTGAAAAGTGCAATCGAGCAAGATCCGGATGACATCACGGCGCGTCGTCTGATGGCGCAAATGCTGAGTGCTCAAGGGCGACGCATCGAGGCCAGTTATCACGTCCGACACCTGATTCGCTTGCGAGTGATCCAGCAATACGAGTTGCTCAGTCTCATTGATCTGAGCGGCCCCTTTGGGCTGGTGAACTACGGTCAGATGCCGGGCATGGAACCAGATACTTTGTTCGGTTTGGGAGAAGCTCGGCGGGTCTATTTTTCGCCCCGCGCTGACGTGGACGAGGTTCTATCCATGCTGATGAAAGTTCGTCGCAAACACCCCGATCACTCAACTGTGGTGGCGCTTACCGGTCGTGTTTTGGCCGAAAACGCGAGGTGGAGCGGATTGCAAGAATGGATTGCGGAACTGCCTGAGGACGTGAAAAAGGTTGGACCGGTCACTGCGAGTGATGACGGCATCGCTGGAGTGAATCGGCCGATGACGTTGCGAGACGAGCCCGAGTTTTGGATCGCGATCGGGTTGTGGCTGGATCACGGCGGATTGCACGAAGAAGCCGTCAATGCATGGACTGAGACGCTTCGGCGCGATCCAACCAACCGAGCGGCACTTCGTTTGATCGTCTCGACGACGGAGAAGCATCTGCCGGAGGACTCGCGTTGGAGCAAAGAGCTGCCCCGACTGCGTCAGTGGATTGGTGATCTCGACAAAGTCTTTCGTTTGGCGCGAGATGCTGACGCCGAGCAGGCGGCGTGGATTGCTGAACGCATGCAGAGTTGGTTTCGGCCTTGGGAGTCGGCGGCATGGATGATGAGAGTGGCCCAGCTCACTGACCGGGTGGCGGCAGTGGTGCCGGAACTCGATCAACGTCGTGAATCGTTGTTGGCGTGGGAATCTCAAGCGACCGAATTTCAGGCTCAGCAAGCTCGTCTGCAGCGTTCAATGGGATTCACGCCAAGCCCGTTCGAGATGCCATCGTTGAACGAATCGATCGCGATGGATGGTGAAGCCGACGAGTCCTCGCGGTCTCCGCTCGTGTTTCAGGACGTTGCTTCAGAGCTGGGGATCGACACTGAGTTCACGACGGGATATCCGGCGGATGGCAAAGAGTTCTATCTGCATCAAGCCAATGGCGTCGGGCTCGCCGCCTTGGATTATGACTTGGATGGTCGTTGCGACACCTATTTTGCTCGAGCGGGAGGTGATCCGAACGAGTTGAACTCTCTGCCAAACCAGCTTTATCGGCAGCTACCCAGCGGCCGATTCGAGGAGGTGACTGAGACCTGCCGTGCTGACGATCGTGGGTTCGGTCAAGGAATATGTGTTGGCGACGTGAATCAGGATGGATTCCCGGACATTCTGGTCGCGAACATTGGTCGGAACAGTGTTTACATCAATCAAGGCGATGGCACCTTCCAAATCGATCCCAAGCTGATCAACGGAAACGAAGAACGCTGGACCTCCAGTTTAGGACTCGCCGACCTGAACGGCGATGCACTGCCCGACTTGGTGGAAATCAACTACATCGACGATCCGCTGGCGTTCGAAGTGATGTGCTCGACCCCGTTCGATAATTGCCAGCCACAAAGCTATCGCGTTGCCCAAGACTACGTCTATGAGATGAAGCCTGATGGGACTTTGAGCCCCTGGCAATCCGTTTGTGAGGCAATGGCCGAACGGCCGAAGCTTGGTTTTGGTGTCATCATTGGCAATTTTGACGATCGCTGTGGGAACGATTTCTTTGTTTCCAATGACGGCGACCTGAACCATTTTTGGGTCTCAAAATGTTCCGAGACTCCCACCGGCGGTGAATCGTCAGGGGGCAGTGCCAATACAGAGTCCGACACCATCACCACGATGATTGAGAATGCTGGTCTCGCGGGTTGCGCAGTAGGGCGAAGCGGGATCGGAGAGGCATGTATGGGCATCGCCGCCGGCGACTTCAACCGAGATGGGCGTTTGGACCTTCACGTTACGAATTTTCACCAAGAGTCGGTCAATCTATTTATGCAGACGGCCGGCGGCTTCTTCGCCGACGAGGCGCTGGCTTTTGGTTTGGACACGCCCTCGAGATCCACGACTGGCTTTGGAACTCAAGCCGCTGACTTCGACAACGACGGCTGGTTGGACCTTGCCATCCTAAATGGCCATTTGTTCAACAATATGTCTCAGAGTGTCCCGTTCGAAATGTTGCCGCAATTATTTCGAGGCGGACAACGGGGGTTTGTATCAGAGCGACCCCAAAAGAGCGGGGTGTATTTTGAAGCTCAGCAAATAGGCAGAACGCTCACCCTATTGGATTACAACAGTGATGGGAGACTCGACCTCTTAGCAAATCACCTTAATAGACCAGTTGCACTGCTGAGGAACGACACTCCTTCGGAGGACTCGGTTCAGCTCGAATTCATCGGGAAAACCAGTGAAAAGGCGGCTGTCGGTGCGGTGGTAACGGTGTCGTACCAGGCAGGGGGGGAGACTCGAGAGATCACGGACTTTGTACTGTCTGGCGGGGGCTACATGAGCACCAGCCAGGGGTTGTTGCACATCGGTTTGGGTGAAATTGATGGGGCTATCATGATAGATATATCCTGGCCTTCAGGTTTGAAGGAAAACATCAAATCCTTAGAAGCCAACAAACGGTATCAAATCTTAGAAAGCTCTGGCGTGATTAACGCTACTCGCTATATTAAATAGTGTTGGTAAGGTTGCCTTACCATTCGATTAACGACCGCTCCCAGTTCCGTCTCTTTTATGGGATTGTGAACTCTTGCGTCTCTTGGGTGGTCGCATGTCCCCACTATTAGGTCTAGCAATATGTACCGAAGCTTTGTGTTCTGTCTGTTTTCATCCCTCGGATGCATCGCGATGCTCGGATGTGGATCTAGCGGGGAGGCCCAATACGACCCATCTGAGGTTCCTGCCATGACGGAAGAAGAGAAGCAGGCTCAGGCAGACTACGACGCACAGATGGAAAAAGAGTTTCAAGAACAGTACGGCAACTAGTTCTGGTATTGGATTGCGGCTTTCGTCGGGGCCTAGGGCGGAAGAGTTGTTTTGGAATGGCCGGTTTGAGATGGCGTCTATGTTAACCGCTCGGTCGTTCTTTCTTTTGTGAAGGTGACGCTCTGTCGCCTTTCTTACGTGTTTTGCTGGCGCTAAGAAGTTTTCGTTTTGGAACGCCGGCTGTATTTTCTTTCTTTTCTAGGATTCTCGATTTATGAAAAGCAATCAAACCCGACAGGGTTTCACCCTTGTCGAACTCCTGGTCGTTATCGCGATCATCGGAGTACTCGTTGGGCTCTTGCTGCCGGCTGTTCAAGCCGCACGTGAGGCCGCGCGACGAATGAGCTGTAGCAACAACTTCAAGCAAATGGGCTTGGGGCTGCACAACTACCACTCGGCATACAACAAGCTGCCTAAGCACAAGGGTGGCACGCACATCGATGGGGGTAACAACTACACCCACAACCGCGGTTACCTCTCGTTCTTGGTCGGCATTTTGCCTTTCGTTGAGCAACAGGGCATGTGGGAAACCATTTCAAACCCGTTCAACTTTGACCGGAACGGCAATGCGTTGACTCCGCCGAACACTTACGCGGCAATGGGTGGCACGCCTTGGAATGAGGATTACCAACCGTGGTTGACTCAGGTGCCGATGTATCGATGCCCGAGCGATCCGGTTGTTCCAGCCGGTACGCAGGTTGCGTTTTCGAACTATGCCGCTTGCACTGGGGACGCGTTCTTCGAACAGCATCACAACGGTATTCAAGACGGGAACGGTCAGCCCAGTGGCGATGGTACTTGGGGTGCAACCGCCGGTAACCGTTGGGCTCGTGGAGCGTTTCACGGTCGTAACTTCACTGGTTTCCGCGACATCTTGGATGGTCTTTCCAATACCATTTTGTGTGGCGAGATCGTTGTCGGGAACGGCAACCGAGAGATCTTCAGCTCCATCCACCGCGATGGAAACGTTGCCAATCTACCACCAAGTCATTGGGCGACTTCTGGTGTCATCGATCCAGCCCGTCCACAGTTCTGGTCCGACAGCGCGAACTGGGATGGCAATGCCAACCACCAACGCGGTCGACGTTGGGCAGACGGTCGTCCGACCTACACTTCGTTCATGACGATTGGGCCTCCCAACAGTTACAACGTCTGTCGAGGCGAAGGTAACTTCGGAATCTATTCAGCCGCGAGTCGCCACCAAGGTGGTGTTCACATCTTGATGGGTGACGGGGCAGTGAGATTTGTCACATCATCCATCGACGCCGGGAACCAAGACCACGTTGCCTATGGCCGTGACAATGGTGACGGTCGTGGAGCGAACGGTGGTGCGGGGCGTGAAAGCCCGTACGGGCTGTGGGGTGCTTTGGGCACTAAGGGCATGAAAGAAGTGATCAGCACCGAGTTCTAATCAACACCGAGTTCTAATCAACTCAGTGATCTGACCCACTCAGCCTGCTTCCAAACCTTGACCGCATGTTGCTTTAGCAGCATGCGGTTTTTCATGCGCTCGCGAAGACGCCCTGAGTCGCCAGTATGCGCCTCGAGTGATTGAGCCCAGGTGGATTTTTCCGCCAGCGGCATTGGACCCGCGAATTGGGCTTTCAGGTGCGTCATTGGGGAGATGACATTGGCGTGAGGCAAAAGAAAAACGGACGTTGCTCGTAGGAGCAACGTCCGTTTGTGATTTAACCTTCATGTCACATGTTTCCAAGATCAGCGGACTGCTCTCGGTTCCATGCGAACTTGTCTGCTACTAGCAGTTGGTTAAGGAATGTTGGCGTCCGTTTCCTTGCCGTTTCGAGTACCAAGAGCGCCCCATACTCCAAATGGGCTTTCTTTTCCTCCATCGACCTTGGTTCCCCATCCGCCGGTGACTGGATCGGATCCAATCGCAGGTGACATTTGGTTACCCGTATCGATTGACTCGGTTACGAACCTCACTGCTCCATCGGACATCAGCACGTGAACACCGCCAGCATGGTTGCTACTCGGAGTGATGTAGCCGGTGTTCCCTTCCGCTTGCTGCACGCTGTAACTGTTGGGAGGCCGGACCGTATGAATCGCACCATATGCCATCCGGCCATCAGGCCAACGACGGCCTTTGTGGTGATGGATCGTGTTCGTGTCGACCCCAACCGTACCACCACCGCCACCAGGAGCGAGTGCCTCGGAATACCGCGTCGGCTTGAGAGGATCCACTAGGGTTGCCTCCCAGGAACCAGGCGGATTGTTGACCGGTCCCTTAGCGTTTCCACCGGCGGTGTAGATAGCACCCTTTAGTGAAAGGTCGCCTGCGTAGGCGATGACTTCGCCAGCAGCGATCGTATTGGACAATCCATCGACGATGTCACGGAAGCCCTGGAAGTGGCGTGCCCGAAAGACACCTCGCGACCATTTGCCCCCGGCAGCAGCACCCCATTCACCACTATTGCTGGCATTGCCTGCATCGTCGACGCCGCCATGCTGTTGCTCGAATGTGGCGTCGCCTGCACAAGCGTTGTAGTTGCAGAATGCGACTTGGTTCGAACCGGATTCACGTACGGTTGGGTCACTAGGGCATCGGAACGAGTTCACTTGCGTCAACCAAGGGGCGTACCCAGTGTGCCAAGGCACGGGGCCCATCGGTTGAAAGTTTCGAACCGTTCCTCCAACGTCCTTTTCCATTGGGTTACTGATCTGCTCCCAAAGGCCTTGTTGCTCGATGAAGGGAAGTAGCCCAACTCGCCAACTTAGCCAGAAGCGATTGTTGTGATCACCACTCGTGCCACCCTCATTATCTGTTCCACCAGAAAGTGCGGGTAGCATGTTGTACGAGGAATGATAGTTATGCATTGCGAGACCAATTTGCTTGAAATTGTTGCTGCACTGCATGCGTCTCGCAGCTTCTCGGGCGGCTTGGACTGCGGGCAAAAGAAGCCCAACCAAGACACCGATGATTGCAATCACAACCAGCAATTCCACGAGCGTGAAAGCTGAGCGATTGCGGAACAAGCTTGATTTGTTCATAGATCCTCCAGACAAAAAAAGAGAAAAGAAAACAACTCACCATTCAGCAGGTGAGCTAAGAACCTGCTTTGTACAAATCGAGCCTTATTGACCGGCTGGTTGACCGGTTTTCGGGTCGATTGCGTGGGACTCGTTGTAGTTCTCCATTGCTTCTTCCTCTGCTGCGGTCATGGGGGCAACCTCCCCCGGACCGACCGTGCCGTTATCGGCTCCACAACCAACGAGCGAGAATAGAGCGAGCGACAGAGAGAGGAGTAGAAGTGAACGAACCATTCGGGTTCCTTTCGGAAGAGGGGCGAAAAATACAATGCAAAGAGCGGAGAACGCACCCTTGCATGGTCAGTGTATTGAATTCGCCGCCATAGTCAACGTCAGTAGGTCCAGGCTATCCCCCGTAGTGAACCTGCGCCCATCCCGGCTTGCGGCTAAACGCATCGCCCCGGTGCAGATCTATTGTCCGCGTTGACCGAACCGCGATGGCGGTCATCAAGCGTCGACCCAATTACCGCACAGCCCACTCGAGGGGTGTTCTGCAGCTACTTTGAACGACGGCGTTCTCTTTTCTTGGGCTTCATGCGGTAGGTCGCACCATTGTCAGCTGGCATTGAACGGTGCCAGCTAACAAGATCCTTTGTCATTTCTGCGACCGTGTTGGGATGTTCCGCCGCGACGTCGGTGGTTTCACCTCGGTCAGAGTCCAGGTCGTAGAGTTCCGGTGAAGAGCCGTCGTATTCGCACAAGAGCTTCCATTTGCCTTGTCGCATTGCCAAATCCGGCAGGTCGTCCACGCCGTAGTACGAGTCACGGTCTGGTGGTCGTCGAAAGAAGATTGGTGCGGTTCGCGATTGGCCATCCCCGGTGAACACGGATGCGAGCGATTCGCCATCGAACGTTGTGTCCTGCGGGTGCTTGGTTGCCGTGATATCCAAAAGCGTTGGAACCAAATCAATCGCTGAAAAAACCGATGTCGTGTCGACGGCATTGGTTCGCGTCACAATACCGGGGCCCCATGCTATCAGCGAAGAGCGAATGCCACCTTCGTACAGATGCGTTTTCTGGCCGCGAAATGGTCCCGCCGATCCGGCACCTTGCTCCGGACCGTTGTCCGAACAGATCAAAACAAGCGTGTTGTTTCGCAAGTCTTCGTCGTTTTGGATTCGATCAAACAACTTGCCCAGTTGACGATCCATTTCTTCCAGAACCGACAGGTACAAACCGCGTTTTCCGTCAGCCCACTCATCCACGGGCGGCCAAAACGGTGAGTGCACGTCATCCGGCCAAAGATTGACGTAGAAGGGTTGGTTGTTCTTTTGAGCTTCATCGATGAACGGGATGGCAGCATCGACGAACCCGCCAGTGATCTTGGATCGCAACATCCAGCGATAGCCCTCACCCAGTCTTTCGGCGTCTGCCCATATTCGGCCGGGTTCGTCGTCACCAGGTTTCAGCGTGAGTGGCAAGAGTTTCGGCCCCATGCCTTCAAAGTTCGTCAGCGACTCGTCGAAGCCGTACTCGGTGATGTACGGCGCGTCGTCGACATTTCGCTGGCCGCCCATGTGCCACTTTCCGAAGTGCCCGGTCGCATAGCCCGATTGCTGAAGCGATCTCGCGAGCATCGGGGCTGCTGGATCGAGCCATTGAGCGATGCCTCGCTCGTTGTTGTGATCGCGATTGTTTAGGAACGAACCGATGCGCCAGCGCTGCGGGTATTGACCGGTTGAGATCGCGGTTCTCGAAGGTGAACAGATCGGCGAGTTCACATAAAACTGCTCGAACCTCACTCCTTCGCGGGCCATTTGGTCGATGCGAGGTGTCTGAGCATCCTGGTTTCCGAAACACGAAAAGTCTTCCCATCCCATGTCGTCAATGAACACGAGCACCACATTCGGACGCTGTTGTTCCGCCGCAGTGGCAACGAGTGGCGGGCACAGTGCGATTAGCGTGAAAACCAACAAGCAACAGGACGACCGGAGTGTGGTCGCCTTGAAATGTTGGAATGAAAGATGGGGCTCTATCATGGACAAGATTCCTTGGTGGGGAGGGTGGGGATTGGTGGGAGCGTCGCCAAAACGAGGGGATTCGTTTTGGTTTCGCCAATTTGCAATGGTGTTCGAAATGCGATTGTTGCTGTGTCGTGGCCGAGACGCAACTTTTCCCGACATCAGTGAAGACGTTCTGGCTAAAGAGAAAACGCCCGGATCAAGAGGGATCCGAGCGTTTGGCGAATTTGCATCACGGTGATTGATCAACGCGAGGTCAATCAATCAGTCGACTGGTTCGAGCAACGGCTCGTGAAGTTCAGCCAGTTCATCCGCGGGGATTTTGATCACCTTTCGATCGTATGTCATCAAGCCGTTGATTTCGCCTTCGACATCGGTCGTTTGAGTGTAAACACCTGCAGCAATTCCTTGTTGCTGAAGATCCTTCAGCTTTTCAATCGACGTCGTGTATCGATCTTTGTATTCGGCTTTGGTTTCAGGCAATCCGCCATAGCCCCAATTGCGCCGATTCGTGTCCCAAAGGTGTCCTTTGACGGGATACCCGTGACCTCCAAATTCGCCAATCACCTTGATGAAGTCATTGAACCGGCCGTTCGTGTTCAGCTTGAACGGGAACCCTGGATGCGGGTACCGGTGCTCGTCGACGATGTCACCAACCGGCCAAAAGTTGCCACCGCTGGCGATATTGACCAAACGCGAAGGGTCACGTTCAACCGTCCATTTTCCGACTTCCATCGTCAGGTGCTGTCCCCAAGCTTCATTGAAAGGGACCCAACAGACGATCGACGGATGGTTCTCAAGCGAATTAATCATCCACTCCAGTTCACGCATGAATTGGGCGTGAGGCTCGGCCGGCCAAGTCGCGTCGGTTGGGTTGGGATCAAGACGCGTCCATTTGGGCCAAGCACCTTCACCTGAACCGCCACTGACTTGGTCTTGCCAAACCATCATGCCCAACCGATCGCAGTGGTAGTAGTAGCGGCGTGGTTCAACCTTGATGTGTTTGCGAATCATGTTGAAACCGGATGACTTCAGCCATTCGATATCGAACAACATGGCTTCATCGGATGGCGGGGTGAGCAACCCGTCCGGCCACCATCCTTGATCGAGCGGTCCCCAGTGGAAGATGACTTTGCCGTTCAGTGTAAAACGCCAGTTCCCGTTGGCATCTTTCACTTTCCCGACGTCGCGAATTCCTGCGTAGGATTGAATCTGATCCAGCACTGCACCTTCGCTGTCGAGCATGGTTGCCTCGATCGTGTAAAGGTGCGGCGTGTCCGGTGACCAAAGCTTTGCGTTGGGAATCGCCAGCGTCGCCGATTTTGACTCAGTCGTTGCCGATGCAACCACTTTGCCGTCATCTTTGACTTTGATTTCAACCGGCGCACTGCCTTCTCGATCGACGGCGATTGTGATGGAACCGGCTTTTGCATCCGTCATGATTTTTAGATCGCTGATGTGCTGCGAAGCGACCTCTTCGATCCAAACGGTTTGCCAGATTCCTGAGACTTGCGTGTACCAAATCCCGCGGGCGTTCAAGGTTTGCTTTCCACGCAATTGCCACTCTTCCGTCGCATCTTCGACGCGGACGATCAGTTCGTTTTGCCCCGCTTTCAAAGCGTCAGTGATATCAAACGTGAATGGCGTGTTGCCTCCCGTGTGCGATCCAACGGGCTTTCCATTGACGAAGGCTTCGCACTGGTAGTCGACCGCTTCGAAGTTCAGAAGGGTTCGTTTGCCCTCGGTCGGAGTCCCCTCAAAGCTGCGTCGATACCACAGCGACTCTTCCGAATCGAGCAAGCGTTGGACGCCGCCAAGTTTCGATTCGAGCGGAAAGGGAACCAAAATTTCGCCTGCCCATTCGGCCGGCATCTCCGATTGCTTGGGAGTGATCGCGTAGGCCCAGTTGCCGTTCAGGTTGGTCCAATTGGATCGTTGTAGCTGAGGTCGTGGGTATTCGGTCCATGCGTTTTCCGCGGTGACTTCGGCTCCCCACTTTGTGATCAGTTCTGATTGAAATGGCTTGGTGCTGAGTTCCGGCTTGGGAAGTGTTGGAACGTTCTGTGAATCGACCACGTGAACATCGATGAACTGTCCGCCAGTTTTTTGCACACAGTGCACCGCCATCAGGTTTTTGCCGACGTGAAGCGCTGACGCTTGCGTGGGTTCGAGCGGAACCGTGTGGTATTGAGTGCTGTAGCCGCTCAGTTTGGCGACCAATTTCCCATTCAAATAGACTTCGGCGTCTTCGTCGTGATGCACCAACAGTGCAGGGATCCAGGGAACCGATTTGAGGTCAAAGGACTTCCGCAGCCAGATCGAGTCGGTGTCCCAAACATGTCCAATTCGTGCGGCGGGGGTGCCATGCGTGCCAAAGCCTCCATCCGCATCCGACCATTCTGAATCGTTGAAATCGGGTTGCTGCCAGCCCTCGCCGGGATCGTTTAGTTGAAAATTCCACTTGTCGTTGATTTCTTGCGCGGTCGCGACGGAACCAAAAAGCGAGAGCAGCAGGCCACTCAACAGCATCAGATACTTCGATATGAACTTAGAACGATCATTCGTCATGGGGGGATCTCTTTAGGTCGGGGATACGGTGAATTCGACAGCCACCGAGTGACGCAGAAACTGAGAGCTCCTGCGTGAGAACTGGCTGGCGAATAAGTTGCGGGGCAGGGGAGACGCGCGCCTTTTCCTAATCAGGACGTGTTCTTGTGCGTTTGCAGCGGCGTTTCTAGTCTTCGGATCCTGAGGTTATTCAAAAGCCAATAGCCAGGCTAGCGTGACAAGGGGTCGTAGTAAAGGGTTGCGTCGCAATTAGGTCCGGTCCGCGACCCTAGCACCGAGACTCCGGCGATGACACGATCGAGAATGTGCATCATCACAGATCAAACAAACTCGGAAATTGCCGGGCAGCGTCCCACACCAATGGTCTTATTCGTTATCCGAGGCGAAGATAACGACGCGTCGCTTTCGATGACCAAATGCTGCTGGGAGGAACATGGGATGCCAAAGGAAAGTACAGCCACCGACGATGAATCTCAGATTGTCGCGGAGATCGAAGCGTTCGAGTCCGCCTATGGATACAACGCGGACTACATGAAGGATTTGTTCGCTCGGTCGCCCGAATCGTTCCGACGTTTCGCCGCCGCACGCCCGATGACAATGCACTACGAGCAATTGACCGCAGAGGCCTACTTCACCGCGGCCATCACCGTGATGCAGGAAGAAGACTGCAGTGGATGCTTGGAATTGAACGTGAAGATGGCGAAAGAAGCTGGTGTCTCCGAGCTGCTTATCGAGCAAATGGTCGGTTCACCTGAACGCTTGCCGACTGAACTCAAGGACGTGCGGGAGCACACACTGAATTGCTTGGGAGTCGGATCGATTGACGAAGAGGTGGCTCTCAGGATTGAACGGCACTTCGGAAGAGCCGCATTTGGCGAGCTCGCGATTGCCATCGTCGGCGTCCGTATCTATCCCGGTTTGAAACGTGCGTTGATGAAGATGCAGAGTTGTCACATGCCAAACAACACTGTGGGCGAGTAGGTTGGATCAATACATTGAAGACTTGCTTTGGGTGGTGAACAGCCCATCTCTCATTTCACCAGCGGGGAAATGTCCGACGCTTGAACGTTCACAGGTTTACCAGCAGCACCTACGTGCTTTCATGGATGAGCACGTGTCGAACAAGGTCGGGCCATACTTTGAGCGATTGGTTTTGTATTGGCTCAAGCACGTTCGCGGCTTGCAAATCATCGCTCACGCGTTGCCTGTTCGCGAGGAAGGCAGAACGCTCGGTGAGATTGATTTTCTTTTCGTTGATGAGCGTGGCAGGCTAACTCACTGGGAAGTCGCGGTGAAGTTTTACCTGCATCTGACCGGGCAGCCACATCGCGGAAGCCACTTTGTCGGCCCGAACTCACGCGACACATTCGAGCGGAAGACTCAACGAATGCACGATCATCAGTTGTTATTGAGCAACAGAATTCGAAATGACGTCGAGGTCCGTGAAGCGATCGTGAAAGGATGCCTGTTCTACCCGCCGGGTGCCGACAAGTCTGCAGAGCTGCCACGTTGGATGTCTGCCGATCACGACCAAGGACGTTGGGTGCATCATCGCGAATTACAGAAGGTTGCTGACCCAGGTGGTGAATTTCGGATACTGACAAAGCCTCACTGGTTGGCAGTGAGTTCAAGCGGTGACGCGTCAGCACCATGGATGGATGTCGACGAGTTTCTTGGCGCCGTCGATCAGCAAGCCGCGCAGTTTGACCGGCCCATCTTTGCGGCCCGTCGCTCCATGTCCAGCACGAACACTGCGGAAGTTGTCGAGCGGTTCTTTATTGTTCCCGATGAGTGGCCCAATAACTGAGCTGACAAAGCGTTTTCATTCAGATGGTTGAAGGTGCTTCTTCAGGAACGTCGTGATCAGCTCGCGAATTTCGGGATCGTGAAATTCGCGGCCACCGTGCTTGGCGCCTCGAATCAGTTTGAGAGTTGTTTCGACACCGGCTGACTCAAGAGCGTCATGGATCAGTTGGCTTTGGTTGGCTGGAACGACTGGATCATTCGTTCCGTGGATGATTAGAAAGGGCGGATCCTTCTCGTCGATGTACGTGATTGGGTTGACGCGACGAATTCCCTCGTCGTTCCCGAGGACCTCACCGCCGCCGAGCAGTTTCGATTCGGGCGAACCGTCGCGGTTGTGGGACTCGAATCCTTTGGTGGTGACAAACTTTGAAAAGTCGGTCGGCCCATAAAGATCCACCACCGCTTGGACACGACTGGATTGTTCAGCCCAACCGCCTGATCCTTCCAGTTCTTTGACATCACCCGAAGTGCCCAACAATGCGACCAAGTGGCCGCCCGCGGAACTGCCGCCCACGGCGATGCGATCGGGATCGATGCCGTATTCGTCGGCATGTTCGCGTAGAAAGCGAATCGCACATTTGCAGTCTTCGATTTGTGCGGGAAAAGGAGCTTCACCGGTCAGTCGATATTCGATCGTTGCACCGACAAACCCCTCGGTCACGATTCTCGAAACCTGGTTGATACCACCTTCTTTGGATCCCCCTTGCCATCCACCACCGTGAATCCAAACATAAGCCGGCAATGGTTCGCTCGGTTTTGACTCGGGCAATACAATGTGCATCTTTAAGTCACGGCCGCCGCCCTTTCCAAAGACCACATCACGTTTGACTTCGACACCTAGAGGGGAGGAAGGTGGCGAGTTTCGAACGTTTTCGGGGCGTCTCATTGGCGTTTTCCCGACGACTTCCATAATGTCGATTTGACCGTCGCCGTCACGGTCGAGACGCTCGAATAGTTTGTCAGGGCCACTGAATTCTCCCTTGGAAACTTTCCCGTCGTCGTTCGCATCATCCTTTTCCAAACGATCCTTGATAGTTGGACGTGCACGCTGTGCCAGAACGTCCGTGGTCCAGCAACAAGTGACGGTCAAGGTCAGCAAAAAGAGGACCGGAAGTCGGAATGAATGGTTCATCATCAACTCGGATTCGAATGGCAGGTGGAGGAGAGTGATTCATGATAGCCCCTGCTTGCGATCGAATCAGGCGTGCCGGTATTTGATACAGTTCAAATTCATGGATTGAACACCGCGTCGGATTACTTCTTCCATTTTGCGTGAGCTTTCACGACCTTGGTTCCCCAGGTTCCGTACCATGTGTAGCCGCTTCTTCGTTCTTCGCCCACTTGGTCCAGGTCGTAGGCGATCTTCCCATCGCGATCGCTGAACATCGGACGGTTGGTTTCGATTTCATAGAACCGAGCCCAGATCGGCGGGGCGTTTTGATCCGCGATCAGCGATGGTAGTTCCTTCCCCTTTCGGTAGCGGTAACCGTTCACCTTAGCCGAGTCGAACCACTTCACGCCGGATTCCACCGCCTCGATCACTCGCGGTGACGGTTCCGGAAGATCCATGAGGTAGAGAAGAATGCCCGCACTTTCGGCACCGCTGAGCGATGGATGTTCGTAGCTTCTGGCGAGGACCGGAGCGAGCGTTGCCGCATGATGCTGGGCACACCAAACGGTTCGCTCACCATCAACGACAATTTGGCATTCAAAGATGCACTGGATCCCGCGTTCCAACGCCTTTCGCGTGCGGAGGAGACGTTCATCGCCGATCAAGTCGTAGGCGGGTTCTTCAGTCACCTGGTCCAGGAACTGCATGATGTTGATCATCGTTCCATCGTTGAAGGTGATGTGCCGGTGGTAGTTCTTGCTGAGCGGGAAGTACTGTGGCCAACCGCCGTTGGGATACTGGGCGGCCAAGAGATGGTCGAAGCCTTTCAGGAAGGCTGATTTGTATTCGCCTTGTCCGGTGGCTTGGAAAGCCCGTGCCAAAGCCTGCAGCTCACCGATGGTGGCACTATTGTCGAAGCTGCCGTTGGGTTTGTCTCGGTCCGCAGGGAACGGTTTTTTCGTGGTGTCGATGTTCTTTGGCCAATCGCCGTGATCGGTTTGCCAAGACAGAATGCAACGCAGCGTTTGTTGCCCTTCAGCACCTCGGAACCATTCGCCAGGTTGTCGTGCAACTTTCTCGGCCGGCGTCGCGGCAAAGAGCAGTGAAGCGTTGACGGCCAAACCTGCCAGGATCGCGATGGATATCCGCTGCATAGTACGTCTCTGTGAGCATTCGTTTGTCTAAGCCAGCAGACATTATGGACTATTCCGAATCCAAAAGGCTCGCGAGTTTTTCGATCGTTGAGTGGTTGCGAGCGGTCGTGGCAACCCCCAGCTTTCGTTCGACGCCTTTGGCCAATTTGGACGTTCCAAAACCGTCGGGAGTGTGAAGGTAGAACACATCCCCAATCAATTCAAAGCGTTCGGTGTCGGTAGCGAGATCGGCGATCGACGCTAGATCTGGATCGTCTGGTGTTGCCGAGAGAAAGAAGAAGTGAAGCGTTTTGGGGAACGCAGCCGCATCGGGGAATGGATTGTTTGTGACGGCAACTCGAAATTCGTCTGGCGTCAGAAGCATCACTTGAGGCACGAACCCAAAAGTTTCGTCAACCGCGTGGGCGATTCGTCGGGCAAGCTTTGCCTTCGAGGTGGACTCGCACGTGAACACCACATTGCCGCTTTGGATGTAGGTCCGAACGGTTTGGCATCCGATGGATTCCAAAGTCGATCGCAATGCGGCCATCGGCAGTTTGTTCTTGCCGCCAACGTTGATGCCGCGAAAAAGGGCGATCCAGGTTGTCATGCATTTCCGCAGCGGAAGGAACGTTGGTGAGGACGCAATGAAGCAGGTTTCGTGCGACTCAAAGATAGCAGCAGTGTCCGCCGTCGATAGCCTCACTCAAAGCGGTCGTGGATCAGGTGGACCGAAGTGATGGTCAAGCCAGGCTGGGATTTGATTTCAATTTGGTTGTTTTTCTGCAGCCAGTCTTTGGAGATAGAAATCTCTAGCGGAGCCATCAGTTGATCAAACTCGTGGGCCCATTCAGGGTGAGACTCAAAAGACTGTCCATTGAAGGTTCCGGCAACGGCTTCTTCCAGTCCGCTGTTGCGATGAATCCCGATGACCAGTTTCGCCGAATCGATTTTTGATGCGTCATGAATTTCGATTTGGAACGCACGCGATTGATCGGCGGTCACGGCCGTACCTGCAGCGTAAGCAAATTCACGATGAAGTTTTTTGGCCGGTTGGATCATTTTGTCAAACGAGAACGTCACAACGGTTGTTTCCTCCGCGTCGACTGGAACCGCCTTCGAATGAGGCAGAGAGATCGCGTCTTCGTAGATGACTTGGCCGTCGTTGTATCGTAGTCGCCGCTGGTGAATGGATGATGCGTTCAGGGTGTCGCTTGCGATGTCGGACAGGTCAACGCTGAGTTGACGACTTGTCATGTTGGTCAGTGCAAGTTGCAGGCGATTGCCTTGATAGACAGCCGTCGCGTTCAATCCCACAGGGGCCAGCCCGCTGGTTTCAACTGGAAGTCGTCTGCCATCGAAATCACGCCACAGTTCGAAAAAGTGTGCGACTGGTGTGGGTTCAAAGTCGGCCAGCGGGCCTCTCGCCGAAGCACCTTCGGTCGGAACGAAGGCGACGTTGCCGCTGTTCGGGTTCCAGTGCATGTTCGTGAATACAAACGGGACCGACAAATCAATTTGATGCGGACGGCTCATGAGTTTGTGCAAGAAGGCACTGAAAGATCGCAGACGCAGCCAATAGTCCGCTGCGCCGCGGCCAGCTTGGAGTGAACCACACTCGGTGATCAGGATCGGTTTGACGTTGTCCGTTTCTTCCATGTGAGCTCGCAACATGTCGAGCGTGGCTTCGAGACGACCGAGTAGGTACCCCGAGTAACCTTTGTCGCGACGTTCCCAGGCACCGAGCGATCCCTTGTCTTCGTAGAAATGGTGGGAGTAGAAGTCCAGATGATCACGGGTTAGATCCATGAACCGAGCTTGGTCGCGATAGAGTCCAAATTGATTGACATGCAATTGCATCCACGCGGAGGTCGGGCCGCCGACATTGACCGACGGAGTCTTCGCGTGCACCGCTTTGGCGACATCGTTGTGGAACTCGGCGAGCAAGGCCCAAGAATCACGGTGCTTTTTATAGTGGTAGTCCCACTCGGCTTTGATGGTGGACTCGTTTTTGACTTCCCACCATTTCGCGGTCCGTCCACCGTCTGCCTCTTGGTCGGCAATGTGTGCGGCGGCAAGATCAGCCGCGTCTCCAAAGTGTTCGATCAAGGGTGTGCCGCGCCCGACGTGTTCGACGGACATGAACTCTGGGTAGTCGTTCAAACACATCGCATAATCAGCGTCCTCAAACGCGGGGATCGTTTTGGGGGCGGATGAATCATGACGCTCGAAGAACGTGAGGTCAGCGGCTCCTTTGTTATTGGGATCTTCCTTCAGTTTTTCGCCCGGACCGTAGCCGACCACCAAGGCGGGATCGAGTTTGAAAATTTGGCGGCCCGGAGAAAAGTTGTGTTCGCTGGCCCAACGTTCAAAGCTTGGGTCGGATGTGCCCGGTGCGGCGTAGTAGCGAAAGAACTTTTCGCGTTCCAGGTCGACGTGGCCGGCAATGGAAAGTTCGTGTTGCAGGTCGACACGCACGCTGACCGGAACGCGAGGTTGATCGGCTCCCAGGGTTCGATAGGGGATGTCGTCGAACTTCACCGGCAGTTTGCCTTGTGAGTTAAAAGCGATCTGTGTGACGGTTGCCGTCTTCCCTGCGGCGCAACGAGTGCGAATGCGAATTGGTGGCATGTCTTCGCTGGGGACGGGCATCGCGGGCGGTTTGAAACGATACAGCTTGGGTTCTTGCGTGCTGCGTTCCACCGTTCCGCCACCGGAATAGGGAGCGACGTCAATGCCGCCGAGATGATTTAGGTTTTCGCCGCGAAGGATGATGTATTTGAACAACGATGCGACCCGCTGGCTTCCGGGCGGCAATTCGATCGAAACGTCTCCGCTGAGCTGGAACGTTTCGTTGGAAAGGACCAGTTCGACAAGATCGCGGTCGTCACCTTCGCCGCGATAGGTCGTCTCTTTGCCGTTTGTAAACTGGTTGAAAAGATAGGCATGCGCCGCTTTTCGAGCGATGCCTTCATCACTCAACTGATTGGTGCCCGGCGACGGTTGAGCTTGCAGGCTCGTGGTGAACAAAGAAAGACAAACGAGAACAACGGCGTGAATCAGTTTCATCTGTGTGCTGTGACCGGTGACTTGGGTGTGGGGAACAACCAATGATCGTCACGATGAATGCCTTTGTCCAATGTATGGACTTAGTGCGGAGCGTATGGACTTAGTGCGGAGCAAACCCAGAGTTGCGATTCGCTTCGAATGTGATGGCACAAAAAAAGACCGAGTCGGAATGACTCGGCCTTTTCATGGTTCAATCAAGTGATCAGAGCAGATCGCCTGGCTCTGAGATCAGAGAGCTAGCAACAGACGGCTTGGGGCCTGCAGGTATCCGATCACATCGTTGAGGAAGCGGGCTGCGGTTCCGCCGTCGACCAAGCGGTGGTCGTACGAGAGGCTGAGCGGCATCATCAGGCGAGGTTGGATCGAATCGTCGGGCATGACAACGGGCAACTTTCGCGAGCGGCCGACCAACAGGATGGCGACTTCGGGAACGTTGACAATCGGTGTGCTGTACTGGCCGCCGATCGCGCCCAGGTTGCTGATCGTGAACGATCCACCACGCAGGTCGTTGACTCCGAACTTGCCGCCACGAACTTTGCCAGCCATCTCGGCGATGTTGCGAGCGGTATCGGGAATGCCCATTTGGTCAGCGTTGTGCATCACGGGAACGACCAAGCCGTTGTCGGTGTCGACCGCGATGCCGATGTTGACGTAATCCTTGTAGATGACTTGCTGGTTTTCGGAATCGATCACCGCGTTGAGTGATGGGTGATGACGAAGAGCCGTTGCGACGGCTTTGACCAAGAAAGGCATCGTGGTCAGCTTGAGACCTTGAGCGGCGTAGTCGTCTTTGCTGCTCTGGCGAAGGCGTTCCAGATCTGTGATGTCGGCATCGTCGAAGTTGGTCACGCGTGGAACGGTGGACCAAGACAGGTGCATTTGAGCCGAGATCGTTTTACGGATCTTGCTCATTCGTTCGACGCGAATCGGGCCGTAGTCGTCCGTGTCGGGAGTTCCCGGAAGATCGCCCGAAGTGGCGTTGGTTCGAGGTGCAGCCGCGCCAGCCGATGGGGCTGGTTTCGCAGCAGGTGCGGCAGCCTTTTGGCTGGCCGATCGGACGACGGCCAAAACATCGTCGCGAGTGATTCGTCCACCAGCACCGGTTCCGGTCACGCTAGCCAGGTTCACGCCCGTTTCGCGAGCGAAGCGGCGGATCGCTGGACCGGCTGGGATTGATCCACCGCCGTCGACGGGTGCATCGGGTTCGTCCGCGACCGCGGGAGTTTGAGCGGCTGGTGTTGCGACGGGTTGAGCAACGGGTGGTGCCGCAGGTGCGGCTGGTTTTGCAGCAGGAGGTGCGGCGGGTTCGGGAGCAGGTGCTTCCGCCTGAGGTTCTGGTTTGGGTTCAGGCTTCTTTTCCGGTTCCGCTGGAGCAGCCGGTGCAGAAGCGGATTCAGCTCCGGCGGCAGCTTCCACTTCGATCAACACGCCGCCGATTGGCACCGTGTCACCTTCGCCAACCGAAATCTTGGTGACTTTGCCGCCCACGTCGCTCGGCACGGGAACGGTTGCTTTGTCCGTTTCCATTTCCACGATGTCTTGACCGGCGGTGATCACATCGCCGACAGAAACGAAAATTTCAAGGACATCGCCAGATTCGATGCCGTCGCCGAGTTCGGGGAGTTTGACTTCAGTCATGGGAAAGATATGTCAGAGTGTGATTGGAGAAGGTTGAGACGCTCGGTCGTTCGACGGTGGCCAAGTCCCCGGTGTTTCGGGGACGATTCAAATTTGGGCCATGCGTTGCGAACGACGTTCGCGTTTTGCGATCAAAACTAGGCGAAGTAAGGATCGACTTTATCGGGATCGTAATCCAGGTCTTTGATCGCTTGTGCCACGTCGGCAGCTTCGAACGTTCCGGCTTTTGCCAGGCGACCCAGAGCAGCGATGGTGATCGATTCCGCATCGACTTCGAAGTGGCGACGGAGTGCTTCGCGAGTTTCGCTGCGGCCCATGCCGTCGGTGCCCAAGACGTAGTAGTCGCCCGGGATCCAAGGAGTGAGCTGTTCGCCGAGAGCACGCACGTAGTCGCTGGCCGAGATGAATGGGCCTTCGACTCCTTCGAGCACTTCTTCCAGGTAGCTTTTGCGAGGCGTCTCGGTGGGATGCAAACGATTCCAACGCTCGACGGAGTGAGCTTCGCGACGCAGCAACGTGTAGCTGGTCACCGACCAAACGTCGCTGGCAATGTTGTACTTCTCGGCCAAGATTTCTTGAGCTTTCAAAGCACTGTTCAGGATCGCACCGCTGCCGAACAGTTGAACACGAGCCTTGGCACCGTCCACTTCGCGGCTGTTGAACTTGTACATCCCCTTGATGATGCCTTCTTCGCAACCTTCAGGCATCTTTGGATGCGTGTAAGGATCGTTTTCAGCGGTGATGTAGTACATGCATTCTTCGCCATCGGCATACATCCGTTGCAGGCCTTCTTGGATGATGACGATGACTTCATACGCGAATGCAGGGTCGTAGGCACGCACGGTTGGGAACGCGATTGCGTTGAGCAGGCTGTGCCCGTCTTGGTGCTGCAAGCCTTCGCCGTTGAGCGTTGTTCGGCCGGCGGTACCACCGACGAGGAAACCTTTGGCTCGCATATCTGCGGCAGCCCATATCGAATCGCCAACACGTTGGAACCCGAACATGCTGTAGTAGATGTACAGCGGGATCATGTTCACGCCATGACAACTGTACGCTGTGCCGGCAGCGTTGAAGCTGGACATCGAACCGCATTCGGTGATGCCTTCTTCCAAGATTTGGCCGTCTTGGGCTTCTTTGTAGAACGAGATTTGGTCCGAATCCATCGGCTCATAGAGCTGTCCGGCGTGGGCATAGATACCGAACTGGCGGAACATGCCTTCCATACCGAAGGTACGCGATTCGTCCGGAACGATCGGCACAACGTACTTGCCGATTTTCTTGTCGCGGCACATCGCCGTTAGCATTTGAACGACGGCGAACGTTGTGCTGCACTCTTTGTCCTCAAGCTTGCCGATCAGCTTGCGGAACTCATCGAGCGAAGGAACTTCGAGCGTCGGATGTTCGGTTGGACGACTTGGAACCGGCCCCCCGAGTGATTCGCGACGATCTTTGAGATACTTGATCTCGTTGCTGTTCGCTGGCGGTTTGTAAAACGGAGCGTCGCCAACTTTTTCGTCGCTGATTGGAATGCCAAAACGAGTTCGGAATTCCAGCAACTCGGCTTCGTTCATCTTCTTTTGGTTGTGAGCAACGTTGCGTCCCTCACCGGCTTCGCCGAGTCCGTAACCCTTGACCGTTTTGGCCAAAATCACGGTCGGTTTGCCGTTGTTCAGTGTGGTTGCACGGTGATAAGCCGCGTAAACCTTTTCCGGATCGTGACCGCCGCGGCGGATCTTTTCGAGCTTCTCGTCTGAGAGATGTTTAACCAACTCGAGAAGCTCGGGGTACTTGCCGAAGAAGTGCTCGCGAATGTAGCTGCCGGGCATCGACGTGTACTTTTGGTACTGGCCGTCGACGACTTCGTTCATACGTTTGGCGAGCAAACCAGTCGTGTCGCGAGCGAGCAGTTCGTCCCATTCGCCGCCCCAGACGACTTTGATGACGTTCCATCCGGCACCGTGGAAGATCGATTCGAGTTCTTGAATGATCTTGCTGTTACCGCGAACGGGACCATCGAGTCGCTGCAGGTTGCAGTTGATCACGAAGATCAGGTTGTCGAGCTTCTCACGCGAAGCCAATCCGATCGCGCCAAGTGTTTCAGGTTCGTCGCACTCGCCGTCACCGAGGAACGCCCAAACCTTTTGGCCCTTGGTGTCTTTGATACCGCGATCGTTCAGGTATTCGTTGAAGCGGGCTTGGTAGATCGCCATGATTGGACCGAGGCCCATCGAGACGGTCGGGTATTCCCAGAAGCCGGGCATCAACCAAGGGTGTGGGTAGCTGGAAAGTCCGCCACCGGGTGCGAGCTCACGACGGAAGTTATCGAGGTTCTCGTCGGACAAGCGACCTTCGAGGTAGGCACGCGAGTACATGCCGGGCGACGCGTGACCTTGGAAGTAGATCGAGTCGCCGGAGTAACCGTCTTCGCCGCGACCTTGGAAGAAGTGGTTGAATGCGACTTCGTAGAGTGTTGCGGAGCTGGCGAAGGTGCTGATGTGTCCACCAACGCCGCCGGGCCGTTTGTTGGCTCGGACGACCATGGCCATCGCATTCCAGCGAATGATCGATTTGATGCGTCGTTCGAGTTCACGGTTGCCGGGGTAAGCGGGCTGCTCGTGAGGTGGGATTGTGTTGACGTATGGCGTCGAGGTGTCCGAGGAAAGGGGCACGCCTTCTTCGGCGGCTCGGTCACGCAGTTGATCGATCAGGAATTTGACCCGTTCGGGGCCTTTGCTCTGAAGGACATATTCGAGGGATGAAATCCACTCTTGGGTTTCGGCGGAGTCGACATCGACGTCCGGCGAGTGCTGCAATTCGCCAAGGTTTTGGGAAATTTCAGCTTGAGCGACGGATTTTGATTCGGACATAGAGAGTAGAGAACTCCGGCTCGCGGACGATTGGATCAGATAGGTCGAGTTTTTCAGTCAGACCTAGTAGTTTAGCCGTTCTTGCACGTTTCCAGCAAGGTTAGGAAGGGCCGCTGAAATGCCCGTTTCAGGTTTGCTGGACAGTTGGTTGTGCTAACCCCCTTTGGCTAGGGCGAAAGTTTTTCTTCAGCACCTTTTCGGCGTTCAAAAAAGCTTGGTGAAGCGATTGTGAAGATCGAAATAGGAGGCCGTTCCGTCACGATGCCCCCAATTCTCGCCGGACCATGCACCGGACGCGGTTGATTCCGGCCAAATTGGCGATTGAACCGTTGGTCGCTTGGCGTCGGCACCGGATGTTGCCTCGGATCCTCGTGACGATTGCTGCGGTGACATTCGTGTTGAATGCATCTGACGAGTCAGCGGAAGCAGCGACATTTGGTCGCGTCTGAATTCGGCGGAATGATTGCCGCGGCTCAGGAGGTGCTGCGAATGGCTTCGTCGAAGCCCAATTCCAGTTGGGTGTCTCGATCGTCGAAACCCAATTCGCGATGCATCAGCGATGGTTGAATATCGTTGCTGTTTTGATATTTCTCGCTGACTTCCTCGGGGCTGTCGCCGCTGATTTCCCAGTACGTGATCTGGCAGATTTGAATGTGCGGGTAGATTCGGACGGGTTGGACGCAGTGCAATTCCAGCGTCCAAGTGCCGCGATATCCGGCGTGCCCGAGGCTGCCGCCAGGATTCAGGAAAAGCCCCAAGCGACCGACGGAGGATCGCCCTTGGATGATCGGGACCAAACCATGCGTTTCGGTGTGTTCGGTCGTGCGGCCCAAATACAAAGTTCCGGGCTGCAGCGTCAGGCCTTCCTCGGGAATGGCCAGTCGGCGGTAGCGGTTGGGTGACGCTGAGTCCAAAACGACTTCTTCGTAGACCAGAAGCTCGTCGTGAAGCGTCAAGTTGTAGCTGTTGGGTGACAAACGAGACGGATCGAAGGGATCGATCACGATGTCTTTGCCCAGCCGCGATTGAATGTCTTGACCGGAAAGGATCATGATCTGTGTTTCCTTCACGGAATGTGTCGAGGAGCGAGACGGTCCGGGAATCAGTCAATCACGCGGCACCAGATGTTGCCAGAAATCGCCACGTTGGCGTTTCAGGAAAGGTGCGAGGATTGCGTTGGAATAAGCGGATCGTTCAGTGGGCTGCTCCTGGCAATTTAACCACATCGAGCTCTCGATTGATCCCCAAGATGTTGCATTGGGGTATATTTCTGGAAACCCAAATGTTCGAAGCGAGCAACAACCGATTTGCTCCGTAGAACCGGTTTGAACCGCACAAATTGTCTGATCGTCGACAAAGCGTCTTCTCAGCCGCCGAGTCGGTGAGAAACGACCGTGAAATCTTCGAGTGGATCGTTCATCCTGGATGCAGCCGGCAAACGCTCGTTGTACCCTCGGGGATAGCGACCTCCCCCGCGGAGTTTGCGAGCGACGATTGCTTTGGCAATCCAATTTGTGAAACCAGCAACGATTCAGACTTTCCTTTGAAACGAGTTACCTCATGAGCAACATGAATCCTTATTCGTCCGGTGTCGACGGTGCCGCTTACGGCAACGCAGCGATCTACGCGGACGAAAACGAACGCATTGGATTTATCCGACGCACCTACGCTCACCTGTCGGGAGCCGTGTTCGCGTTTTTGGCATTGGAAGTGGTTCTGTTCACTTTGGTGCCAGCTGACACGATGACGATGCTGGTTCAGCGAATGACTGGCGGCTACGGTTGGTTGTTGGTTTTGGGTGCCTTCATGGCCGTCAGTTGGATGGCTCGTTCGTGGGCCAGCAGCGGGCAATCGCGCGGGCTGCAATACGCTGGGTTGGGGCTGTATGTGGTCGCCCAAGCCGTGATCATGCTGCCGCTGATGTACATCGCGATTCACGTGATGAACCAGCCTCAGATTCCGATTTTGGCAGGGATCATCACGACACTGACCTTCGCTGGTCTGACAGGATTTGTGATGTTCACGCGAGTCGATCTCGCATCGTGGGGAACGTACTTGTTTGTCGCCGGTTTGGTTGCGATGGGCGTAGTCGTTTGCGGCGTGCTCTTCGGATTCTCGTTGGGATTGTTCTTCAGTGCCGCGATGGTTGCCTTGGCATGCGGCTACATTCTTTACGACACTTCCAATGTTTTGCATCACTACGACACGCGTCAGCACGTTGCCGCTTCTTTGGCATTGTTTGCTTCGGTCGCGTTGCTGTTCTATTACGTGCTGCGAATCTTGATTGCCTTCTCCAGCAGCGACTGATTCATGAGTTTTGATTCGATCACAGGGGTGACCAGTCTGCCGGATGACTTCGACGGGCTGGTCCGGTTGTTTCCGCTACCGGGAATGGTTTTGTTTCCCCATGCGATGCAACCCTTGCATGTGTTCGAACCTCGCTACGTCGACATGTTGCAAGAAGCATTGTCGACGGATCACCTCATCACGATGGCGACGTTGACGAATCAACAGGGCAACGTCGCGATCGATGAGGCGACCAAGCAAAAGCTACCGCTGAACATGTTGCCGCCAATCTCGCCGACTGTTTGTGTCGGCAAGATCATCTCGCACGCGGAACTCGAAGGCGACCGGCACAACATTCTGATTGTCGGAATCCGTCGTGCCACCGTTCGGCACGAACTGGAGACCGGACGTTCATTCCGGACCGCACGAGTCGATTTGATCGATGACTTCTATCTGCCCGCCGGAACGCAGAAGCGAGCGGATCTGAAGAAACGTTTGCTGGAAGCGTTCGGCAAGATCATTCCGGTCAGCGAAGGCTCACAGAAGTCGCTGCACGATTTGATGGCTGGTCAAATGGGTGTTGGGCCGATCACCGACATCATCGCTTACACGTTGCCGTTTGATCCGAACGAAAAGATCAAATTGCTGGCGATGTCGGATGTGGATGAACGAGCGGAAGCTTTGATTCGCTTGATCAAGAAAGGCGGATTGGATCTTCAATCGGTCAGCGTGGAAGAAGGTGACGTCGATCTGGCCGAGTCGTCGCGCTCGCGAAAAGATTTTCCACCGCCGTTCAGCGTGAACTGACGCATTCGCTGCAACGATGCTTCGTGACATGTTCGTTCGAATTTGAACACGCCTGGGATTGAAACATGCGTGAGCCTGAATTGGTCAGCGCATAAAAAACCCGTCTGCTGAGACCAAGGTAACCATCTCAGCAAACGGGCGATGCTCGCGTTCTAGAAAGTGATCGCGAGTGGGGTGGCTGACCCTGGCGTCAGCCCGCCGACTTTCGTCAAGGGTTTCCACCCCGTTGGCTAGTACAGCAATAATCCACTTGATCACCTCCTTTAAAAACATGGTTCGACGCCACTTGCCCAGGTGCCAACCAGAACAGACAAGCGAACGTGCGGAAGTTTTGTCGCGACGCGGAATCGCGACCCGTTGACGACATGATCGTCGGTAGTCAAGACGCATGCAACTAAAATCAGGTTCGCGGTCTCGAAACGAAAACAGAGTGGAATTCTGAGCCCATGCCATCGAAGTCAGCAAAGTCGTCTGAGTGGACCGTTCGCGAATCTGAATCAGATCCGATGCGAGCGGCGTTCGTTCGCACGATTGAGAAGCTTCGTCCGGGCGAAGTGGTCAGCTATGGCGACGTCGCCGCACGTGCGGGCTATCCACGTCGGCACCGAGCGGTGGGGCAATTACTCGGTACATCGTTCGACGCGTTGCCCTGGTGGCGAGTGGTCTACAACGATGGGCGATTGCCGCCAGTGAACCCGTCTTTGCAAGAGCAACGACTGCTAGAAGAAGGCGTGACGATGAAACGCATGCGAGTCGTGGATTCACCTCTGGGAAGGTTTGCATCCTCGTCGAAATGAGATGGATGCATCGGCCGCAAACGCGTGAGGCCGACTTCGTTTGAATCGCTCGCACGCGTTTGAGTTCAATCAGCCGACTGCGTCGCAAGCAGGTGTTGCAGTGCTTTCGCGTTTTGTGGAGCCAACATCTCGACGGTCCGCAATGATTGCTTCGCGTCCGATGGGTTGCCCGCCACCAAATTCACGAGCGCAGCCAGCGACGCGACCGCCTCGCTGCGCCGCAGTGCGTTGATGGACGATAAGTCGGCACGGCAGCGCCGACATTGGTCCGAGACAACCTGTTTGGCATGGCAAACGGGGCAGGTCAATGACAACGGTGTTGGGCTTGTCGGGAGTTCGCCGGTGGCGGTGTCGCTGAGATCAGGCATCGTTGAGATAGAAAAGGAGGTCTTCGAGCGCTTCGACTTTTTCGGCAAACGCTTCGGAGTTGTTGCTGTCAGCGGCCGCTTTCAACTCAGCCACCAAGTCATCGATCTCCTCTGCATCTTGTTCGTCAGCGTTCTGGCGGGTGGCGTGGATCGATGGCATCAATTGATCGAGCCGCCGTGTCAAAGTGTTGCTGGGTTTGGATTCAGCTTCGAGTGCCTCGTCCGTTTGAGGCGACTGGGTCTCGTCCGTTTGAGACGGCTGGCTTGCAGGGACGCGTCCGAGCATCTCTGAGATCTCGTCCGCCGAAACCGAACTAAACTCGGTTTGTGATCCTGCCTGTTTTGATGATTCGTTCAAGCGTTTGATCTCAGCGGAAGCCTCTTTGCCGGTTCGTCGGTCGACAGCTCGGACCTCCAGCATGCCGTTCAGATTCATCGTGAATGTCACCGAGATGGGACTGTCAGCGGGTGAATCGGGATCCAGGTCGGCCAGTTCGACTTCCCCAACAAAAATGTTTTCAGTCACGACCGCGGCTTCTCCTTGGAAGACCTCCGCCGAAACCTCCGGCTGACCTGGGACCATGGTGTAGAAAGTTTGCGAGCGTTTACAGGGAAGAGCGCTGCCGCGGGGAATGATGGGCGCAAAAGCATTCGCGGGCCCAAGCGGATCGCGAGCCTCGGCACAGCGAATCCCAAGCGTGTGAGGCGTGATTTCGATCAAGACTCGGTCGACGTCTTGTCCTGACAACAGAGCACCCTGCACGGCAGCACCCAAAGCCACGCAAAGATCGGGATCAATTTCTGCGGAAGGTCGGTGCCCCAGTTTCTGAGTCAGTAGTTGTTCGACCAGAGGTGTCCGGGTGCTGCCGCCGACGAGGATCACTTTGTCGAGCTGGCCGGCATGCAATCCCGCATCTTTAACGGCGGAATCGACACACGAGATCGTTCGATCCAAAAGTGGCTCGATGGACTGTTCGTAATCATCCCGTTCCAGGGTCGTTTCCAGGTGGCTGGATGGATTCCCGGGCAACAAGAACTCTTCCGCGACCTGGGTGAATGTGTCGAAGCTCAGACGTCGCTTGGCCGCTTCGGCTGACAAGGACAAACGTGCCATCGCACCGACATCAGCGAGAATTGAATCTTTCAAATCCCCCGTTGCGTTTACCAATTGGTTGCACAGGAGTGCGTCAAAGTCGTCCCCGCCGAGGTGCGTGTCGCCAAACGTGGCCAGGACTTCGACGACGCCGGATTCAATGGCAACGATCGAAACATCAAACGTGCCACCGCCCAAGTCATAGACGAGCACTTTGTGTGGATCGTGACTTTGCGAATCGTAAACCAAGGCAGCAGCGGTTGGTTCGTTCACGATCCTCAACACTTCCAATCCCGCCAGTTCGCCGGCGTGGCGGGTGGCTTCTCGTTGGCCGTCATCGAAGTAGGCGGGCACGGTGATCACGGCGCGGTTGACTTCGCATCCGAGGTCTTGTTCTGCCCACTGACGCAGGCGTCCGAGGATCACGGCGGAAACTTCAGGCGGCGAAAGTTGTTTTGCACCGAGAGTGAGTTGGACATGCTCACCCATCTTTCGCTTGACGCTGCGAATCGTCGATTCAGGAAACAAGGCGGCTTGATTGAGCGCAGGTTGACCAACCAACAAATTGCCGGTCGGATCCAGCCCAACGACACTGGGCAGGACAGCCTCACCCGTTTCCGGGTTCTTGATCACTCGGGGAGTGCCGTTTTCAACGACGGCGACCACGCTGTTGGTGGTCCCTAAATCGATCCCGATCGTCGGTTGCATTCTGTTTCCTTGAATGGATGGTCAGTCGTTGGAGGATGACGCGTGGAACGCATCGATGGGAAGAGTTCGGCTCAAGAATTTGTGGTGACGGCCTGGGCCGTGACAACTTGTGCGGGACGAATCAACCATGTTGCTTGTTGATACCCGGTTCGCAGAACCCGCAGGACAGTGCCAATGGGATGTTCCGAAGAGGGTTGGACTTCCAACACCTGCATCGTTTGCGGATCAAAGGCGTCCCCGGCGACTCCCACACGTTGGATATTCAGTGATGCCAATTGTTGACTCATTCGCTGCGTGGTCAATCTCAGGCCTTCCGCCAGCCCGTTGAGGGATTGATTTCTGGATTGCCAAGCGGTTTGCCAGAGTTGTTCGTGCTCTTCGAGTTTGCGACGACCAAACCATCCGGTGGCCACCGTGGTGGGCGGCTCCGGGCAATCTCGCACCGCGGCTTCGAAAGCTTGTGTGAGCCGCGAGAGCGCTTCGTCGACTTCTACGATGGCGGTGATCGCTGAACGAGTCGTTTCCGACATCGACGCATCTGCGGGTGACACTTGTTGCCCCGTGGGCGATTGGCCGGCAGTTGTCCGAGTCGAGTTTTCGCGGAGTTGTTCCAGCAACGCGTCGCTGGCCGCAACGATCCGTTCCGCGTCACTGGCGAGCGTATCTGAAAGCGACCGGTTTTGTTTCGTGTTGAGCTTCAGTTCATGCCGCAGTGCGGTCAGGTCGCGAGTGATTTGCCCCAGTCCATGAAGCGAGGCTGCGGCGGGTGCATGCGGAAGGGCAGCGTGTGGCGGGGCAGACGCATCGGAATTCCATTGATGGTCCAGTTCCGCCAGCATACTCGCCATTTGTTGTCGCCCGTGGTAGGTTTCGCCTGCTGTGTCGATCCATTCGAGCAACCTGTCTTTGATTGCCGCTCGCGTTTGGGGCCAGTCGTCTTCTGCGGGAATGTTCACTTCGCTGGTCCACGGTTGGATTGATGGAGTCGTTGAGCACAACGAAGCAACGCATCGGTGGGCAAGCGTTGAGGTTGAAATTGAAACTGGTCAATGACGTCACTGAAATGGGGGAGTTCAGGGGCGAACAGTCGGCTGGACCAAACTCGAATCGGATCTCCAACGGCTGTGTACGCATCGTGAATTTCAGCAAACCGATCGGCGTCACGTTCGGGTGGATGTTGACGCACCAGTTCCAAGTACCGGGCGCGAATCTCAGCGGTCGTTGCCTTCGCGTCCAGGCCAAGGACTTCGAAGGGATCTTGATTCGAGGGGCTCATGACGATGTTCTTGTCTGTCAAACAGTGAATTGATTTTTAAGCGAGAGAGGTCGAGAAGACGGCAGGAAGCGTTGGAGTGGAATCAACCTCGCACACGCCGCGCGAGCACCTCGAGCAAAGCGTCAGCAAGTTTGCCTGGCATCATTTGTCTCATTTGCGCTTCCATCGCCTCCGGGTCCTGCATATACGCCAGCAGCATCTCGGGCGGGATCGAATTCATAACGTCATCCGGGATGTCGTCAACGTCTAGAAATTCGAAGTCCATGTCGTCGTCATCCGAGTACATGCCTTCGTTGTAATGCTCCTCGCTGGCTTCATAGAGTCGCAGGGCAATTGGACGCAGTTCAGCGGGCAGACTGTTGGAGGCAGCGGGATCCGCGTACACCACATCGGAAAGGATGGACGAAGCGAGCTCCAAATCGACTCCTAACGCTCGGACCAAGCTGACGATGTGCCAATCGATGTGGCGGGGTGTGGCTTGCAAAAATCGTCGGCGCAGGACGTCATCTTGGGCGAGAACAGCAAAGACGCCGATGGTGTTCGCCATTTCGATGTCGTAAGCATCGATTTTCGATTGGGTCAACGCTCGTTTGGCCACAGTGATCAGCTCCTTCTTCATGCCTGCACGGCCAGGGAAGTCGAGCTTTTCGTTCACCAACATACGACCCGCCTTGTCACAGGCGGACGATACGGCTTGCAACGATGGCGATTTCGAAAGCGGCTTGCGCGCGTCGCGAAGTTTTTTGCGGGTTTTGGCTGGCAACCCACACCTGGCGGAGATCGCTTCCAACAGAAGCAACGATGCAAAGCGAGGCACCTTCAACTCATCGTTTTTGACGAGACAAGATTCCACATCGGTGTCGGGGTCTTGCGCCAACTGGCAGATGGCACGGTACAGTTCCAGCAAACCGTCCGGCTGATCGGAAGGCACGTTTGAGCTGAGCAACTCGAGGTGCTGTTCAGCTTCATCCGTTTTCCCATTTTGGATCGCGGCGATGAAGGACAGTGTGCTCAGATTCCATGCGAGACGGATCGTGCGCTGGTCACGCGGTGCGATCTGAATCAACTGCTGCACCAGTGGACGAGTGCGTTGCAGGTCGGTTTGGATATAAGATTCAGCTGCGGAAAAGAGGACTCCGAGATCATCACCCCGAGCTTTCAAACGGGTTTCATGTATCTCGCAGATCAATTCTCGGGGAAGCAGAATGGGATCGATGCCCGCAAAGGGGGCATGCTCAAGCGGCGCGTCCCAATGCGGGCACGCTTGGACGGCATTCAACAATCGCTCCAGATATTGTTTTCCGATGACTTGGATCGTTTTCAGCGAATCCGAGTCCCCATCGGCATCAGGAAGAAGTTCATCATTGAAGCGTTTCACCAACGTGCCGAGGAAGAACGCTATGCTGGCGTTCACCACGGCTTTGATCGCGGTCCGATCGGAATCCGATAGGTGCGGATTGCTTTGAGTTGATTCGACGAACCGATCTATCTGGGCATGAGCATGGGGGTCGGCCGGATCGCCTGAAAAGAACTGTCCGATTGCCTTGGGCAATGCCAGCTTGGGGTCCCAAGCCGGTGGGCGAAGTTTGGCGTAGATCGCACCGGCCTGATCGGGAGTGCTCGTTATCAACAATTGTGTGTAGATGGCGTCGTGCAGAGCATTGCGAGTGGCTGGAGAGATCCACCCTTCTTTCTCCCAAGTGTTGATCTTCTGAAGGACTTCGTGGAACAGTGCTCCCTCGAACAATTCTTGCAAGTCGTTTCGGATGTCCAGCAAGTCGGGCTGCTTGTTCTTTGTCAGACCTGCCAAATTTCGTTTGTCGACCTTGGTCTGACCCGGAAACGCCACACTCACGGTTCCCAGAATCGCACGAGCCATGGCATGGGGCAAACGGTCCGCGGGCAACCGTTTCCACGTTTCCAACGCTTCGTCCCTTCGGTCCCCGTAGAAGTGAGCCATGCCGCGAATGAGGAGACGCCAGGGCGCCATCACCGAGCGGAATCCGATCGGTTTGAGGACGGACAAAGCTTCTTCATCCCGGCCCGCCTCGACGTGTTCGAGAGCTTCCACGATAAGCCGAGTCTCTTCTGCCAGTTCGTTTGGCAACCGTTCTCTGAGTTCGGGTTTGGCGATCGCTTGATCCGCCATCACGCCTAGCAGATCGGAATCCGCAATCGCTTCCCCACCGAAGATGTTCCGCAAACGTTTGGCTGACTCGAGAATGACATCGACGCGATCCGATTCGCCGGTCGTGGACGAATCGTTGATCTTCAGACGTTCAAGGATTGAGTCGATCCTGGCCAACAGCGCAGATGGATCCTTGGGAAGGAAGACAAACGATTCGGCCGCTTTGGATCCAAGCGTGAACACGTCGGCGGCAAGTGCCAAGTGAGTTGATCCCGCTTCCGCGTCGAGAAGTTGATCCAGTCTCATGAACGCGGCGTCATGCAGATGTTGCGTCATCGCTTGTCGCACGTCGATGACTCGGGTGGGGCTGTTGGAAGCCTTCGAGCCTCGCTGCCCCTTCTTTTTCTTCTTGGATTTCGAGGCCACCGCGAGAACCTTGCATGTTGAATGTGGACTGAACAGGAAAGCAGTGGTGCCGGATCCAAACACGCCCTGGCCTGCTACGATTTTGCGTGATTGTCACTCGTTCCGCCATGAACTGACAACCCGTGAACGAGTCCGCGTTTCTCAAGTGCCACGATGGATGCCAACAAGAACAAGACCAACGAGGGGATCACGGGAACGATGAGCAACGCATGGTGCCACCCACCATCTGATACTCCACCTGGCACTGTTTCTTTGGCGACGTTCGAAAAATAAATGGTGGATGGCGTCTGGGTTTCGCCCCGGATGGGGCCGTCGTAGAAGTTGGGGGGCGTCCCTCGCTAACGCGTCGCGTTGTGATGGGCACTCTTGCCCGTCGGAGTTTTGGATGTCGGCCAAGAACGGCCAACCCACAACAAAATCGACGACTCCAAGCGAAACGGGTCGGAAAGCGAGCGTCCAGCAAAAGAACCAATTCACCCTCCTGGCAGGAGGGTCGAGCGAAGCGAGGGGAGGTCGAACGCAAACACCCCAGTCGATTGAAAAAGCGAAATTGACAATTGCAAACTGCAAAAGGACTTGCCACTCCCCTGTTCAACGCCGCCGCGCCAGCAAGTCGGTCGCTCGTAGCCCAGGTCCCACCTGGCACTGGATCTTTGGGGGACGTTTGAAAAATAAATGGTGGTTGGCGTCTGGGTTTCGCCCCGGATGGGGCCGTCATGCTTAGCTCGGGGCAAAAGCCCCGCTCCAACTCCATCCAACGCTGTAGCCGACTGAGGCCCTCAGTCGGCTCGAGCGCAACCCACAGCCACCTCCTCGTCCTGCACCAATCGGTCGAGAGGGCTGACCACCTTCGCCTCGTTCGGATTCCGCACGTGCGTGTAGATCTCCGTCGTCTTCACATCACTGTGCCCCAACAACTGTTGGATCTGACGAATGTCCGTCCCGGACCATAACAAATGAGTCGCAAAACAATGGCGGAACGTGTGGCTCGTCACATGCTTCAGAATCCCCGCCCGCTCCACCGCGCGTCGCAAATGAGTTGGGAAGGTGCTCGCGTGCAAGTGATGCCGATGGATACGGCCCGT